>NZ_JBIAXS010000020.1:0-153615 GCF_042896885.1 Streptomyces sp. NPDC001231
GAGATCATGCGCAAGGTGTGCGAGGACTTCGAAGCGGAGCTGAAGGAGTTCAACGGCGAACGTGATCACGTCCACCTGTTGGTGCACTACCCGCCCAAGGTCACCGTCTCGAAACTGGTCAACAGCCTCAAGGGCGTCTCCGCTCGCCGGATACGGCAGGAGTTCACCGGACAGGTCAACCGCGCCATCATGCACGGGCATCTGTGGTCGCCCTCGTATTTCTCCGCATCATGCGGCGGAGCACCGTTGGCGATCGTCCGCCAGTACATCGAGCAGCAACAACGTCCACTCTAAAGTGCACATCAGCGATCCAGCGCACCTTCGGTGCGCGCCGGGGGCGTGGTAAATCCCGTGGCGCGCGCTGGGGATGCTTCTGTCTGCCCCTGCCGTGGGCCGGTGATGGTTCGGGATCGTGGTGGGGTTCGTTCCGGCCGAAACCGATTGCTCTGTGATGCCGGTGAGCTCGCACGTCAGCGTGGTGCTGGGGGCCGTCCACGGGAACCGTGGAGTGTTGCTGTGAGCACGTGCGTCAGAATTCCTGATTCATCCTGGCCCTCCCGGAACGGCGTACTACTCGTCCGTTGAGGGAGGGATCGGGACTTGGACGTGCTGCACGAACGCTGCGCCGGTGTGGACATCAGCAAGAAGGACGCCAAGTCGTGCGTCCGCACCCCGAGTACCAAACGGCGCGGGTCGTTCGCCACCGAGACCACCACCTGGGGATCGACCACGAACGCGGTGCTCGCACTGCGGGATCACCTGCTCGCCGCCGAGGTCACCCTCGTCGTGATCGAAGCGACTTCGGACTACTGGAAGCCCTTCTACTACCTGCTGGCCGAGGACTTGAACGTGATCCTGGTCAACGCACGGCAGGTCAAGAACCTGCCCGGCCGCAAGACCGACGTCTCGGACGCGGCCTGGCTGGCCCAGCTCGGCGCCCACGGCCTGGTCCGCCCCTCTTTCGTGCCGCCCCAGCCGGTGCGCGAACTGCGGGATCTAACCCGGGCCCGCACCCAGATGACCCGCGAGCGCGGCCAGATCGTCCAGCGGCTGGAGAAACTGCTGGAGGACACCGGCACCAAACTCGCCGCGGTCGCCTCCGACATCATGGGCGTCTCCGGCCGCGCCATGCTGGAGGCCCTCATCAGCGGCGAACGCGACCCACAGGTCCTTGCGGACCTGGCCAAGCGCAGGCTCCGCAACAAGATCCCCGAACTGACCGAGGCGCTGACCGGCCGCTTCCGCGCCCACCACGCGTTCCTGACCCGGCTGCACCTGGACCACTACGACCAGCTCACCGAGGCGATCAGGCAGCTGGATGCACGGATCGAGGAGGCGATGGCCCCCTTTCGTCCCGCGCTCGACCTCCTGGACACCATTCCCGGAATCAACCGCGCCGTCGCCGAGGTGATCATCGCCGAGACCGGCGGCGACATGAACCGGTTCGCCTCCGCCAAGCACCTCGCCTCCTGGGCCGGGGTTTGCCCCGGCCACCACGAGTCCGCCGGCCGCACCAAGAACGCCAAGGTCCGTCCCGGCAACCCGTACCTCAAAGGTGCCCTCGGTCTGGCCGCCTTTGGCGCCGCAAGAACCAAGGACACCTACCTCCAGGCCCGTTACAAGCGACTCACGGCCCGCCGCGGCCCGCTCAAGGCCCTGGTCGCCGTCGAGCACTCGATCATCACCGCGATCTGGCACATGCTCACCGACAACGTTCCCTACCACGAGCTCGGTGGCACCTACTTCACCCAGCGCGACCCCGAACGCGCCACCCGCCGAGCGATCAACGCGCTCAACCAGCTCGGCTACACCGTCACCCTCAACCCTCTGGAAGGCACGGCCTGAACGACCAGCCCCAGGACACCCGGCGACCAGCACGGCCACCGGGCACCCAACCCTGCCCGCACCCACCCTGACCTGCTGCCATTTACGCGTCAGAGCAGCCTTGAGATGCGTTCATCCCCGGCGTGAACGCCGGGGCTTTCTACAAGAGTCCCGGTAAGTACGCCAGCAAGCACACCCAGTCCCCCTCCCCCCGCCCCCTCGGCCACCACCGCGAGTCCGCACGGCGTCTGACGGCACACAGGACCGGCCGGGAGGGTTCTCGGGAGTCCCGCGGCGCGCGCGGCCGCCGTCAGGTGCCGCGGAGCAGGCGTGCGGTGACGGTCTTGGGACGCTGGTACTCGTGCAGGGCCAGGGTGCTCAGGTCCGTGCCGTGGCCCGAGGCGCCCCGGCCTCCGTGCGGGAGTTCCGCGGTCTGCACCAGATGGCAGTTGAGCCAGGCCTCCCCCGCGTTGAGCCGGCCGACGAGTTCCAGCCCCGTGGTCAGATCACGGGTCCACACGCTCGCCGCCAGTGCCTGCGGGACTCCGTCGGCCAGCGCGACGGCCGCGTCCAGGTCTTCGGCGTGCTACACGGTGAGCAGCGGGCCGAAGACCTCCTCCACGACCGCGGGGTCGTCGTCGGGCAGGTCGGCCAGGATCCGGGTCGGCCGCCAGAAGCCGTTTTCCTCGCCGGGCCGAGGGGCGATGTCGGCGGCGAGGTTCCGCCGGGCGGCGCTGGCCGTGAGGATGCCGTCGTAACGGGCCGCCTGATCGGCGTTGTTGAGCGGACCGAAGTCCCGTCCCGCGAGGCATTCCCGTGCCGCGACGACCAGTTGCTCCACCACCTGCTCGTAGTTCTCGCGCTGGGTGATGACCCGGGCGGGGGCCGCGCAGCTCTGCCCGGCGTTGTAGACGCAGGCGCGGGCCAGTTGTGCACAGGTGTCGTCGGGCGCGTCGGGCAGGACGAGCGCGGGGGCGTTGCCGCCGAGTTCGAGGCTGACCCGGCGCCCCGCGGCACGCGCGGCCACATCGGCCCCGGCTGCCGCACTGCCGGTGAACGCGACCATGTCGACATCGGCCTCGACCAGCAGC
This sequence comes from Streptomyces sp. NPDC001231, assembly GCF_042896885.1. NCBI lineage: Bacteria > Bacillati > Actinomycetota > Actinomycetes > Kitasatosporales > Streptomycetaceae > Streptomyces > Streptomyces sp. NPDC001231. Next base: position 2,916 of record NZ_JBIAXS010000020.1, read on the forward strand.
CGACCGGTCGCACGGTCGCCCGGGACGGCGGTGAGGACGGCGGGGCCGAGCGCTTCGGCGGCCTGCTCGGCCAGGAGTTCCAGGGTGTCGGGAGTGGTCTCGGCGGGTTTGGCCACCACCGTGTTGCCGGCGGCCAGGGCCGGAGCGCACCGCCAGGCCGCCATCATCAGCGGATAGTTCCAGGGCACGACGACACCCACGACCCCGAGGGGCTCCCAGCGCACCCAGCTCTCGTGGCCGTCGACCAGCCGTCCGGCGGCCGGTGCCGACTGGGCGCGGACGGCGGAGGCGTAGAACCGGAAGAGGTCCGCGACCTGCTCCACCTCGCCCGCCGTCTCGCTGTCCGGCTTTCCGGTCCCGGCGGCTTCCCGCGCGACATGGGCGCCGGCGTTCTCCTCGACCAGCGTGGCGAGCCGCTCCAGCCGGCGCGCCCGTTCCCTGGGGGTGAGGCCGCGCCAGCCGGGCAGGGCCGCGCGGGCCGCTTCGACCGCGGACCGCACCTCGCTCTCGCGCGCGACGGGGGCGGTGCCCCGGACACGACCGGTGCGGGGGTCGACGAGAGTGGTCTTCACCGTGTGGTCGCCTCCATGGTTTCCCGTGCACAAGTGAGGGACGGGTTCGGGGGTCCGGTTCACAGGTCGTACGCCCGCAGCCACAGCTCCAGGGTGAGGACCAGCCACAACTTGCCGCCCTGACGGGGCAGCAGCGCGCCTTCACCGCGCAGCCAGGTCCGTACGGTGTCCGGCCGGAACAGTCCTCGTCGTCGGGCGGCCCCGCCCAGCAGCAGATCTCCGCCCAGTTCACGCAGCGGCCCGCTCAGCCACTGCTGGACCGGGACCCTCATCCCGCTCTTGGGCCGGTCCACGACGGTGGCGGGCAGCAGATCGCGTACGGCTTCCTTCAGCACCCACTTCTCGGCCGTACCGCGGAGTTTGAGCGCGGGCGGGGTGGCGAAGGCGTGGTCCACCACCCTGCGGTCGAAGAGCGGGGCGCGGCCCTGGAGCCCCTGGGAGGCGGTCAGCCGTTCGACCTTGGTGAGGATGTGATGGGCGCCCTTGGTCCGCAGGTTGCAGTGGAGCAGTTGGTTGAGGAGGTGCGTCATCCGGTCCGGGCCCGTCAGGTAGGGCTCGACGAAGCGTTGCGGGGCGGGCGCGGCCTCGAGCGCGGCCAGGGCGTCGGCGGTCAGCAGGTCCGGGAGGTCGGTCCAGCACTTGCGGTAGGAACGCAGATAGGCGGTGGCCCGGTCCTCGTACCAGGGCGACTCGGCCGCTCCCGGAGCCCCGGCGTGCATCTCCTGGACCAGCATCGGGAGGTTCTTCGGCCCGCCGAACACCGGGTCTCCGCCCTCCCCGTTGAGGACGACGCTCAGCCCGTCGTTCGCGACCGCCTCGGCGAGCATGAGGTTCGGCACGGTCAACGGGTCGCCGACCGGGCTGTCGAGCAGGGCGGCCGTGTCGGCGAGCCGTGCGGCGACCGCCGTGCCGGAGACCGTCAGCACCCGGTGCCGGGTGTGGCAGTGGGCGGCGACGAGGCCCGAGTAGCCGAGTTCGTTGGGGAGTTCGTCGCCGAAGCTGATGGAGTAGGTGTGGACGGGGTGGCTGTGCAGCTTCGCGGCGAGCGCCGTGACGAGCGAGCTGTCGATGCCGCCGGACAGCAGTACGCCGACGGCCTCGGCCTCGGGCAGCCGCCGTGCGGTGGCCTCCTCGAGGAGGGCGCGCAGGGTGAGGACGTGGTCGCCGGATCCGCCGGACCGCCCATCCGGGCCGAGCGGTTCACCGATCCGCTCCCGGGGCTCCCAGTGGACCGTCTCGGTCGCGGTCCCGTCGGCCGTCAGCCGCAGCACCCGGCCGGGAAGCACCTCGCGCACGCCCTCCAGCAGCGTCTCGTCGCCGGGCAGATAGGCGAAGGTGAGGAAGGAGCGTACGGCGGACAGGTTCATCCGGGTGCCCAGGGCGGGCCAGCGGCGCAGGGCGCGCAGGGAGGTGGAGGCCGCCCAGGCGCCGGCGGCACGGGCGTAGAAGAGGGTGCGGGCGCCGACGTGGTCGCGGATCAGCACGAGGTCGCCGCCGTCGAGGACGGCGAGCGCGAACATGCCCTCGGCGAGCGCGACGCCCCGTTCGCCGAGCCGGGCCCAGCAGCGCAGCAGCAGTTCGCCGTCGCTGGTGCCGGGCGGGGCGGGGGAACCGTCGGCGGTGAGGGCGGCGAGGAGTTCGGCGCGGTTGTGCAGGGTGACCTCGCCGACGGCACGCATCCCGTGTGCGTCGAACGGCCCCTGGGCGTGCCCAGGTTCGTCCCGCACGAGGGCCAGCCCCGGCGCGACCGGCGGGGTGCCCATGGCCGCGAGGTGCAGATCGGCCGCGTCGGGCCGTGCGTCGGTGTGCCCGGTTCCCGACGCGAGACAGACGCAGAAGCGCGCCATCGGAGGGTCCTTTCCTGTTGCCGCGTGCCCGGATATCCGCGCACGCGTCCTTCCGCCGGCCGGAGGGGCGGCGCGGTCAGCCGAAGTCGTCGTCGCTCCAGTCGCCGTGGTCGTCCCAGTCCGCGCCGCTCCAGTCGTCCCCGTCGCCGCTGCCGTCGCCCCCGCCGGAGGACGAGCTCTGCGCCTGCCTGCGCAGTTCCTCCTCCTCTTCCGGTGTGAGGCTGAGCGGCGGCAGTTGGGAGGCGGTGACGGCCAGTCCCGCTATGCCGAGGCCGACGAGGATCCCTCCCATCCGGCCGCCGAACGACGTCCGGTTGATCATGAGGGTTTCGCCGCGCCCCCAGAGGGTGCGGCCGTAGCCGATGTCCCGCCCGTAGGTCACCGTGCCGTCGGCCAGAGTGCGCTTGACGATGCCGGTGCCCAGTTGTTCGTCGGTGCCCGTGCCCGCCCGGTCGTCGCGCCAGTGGACCTGGCCGGCCGGGCCGCGCCGGCGCCATTCCTGCCGGCCGTCCTCATAGGTGCGGTGGACGCTGCCGTCGGCGAGCAGCTCGTCCGTGTAGCCGATTTCGCGTGGGCGGATCATGCTCTTCGGTCCTTGGGTCTGCGTTGCTCGGGCATGCGGTCCTCGGGGGCGAAGTCGAAGGTCGAAGGTCGGGGGCCGGGTGGGGTCATGGGTCGGGCCAGGTCATGAATCCGGCGGTGCGCAGATCGCGCAGATCGCTCCAGACCGAGCGGTGGGCCGACCGGGGCCCGCGGGTGAGGCGCAGTGCGGCGCGCAGCAGCCGGGCGGGCGGTACCGCGGCCACTTCGGCGAACCGGCCCTCGGCGAGCCAGTCGACCTCCGAGGGTCTGAGCCCACTCGGCATCGGTCCGAGCGGTGGTACCGGGCCGGGCCTGCGTCCGGACACCAGGCGCAACGCCTGGGCGTGCCGGGGCACCAGCCCCAGCGAGGCGACCCGGACGGGCACCGGTCCCAGCTCTTCGCGTACCCGCGCGGGCAGGGCGATCCCGGCGGGGCTCGCGTCGTGCAGGACGTGCACGGTGGCACCCTCGGTCCGCTCCAGGGCTTCCACCAGCCGGGAGTCAAACGGGAGATCGTCCTCGGCGCTCAGGACGGGGCAGGCCGCTTCCAGGTGCACGTGGTTGGCCAGCAGCATCCGGGCGACGGAACGGTCCTGGCAGATCAACAGCCGTGGCAGCCCGTACCCGTACAGGTCGGGCTCCCGCGACGGTCCGCCGATCGTCGGGGCGGCGGCGGGAGCGGGGAGCAGTCCGGCCGGTTCCCTGCCGCGCAGCACCTCGGTGAATCGCGACAGCCGCAACGGCGGGGCCGGACTGTGCGGGATGCGCCGCACCGGCGCGGGCGCCGGGCGCAGGACACGGCAGGTCTCGTAGTACAACTGCCGCTCCGTGAAGCGGATGTTCCCCGGGGCGGCGGCGCGCTGCGCGGCGGTGGTGATCGCCCGCTCCAGCAGCAGCCGGCCGACCGGGCTCCGCCGGCTCATGCGCTCTCCTCGGGCCAGGTCAGAAATCCGAGGGAGGCTGCCCGCCGCCGCTGCGGATCGGCTGCCGCGCCGGCCTTTTCGACGGCCCGGGAGACCACGGTCAGCAGTTTGACCGGCGGTACTCCGACCAGCGGGAACCCCCAACCGCGGCTCAGCCACTTCAGTTGCCCGGAGCTGAACTCCCCGCTCTGTGCGAGCAGTTTCATGACGCTCGCCCCCGGCTGTTCGCCCCGCACGGGTACCGCGCGCGCGAGACCCTGCACCGCGCCGAGGGGCAGACCGATGTCGACAACCGGGCGCGCGGGCTGCGCGGCGCGGACGCGGTGGGCGAGCAGCAGGCCGTGGGCGTCGGCGTCGTGGAGCACCAGTACGGGTCCCCGGCCGGGTGCGGCGGGCAGTGCGGCCGGATCGGCCACCAGGGTGACCCCGTGTCGAGTGGTCAGGCCCGCCGCGTCGAGGAAGACGGCGATGGAGCGGTCGGGGCAGACCAGGACGAGCCCGTCGGACGGGGTGCCCGGGGCCGGTTCCGGGTCCACCCCGCCGTTCGCCGGGTGGGGACCCGGGGTCGGATACCGGCTGTCGTCGATCACCCCGGGCGGCAGGGAGCCGTAGACGCTCTTCCACGCCTCCAGTGGGCCGGTGCGGAAGGCCTCCCGGGCGACTCGGGGGCGGCCCCGGCCCACGCCCATCACCTCCGCGACCACGAAGCCCACCGCCGCGAGCAGCAACACACCCCCGAGGGTGGCGACGACCACGCCTTTCGAGCCCAGCCCGACGAACACCGCGATGACACCGGCAATCATCAGGGAAACGCCGCACCCCATCTCGACCTGAGTCTCCCGCAGCGACTTGCGGGACAGGGCGTACCACAACTGTCCTGGTGTGCAGGGTACTTGGCTGTCGTGACCAAGAGCGAGGGCGGTCCTGCGGACCCGGAGGTCGTTCAGTTGGAGCGGGTTGGTCTTGGGGTCCAGGGCGTACCTGCTCCCGCACTTGCCGCAGACGTTGCCGGGACGTTCCTTGCGCAGCAGGGACTCCTCGCAGTGCGGACAGATCACCGACGGCCCTCCAGTCCCTGTGCGAGCCGACGCAGCCGGGCGGCCAGTCGCTCCCTGACGGTGGTGGCACCCGGCACCCGCACCCGCTGGACCTGTTCGATGTCTCGTAGCGCGGCGGCGAGTTCGAGGTAGTCGACGGGGGCGAGGGTGCCCGTGTGCGTTCCGGTGTATGTGGCGGCGGTGGGGGCGCCGTGCGGCGGGCCGGCCGCCCTGCGCTCCGCCTCGGCGGCGGTGATCGCGTAGTCCTCGTGGTCGATGCCGTAGCCGGTGTTGGCGGCCAGGATGGTCAGCGGGTCGGTGTCGCGGTTGGCGAAGGAGTGCGGCACCATCTCCGGAATGCGGATCAACTCACCTGGGGTCAGCAGGACTTCGGTGACTCGGCCGCGCTCGCTGTCGTACAGGCCGCAGGCCGCGTATCCGAGGCTGAGGACGAAGTGCTCCCCGCCGTGCGCATGCGGGGTGAAGGCGCTGCGCGGGCCGACGATGCCGATTTTGACGGTGGCGTTGGAGGGGCGTTCGGGGGAGGTGGCCGCGTCCCCGACGAGGTAGTGGGCGAACTGCCCGTCGTCGATGAACCGAAGGAGGTCCCGCTCGGGCCCCAGCGCCCGGGCGCCGTCACGATCGGCGAGGACGACGGACCCGTCGGGCCGCAGCCGGTACAGCCGCACGCCGCGCGGCAGTTTCCCCAACCCGCTCAAGTTTCCTCTGCCTGACACCTCTTCACGCGAGCTGCCGAACAAGCGCGCCTCCCCCATATGCCGCTCACGTCCGCACTCGGATGGTAAGTCGCGGTCCGGAACGCGACGAGGGTCCGGACGCAACCAACGGCCGGCACCGGGCTGAACGACGAGTGAACTCAGCCGCCTGTGGCCGCCCTATCCGCCCGACGCGCCGTCAGCTGCCGAAGAATCAGCCAGCGCGTCATGGCGTACCCCGAGCACCCGTCGGCCCGGCTGCCAGTACGCCACCCGGCGCCCACCTCGGCGTCTCGACGCGGATCGGCGCTTCTCGTCCTCCACGCCGAGTCGGCGGCCGGGCACGGGAGAAGCGCGCCGCACGCATGGTCGCCGTCGTCATCGGCTCGCCTCCACGACTTCCCGAACCCGGCGATGTGGGCCGGCTTCCGGCGCCGGGCGTCCGTGAGCCGGGACCGCACCTCGCCGACCGGCACCTCGCCACCGACTCACAGGATCGCCGCCGCCCGAAACGGGTCCCCCGATAGGACGCGCCCCCGCTGTTACGAAAGCCATTCGGCCATTCGCGGGAGTCGAGGCGGCGAGACCGCCGGCAGCGCCACGAATCGTCAGCTGTTTTCCTCCTGATCGCGGGCTGGTTCGGAGCAGGAACCGGGCCGACGACCCGCGCTCTCCCCGGATCGATGGTCCGTACAAGGGAGAGTTACGGATATATCCGCGTTTCGTAACACGAATCCTTTTGGTCATCTGCTGTCGTCGGAGAGGGCCACAGTGTGGCGCCTCGGCACAGAGCCGGGAATCGGATCGCACGCCCCGCCCGACCAGGGTGGGGGTGCACGACCGTGAGGGGATTCATGTCTGTTTCTCGTACGGCGCTCCGCCTACTCGCCACCTGTGTGGCTTCGGGCGCCCTCGTCGGCGCGGCCGCCCTGCCGGCCCTGGCCCACGGAGGCCACGACCGCGACAACGGAAGGAGCTTCTCGCACAGCCGCCCCGTGGAGGGCGTCGGGATCGGCCACGACTACGACGGGCGCCGCGGTCACTTCGACGACCGTTACCGCTACCGGGGCTGGCACCACGGCTGGTACAACAACCGCCGGCACTGGGACCGGCACCACGGCTGGTACAACGACCGTCACCACGGCTGGTACGGCGACCGTCACCACTTCCCCGGCCGCCGCTGACGCCTCGGAAGTCGTGCTGTGACGCGGAGGGCGCCTGCCACTCTCCGCCACCGCCGTCACAGCCGGTATGACAGCTGCGCCGAAGGGCCGAAGACCGCACGTGCGGTCTTCGGCCCTTCGGCCGTCAACCGCCGGCGCACGACCTGCCGAACGGCCGTGATCGCCGCTCCCCGGTGATCGCGCGGTCAGCGCCTGACGGCTCGGGCCAGCGCTTCCTCCGCCTGGGCGGCCAGGGTGCCGACCAGACCGGCCGCGGACGGCAGGTCGTCGATGAGGTCGACGCCCTCGCCGGCCCACTGGGGCAAGGCCGGGATCTCGCGTCGCGCGACGGCGTCCTCGTACGCCTGCCGCGCATGCGGGTCAGCCGCGAGTTCGTCCTCCCGGCCCCGCCATGCGTCGAGGAAAGGGTGGCCGAGGGTGCGCGCGGTGTACTTCGCCGGCCAGCGCGAAGCACGGGCGATGTCCAGCACCCTGTTGCGCTCGGTGTCCTCCCCGCGGCCCTCGACGATCGCCCGGGCGGTCGCCGGGGCGACCAGGGCCTCGGTCGTGGCCTGGAAGCGGGTGCCGAGCAGTGCTCCCGCCGCCCCCAGCGCCAGGGCGGCCGCCACGCCTCGGCCGTCGGCGATCCCGCCGGCCGCAAGCACCGGCACCGGCGCCGCCAGGTCCGCCACGACGGGCACGAACGGCAGCGTGGACCGCCCGTGCCGGGCGCCGTGCCCGCCGGCCTCGGTGCCCTGCGCCACGATCACGTCCGCGCCCAGATCCACCGCCCTGCGGGCCTCCTCCAGGTCGGTGACCTGAAGGATCAGCGCCGTACCCGCGCCACGGACGCGCTCCGCGAACGGACCGGGGTCGCCGAACGACAGCATGACCGCTGCCGGCTCTTGCTCCAGCGCCCGCGCGATCGCGCCGTCGTCGATCGCCCACGTCTGGAAGCCGATACCCCAGGGTTTCCCGGCGCACTCGCCGGCCAGGACGGGCAGTTCGCGGGCCAGCCACCCCCGGTCCCCGTTCCCGCTGCCCAGCAGTCCGAGCCCGCCGCCGCGCGAGACCGCCGCCGCCAGGGCGCCACCGGCCGAACCGCCCATCGGCGCCAGGGCGATCGGATGCTCCACACCGAACAGTTCCGTGAACGCCGTCGACAATCCCATGGCCGCAATCCTCACCCACGCGGTGCCGGTCGCAGGGCGATCGACGGACTCGTTCGCACTACGCACAGCGAGGCGCACAGATCGAGCCCCGGGCGCGCGGGGCGGTCCGGGTGCGGCACGGGCCGGCCCCGAAGGGCCGGCCCGCGGCTGTGTCACGGGGATGAGGTCACGAGGACTTCTTCAGCGTGAAGTCGCCCGTCGTCGTCCCTCCCTTCTTGAGCTTCACAGTGGTGGTCACCGGCTGGTAGCCGTCCTTGGACACGATCACGGTGACCGGGTTGAGGCGGCTGTCGAACCACAGGGCGTAGGTTCCGTCCTTACCTGTCCGCAGGGTGTGGCTCACCGTCGAGGCGTTGATCTGGACGGTCGCCCCGGCCAGCGGCGCGGTGCCGCCCTGGCCGTCGGCGCCCAGCACGGTACCGGCGTACTTGCCCCAGTCCTTCGGCGGGCTGACGCGCATCTTCACGTCGACCGGAACCCCGGCGTACGGGGTGTCGGTCTGGACGGTCAGAGCCGCCGTGTAGTCGCCGGGCTGGGTGACCTCGTCGACCCCGGCGTCCAGGCCGACCGTGATCGTGGTGCTCGCCCCCGGCTGGAGCGTCACCTTCCGCTCGGACACGGACAGCCAGCTGACGTCCGAGGAGCCGCCGCCCTGGTCGTAACCGGGCAGCACCTCCACGGTGGCCACCGGCGGCGTCAGGCTGCCGCCGGGGTTGCCGCCGACCTTGTAGAAGCCGGTGGCGCCACCACCGCGGTAGACGGAGCTGTTGGCGTTGGGCAGGGCGGTCCAGGCGCCTGTGCCCGGGTCGAAGGCGAAGCCCTGGTTGGTGATCGCGGTGCTGTTGCCGGTGACACCGGACGAGACCAGCAGCAGGCCGTTGGCCGCGGAGTACGCCGAGCCCCACAGGTCGATGGGCAGGTCGGCCACGGCCGACCAGCTGTCGGACGACGGGTCGTAGCTGTAGGCGTGCTTCACCGAACCGGCGTCGGTGGTGCCGCCGGCGCAGTAGAGCTTGCCGGCGATGCCGCCGCAGGACTCCCAGGAGATCGGCTCCGGGTAGGAGGCGATCTGCGACCAGCTGTCGGACGACGGGTCGTAGACCGTGACGTCCTTGGTGCCGCAGGCGCTGCCGGTGCAGCCGCCGACGACGTACAGCTTGCCGCCGAGCACCGCGCTGCCCGAGCCCGCGTACGGCTTGGGCGAGGACGCCTTGGTGGACCAGGTGTTGGACGCCGGGTCGTAGACCTCCAGCTTGGCGTCGGGGTTGCCGCCGGCGCCCCAGCCGCCGACCGCGTACAGCTTGCCTCCGATGAAGCCGCGGGCCGGGGACTCACGGGTGTCGGTGGCGGAGGCCAGCTTCGACCAGGAGCCGCTGTCGGGGTCGTAGGCGTACAGCGCGTTGGTGTCCGCGCTGCCGGTGTAGCCGAAGGCCGAGTAGACCTTTCCGCCGTCGGCGGCCACCGCGTTGTCCTGGAGCGTGGTGGGCAGGTTGGCCACCGGCTGCCAGGCGTCTCCGGCCGCGTTGGCCGCGGCGGCGGACTCCTTCTTGCCTCTGCCGTCGGCCTTGGCCGCGGAGAGCGGGGAGTAGTCGCCCTTCACCAGGTTGAGCGGCGCACCGCCGGTGGACTTCATCGTGAAGCCGCCGGGCTGCTCGCCCAGGGTGAGGGTCGCGGGCGCGCCCCCGGTGTTCTTCACCGTCAGGTTCTGGGCGGCCGCCTTGCCCCAGTCGACTGTCTTGTCGACCGAGCCGGGGTTGATCACCAGTTTGCCGGCCTTCAGCCCGAAGTCGGCCCGGTTGGTGCTGTCCGGTGCCACGTCCACCGTCCTGGCCGCGTCGGTGTAGCGCGACTTGGAGGCGGTGAAGGTGTGGCTGCCGGTCTTGGTGGTGAACATCCAGTAGAAGCCGCCGCCGAGCGCCGGGTCGTCCGGGGTGGCGGCCGTGGTGGCCTTGTCCTGCGCGGCGTCGGCGTTGACGACGGTGGCGCCGACGACGCCCTCGCCGGTGTTGGCGTCGGTCACGCTGCCGGCGACCAGAGCGCCCGCGACGGGCTCGTAGGCACGCTTGCCGACGAACACCGCGGAGGCGCTGGTGCCGCCGTACACGGCCCAGCCGGAGCCGCCGTAGGTCTGGTACACCGAGACGCCGGTGACGGGGTCGGCGACCGCGGAGACGTCGGCGACGGTCCGCATGGAGCAGCCGGTGTCCGTCTGGAAGGCCGGCTTGGGCTCGTACAGCGAACAGCCCGAGCCCGGGCCCCCGTAGCTGTTGTGCCACACCGACTCGGACCAGCCGCGGCCGGTGGTGGTGTCCCGCTTCAGGGCGGTGCCGCCGACCGGTCATTGACGGATGTACGACATGACATGATCCTGCCAAGTTGATGTCTCGCCGGAATCGTCCGGTCGCCGCCCGTGAACCGCGTGTGAGGTGGGCCACCAAAGCATTGCCGACAGCGGAAACTTCGGCTTAACGTCCCCGCAATCCGTTGGAGCGGACGGGCGTCACCAGCCGGTTTCCGTTCGGCGGCAGCCCTCGGGCGCGGGCTCGGACCGGAGCCTCCTCCGTGCGGCGGGGCGTGCTCCACCGCGTGGTTCCCGGCAGCGCGCACCCCTGGCGGCGTGAGGAGTCGAGCCATGATTCTTTCCGGACGGGAACTTTCCGGTTGTCGCAGCGCGGGGGCGACCCCTCCTGGCCCGGCCGGGCCACCGGGTTCCCGCGGGAGCCTGCTCCCGGTCCGCTCGCTGCCCGGAGCCGTGTTCGGCGCCGCCGTGGAGGTGGCCGCGATCGTCGCGGCACTGGCCCTGTACCCGTCCGGTTTCGGCGAGGGCGGGGAACGCCGCGGGCCCGGATCCCGGCGGACGGCGCCGTCGGACGCCGCTGTGGCCCTTCCGGCCGTCCCCGCCGACAGTCCGGTCCTGCTGGTCCACGGTCTGTTCAGCAACCGGGCGATCTTCCACGTCATGAGACGCGGCCTGCGGCAGGCGGGTTTTCACCGGGTCGCCGTACTGAACTACAACTGGCTGAGCAACGACGTCCGCAGCGCCGCGCGGTTGCTGGCGGAGCAGGTGGAGCGGATCTGCGAGGACAGCGGGCACGAGCGTGTCCACGTGATCGGCCACAGTCTCGGCGGCGTGGTCGCCCGCTACTACGCGCAGCGCCTGGGCGGCGACGCCCGCGTGCACACTCTGGTCACCCTGGGCGCCCCGCACCACGGCACGCTGGCCGCGGCGGTACCGCTGCCGCTGCGGGCGATCCGGCAGCTCCGGCCGGGCAGCGACGTGCTCACGGAGCTCGCCGGGCCCGCTCCCGGCTGTGAGACCCGCTTCGTGGCGTTCCACAGCGACCTCGACGAGCTGATCGTTCCCGCCGCCAACGCCCGGCTGGTCCACCCCGACCTGCGGATACGCAACGTCCCCGTGCGGGCCGTCGGCCATGTCTCGCTGCCGCTGCACGGCAGGGTCGTCGGTGAGGTCTGCCGCGTGCTCCGCGATGCGCGCGTCGCCGAGCCCCTGGCCGCGGCTTGAGCCGCGGCGACCCTGCGAACGACCGCCGCATGCCACTCTGGTGACGCGTGGGGGTGTCCCGCGGTCAACCGCCAGGGAGGTAAGCCGGATGACGACTGGCCGCAGTGGTGAGGTCGACCAGCTGATGGAGACGGTCGATCATCCGCAGAGGGAAGCGGTCGAGTACCTGCGCGCCGCGATCCTGCGGGCCGATCCGCTGATCACCGAGCAGGTGAAGTGGAAGGCTCCGAGCTTCTGCTACGGCGGTGTCGACCGGGTGACTTTCCAGTTGAGGTCCAGGGACGTCCAACTCGTCTTCCACCGGGGCGCGAAGGTGAAGGACGACGCCGCCTCGTTCACGTTCGACGACGACAGCGGCCTGATGCGGTGGCGTTCCGGCGACCGGGCTCTGGTGACCTTCAAGGACCTCGCCGAGGTCAAGGCGCAGGAGGCGGCGTTCATTTCGCTGGTCCGGCGGTGGGTCAGGGCGTGATGCAGGGCCTGATGCGGGCGGCCTCCGGGCGTGATGCAGGCGGTCTCCGGGCCGGGTCCATCGGGTCCGGCACCCATTCGGTGTCGTCTCTGGGGGTCCGAGCCGCCCGTAAATGGGTGTTGGACCCGATGGCGACAGCCCTCGGCCGCGGGTGAGGGTGGAGTCAAACCCCCTTTCGACGGTCGTACCGGCGTGTGGCCTGACGTTGCCACCTGCCCGGGCACGGGTGCGGGCCGCGGCGCCCCTGACAGGGGGAGAGAAGCCGCGAGTCCGTCGAGTCACGAGAGGAGCCCGGCACCGATGGCGGCAGTGCCACGGCGACCAGGTCGCGCGCGGGTTTCCGCCCGCACGGACCGGACCGCCGGCTGTCGAGCCTGCCCGCCGCCGCGTGCCGAGAGGAGCGCGTCATGCCCGGAACCGATGACAAGCTGCTCAGCGAGATCGCGGCTCGCGTGTACCGGGACGATCCCCGGTTCGCTCGCGCCCTCCGGGCCGGACGCCCCTGCCCGCCACGCGAATACCGGCGCACCCGGGCCTGGCCGCTGTTCGCCCTCGCCCTGGTGGCGCTGGGCACCGGTATCACCCTGGACCACGGGCTGCTGATCGTCACCGGCATGGTCCTGGCCGGAATGGCCGCGGAACTGTGCGACCCCCGGCGCACCGCGCGCAGACCGCGGATTCCCCCGCCCCGGTCCTGACTGCGACGGCCCGCCGGACGGCCGCACCACGGTGGACGGCCGGGGCGGCGAGGAGCGGGACCGTGCCGTGCTCCGTCAGTGCCACCTGGCCGTCCTCACTCATGATCCGCCGGCTGTGTCACTCATGACCGGCCGACCATGCCCTGATCCGCCGACCGTCCCGATCACGACCGGCCGTGCGTGTCCTGATCGGCAGACCCTTTTGATCACGACCGGCCGACAGTGCCCTGATCGGTCACCGTCTCGTGGCCGGTCGCCGTTTCCTGCGGCCCGGATTCCGGTGCCCAGTCCTCGGCCGGTACGCCGCCGGCCGGTGCGGTCTTGCCGAACAGGCCCGTCAGGCGCCGGGCCACCGGTTCGGTGTAGCGGGCGGAGAGCGGGCCCAGGATGACGAGGATCAGCACGTACGCCGTGGCCAGCGGGCCCAGGTCGGGTTCGATCCCGGCGGTGACGGCGAGCCCGGCGATGACGATGGAGAACTCGCCCCGGGCGACCAGCGTGCCGCCCGCGCGCCAGCGTCCCTTGACGGAGATGCCGGCCCGCTTGGCGGCCCAGTAGCCGGTGGCGATCTTGGTCAGCGCGGTGACGACGGCCAGGGCCAGCGCCGGCAGCAGCACCGGCGGAATGCTCTGGGGGTCGGTGTGCAGTCCGAAGAACACGAAGAACACCGCGGCGAACAGGTCACGCAGCGGGGCCAGGAGATTGTGCGCGCCCTCCGCCACCTCGCCGGACAGGGCGATGCCGACCAGGAACGCGCCCACGGCGGCCGACACCTGCAACTGCTGCGCGAGCCCCGCGACCAGCAGGGTCAGGCCCAGCACGACCAGCAGCAGCTTCTCGGGGTCGTCGTTGGAGACGAAGCGCGATATGTGCCGGCCGAACCGCACCGCCACCAGCAGCACCAGAGCGGCGACCCCGAGGGCGATGGCCAGCGTGACGCTGCCCGCGGCCAGGCCCGCGCCGGCCAGCAGGGCGGTGATGATCGGCAGGTACACGGCCATGGACAGGTCCTCGAGGACCAGGATGCTGAGGATCACCGGGGTCTCCCGGTTGCCCAGCCGTCCCAGATCGCCCAGGACCTTGGCGATCACACCGGACGAGGAGATCCAGGTCACCCCCGCCAGGACGACCGCCGCCACCGGCCCCCAGCCCAGCAGCAGCGCCATGGCGGCGCCGGGCAGGGCGTTGAGCGTGGCGTCGACGAGCCCGGCCGGGTACTGGGTCTTGAGGTTGGAGACCAGGTCACTGGCGGTGTACTCCAGCCCCAGCATGAGCAGCAGCAGGATGACGCCGATCTCGGCGCCGATGGCGACGAACTCCTCACTGGTGTCCAGCGGGAGCAGTCCGCCCTGGCCGAAGGCGAGCCCGGCCAGCAGATACAAGGGGATGGGCGAGAACTGGAAGCGCCCGGCGAACCGCCCCAGCAACCCCAGGCCCAGGATGATCGCGCCGAACTCGATCAGGAAGACCGCAGACGAATGCACGCGATCACTCCCGCCCGAGAATCGCCGCGGCGGCATCGGCGCCCTCGCGCGTGCCGATCACTATCAGGGTGTCCCCGCCCGCGAGCCGGAGGTCCGGCCCGGGGGACGGGATCGCCTCGGCCCGCCGCAGCACCGCCACGATCGACACACCGGTCTCGGTACGCATCCGGGTCTCACCCAGCAGCCGCCCGTTCCAGTACGAGGTCGCCGACAGTTCGACGCGCTCCGCCACCAGCCCCAACTCGGTCGTCGAGAGCAGGTTGGGGCTGTGATGCGCCGGCATGAGCGCGTCGATGACGGCCGCCGCCTCCCCGGCGGTCAGACGCACGGACAGCGCGCAGGCGTCGGGATCGTCCTCGCGGTACGCGCTCAGGGTCCGCGATCCGTCCCGGTGCGCGACCACGGACAGACGGCGCTGTTCTCGCGTGCTGAGGTCGTAGCGGACCCCGATTCCCGGCAACGGCGTACCACTCATGCGCGCAGCGCCCACAGTTGTTCTCCCTGTCCGACTTGGCGGTTTCTTTAGGCAACCTTTAACGGCACCCTATCGAGCCGTGTCGCGCGCAGGGAATTGCGGACGATGTCAGCTCCGTCTCAATCCGGAGCGTCGAAGAGGCATTCCAGCGGGGGTGGAGCTGGTCATTCGGGCCAGTCGGAGTTCTTGATGACCTCGACGAAGTCGGTGCGCCGGAAGCCTGGAACGTAGTGGGCCAGGACGTCGGCCTTGACGTTCCCGAAGGTCGTATCGGGGCGTTCCTCGATCCCTTCGGTGAACGCGGCGAGGATCCGGTTCTTGAAATCCGGGCGCGGGTGCGCGGAGACGACCGCGGCGCGCTCCTCGTCGGAGACCGTGTGATAGCCGATGCCCAGGACGTCCAGTTCCACGCCGCGGGTCACCAGGGCGATCTCGGGTGCCATGTGGAGCGGGATCTCCGGGGTGGTGTGCAGGGCGATGCTCGTCCAGACACGGTCGGCCGGCTCGCCGGTGATGCCGTGGGCGTGCAGAAAGCGGCGGGCCTCGTCGGCACCGTCGATCTCGAAGCGCCGGTCGGTGCGACGCATACGCTTCGTGAGCCCGAGGTCGTGGAACATCGCGCCCACGTACAGCAGTTCGGGGTCGAAGTCGAGCCCCTGCTCCCGGCCGCGCAGCGATCCCCACAGGAAGACCCGCCGGGAGTGGTGGAAGAGCAGCGGTGGGGCGACGTCGCGGACCAGTTCGGTCGCCTCCCGTACCAGGGTGGTGTCAGGGATCCGCACTCCTGCGATCACTTCGTTCATCGTTCGTCCGCCTTTCTCGCCGGGCCTTGCCCGGATCGGTGATCCACCTCCAGGGTTCACCGGACGACGTAGGCTGGGCCATGTCTTTGCTGCCAGGAGAACCACGGATTCGGACATGACGCATCGGGTTGGCTTCGTCGTCTTCGAGGGGGTGACCATGCTCGATGTCAGCGGTCCGTCGGAGGTTCTCCATCAGGCCGGTCGGCTCGCTCCCGGCTATGAGCTGGTCCTGGTCTCCCCACGGGGTGGGACGGTCACCACCGCCGCCGGGCCGGCACTGACCGGTACGGTCCGGGCGACCGACGCGGGCCCGGTCGACACGGTCGTGGTCGCCGGAGGCGACCGGCTGGCGCAGCAGCCGATCGATGAGGAGTTGCTGGCCGCGGCGGGCGCCCTCACCGCGCGGGCGCCGCGGGTCGCCTCGGTGTGCACCGGCGCCTTCGTCCTGGCCGAACTGGGCCTGCTCGACGGCCGCCGCGCGACGACGCACTGGCGGCACGCGGCCACGCTCGCCCGCCGTTACCCTCGTGTGCGCGTCGAACCGGACGCCATGCACATCCGCGACGGGCGGTACGTCACCTCGGCGGGCATCAGCGCGGGCATCGATCTGACGCTCGCCCTGGTGGAGGACGACCACGGCGCCGACGTGGCGAGGAACGTCGCGCGTGAACTGGTCGTCTTCATGCAACGTCCGGGCGGGCAGTCGCAGTTCTCCACGGCCATCACGACCCCGCCTCCCCGCGGTGACCTTCTCCGCCCGCTGATCGCGTCCGTGCTCGCCGATCCGGCCGCCGACCACAGCCTGCCCGCCATGGCCGCATCCGTCGCCGTCAGCCCTCGGCATCTGGCCCGGCTCTTCCGCGCCGAACTGGGCACCACGCCCGCACGCTGGGTCGAACGGGTCCGCCTCGACCGCGCCCAGCAGTTGCTGCTCGAAGGTCACAGCGTGACGTCGGCCGCGCACCACAGCGGGCTCGGCACGGACGAGACCCTCCGCCGCGCCTTCGCCCGCCATCTGGGCACCACGCCGACCCACTACCGGAGACGCTTCGCCACCACCCGCGAACAGCGGTAGTCCGCGTCAGGCGAGGACGCGGGCGAGGAACTCGCGGATGTGCCCGGTGATGGCGTCGAGGTGGCTTTCCAGAGCGAAGTGCCCGGACTCGATCAGATGGATCTCGGCATCGGGCAGGTCCTGGCTGAACGCCGTGGCGCCGTCGGGGCCGAAGATCTCGTCATTGGCTCCCCAGACCGCCAGCAGCGGGACCCGGGAGTCGCGGAAGTACCGCTGGACCTCGGGGTAAAGGTCCACGTTGGAGGGGTAGTCACGGAAGAGTCGGAGTTGGATCTCGTCGTTGCCCGGCCGGTCCAGCAGGGCCTGGTCGTGAACCCAGTTGTCGGGGCTGACCAGGCTGGGGTCGGCGACCCCGTTGACGTACTGCCAGCGTGTGACATCCGGGGTCAGGGCGCCTCGCATGGAGGCTTCGGTGGCCGGCCCGGGTGCCTTGGCGTAGGCGAAGACGCCGTCCCAGAAGGGCTTGACGAAGCCTTCCTCGTAGGCGTTGCCGTTCTGGGTGATGATCGCGGTGACGCGGTCCGGGGACTGGAGGGCGAGACGCCATCCGATGGGGGCGCCGTAGTCCTGCACGTACATCGCGAACCGGTCGACGCCCAGTTGCTGGAGCAGCCCTGAGGTGATCTCGGTGAGGGCGTCGAAGGTGTACGGGAAGTCCTGCAGGGAGGGCATCGCCGACTGGCCGAACCCGATGTGGTCGGGGGCGATCACGCGGTACCGGTCCGCGAGCGCCGGGAGCAGGTGGCGGAACATGTGCGAGCTGGTCGGAAAGCCGTGCAGGAGCACGACCACGGGCGCCTGGGGATCGCCGGCTTTCCGGTAGAAGACGTCGAGACCGTTGACGGTGGCCGTGCGGTGGTGGACTGCGTGGACCATGCCTCTCACCCGTCTCTCGAACTTCAGTGGTGATGCGTCCAGTCGAACACCTTCCGCCTAACCAGTCAAGATACCTTTACTGGTTAGGTCATGGCGGAGCAGCGCCAGGCGGGCAGCAGGCCGAGGGCGGTGAGTGCGGCCAGGGCCGGCAGGACGGAACTCATCGTCGAAACGGCGGACCCGGTCGCGCCGGCCGCGACGGCGATACCGAGGGTCGGTCCGATGTTCATGGCGGTCTGCTTGAGCCCGCCGACAACCCCCGCGTACCCCGGCGGCGCGTCGCCGACGACGGTCCCGGTGGCGGTGACCATCACCGTGGCGAACCGGCACCGATGACGGCGAAGGCCGCGCCCATGACCATCCACGGACCGGTCGCATCGAGCCGGGACAGCCCGGCGATGCCGGCCACGACGAGGCCCGTGCCCGCGGTCGCGGTGCGCCGCGCACCGTACCGGCGCAGCGCGGCGTCCGCGACGGGTGAGCCGAGGACCATGAACACGGTCAGCGGAAGGACGCGCAGACCGCAGATGAGCGGATCGAGGCCAAGTGTGTCCTGGAGATGGAACACATAGACACTGTCTACCAACAGGCGTAGACAGCGTCCTCTCACCTTCTGGTCGACGACTGGTCGACGTGGTGCTTGCGTGTAACCTGTCAAGCGAGCCAATTCGGTTAGGGGGTGCGATGGTGACCGAGCGGGAGCGGCAGGACGCGCTGCTGGAACTCCTCAACAGCACGCCGGTGGTCAACGGTGTCGTTCAGGACCGGCTGGCGGATCCGGAGGCGGCCAGGTCCTGGCAGCGGACCCACGGCGGCAGCGGAACCGAGGACGAGCTGCGCGGCCTCGTACAGGCGCGGGATGCCCTCCAGGACGTGGTGCGCGGTACCCGGCCCGCCGCGTCGCTGGCCCCGCTCCTGAAGGGCGTCACCTCCCACCCGCGCATGTCGCCCGCGGGGGTGTCGTGGGAGCTGGACACCCCTCCGGAGCGCCGGATGGCGGTGGAAGCGGTGCTGGCGTGGAGCGCGGTTCAGCGGACGATCCCCGGGCGGCTGCGGCCGTGCGCCAACCCCGAGTGCCGGCGCTTCCTCATCGACCGCAGCAAGACCAACAAGGCCCGCTGGTGCTCAATGGCCGTCTGCGGCAACCGTATGAAGGCACGGCGCCACTACCAGCGCACTCGCGACGCCCCAGTCGAGTAACACCCGCTCGCCCGCGTGCCGAGCGGCTCGGATCCCGACGCCTGCCGCCTGCCGCCCGTCCGCGGCTTCGCTCGCGTGTCTCGGAGCGGGCCCACGTCCTCGCAGTGATCCGCCTCACATGCTGTCACAACGGCCGATCACGCGGTGTCTTGAGGCCGAACCCCTGGAAACGGAGGAGACACCATGGTGGAGAACACGGACGTCGTCGTGATCGGTGGCGGATACGCCGGCGTCATGGCCGCCAACCGCCTGACGCGGCGCGACGACGTGACGGTGACGCTGATCAACCCGCGCCCGACTTTCGTCCATCGGATCCGCCTGCACCAGCTGGTGGGCGGGACCGACGACGCCGTCGTCGACTACCGGGACGTCCTGGCCGACGGCGTCCGGCTGGTGGTCGACTCCGCGACACGGATCGACGCGGCCACGCGCCGCGTGACACTGGCGGCCGGCGGCACGGTCGGCTACGACTACCTGATCTACGCGGTGGGCAGTGGCAGCGCCGATCCGCGCGTGCCCGGTGCGGCCGAGTTCGCCCACCCGATCGCCACCCTGGAGGAGGCGCAGCGGCTGCGGCCGATCGTCGACGCCGCTCCCGCGACGGACGCCGTGACGGTCGTCGGAGCGGGTCCCACCGGCATCGAGACCGCCGCCGAGCTGGCGGAGGCAGGCCGCACCGTGACCCTGGTCTGCGGTGGGGTGCTCGGCCCGTACCTGCACCCTCGGGGCCGACGCTCGGTGGCCGGGCGGCTGGCGGCGCTCGGGGTCACCGTGCTCGACGGTCCCGGCACGGAGGTGACGGCGGTGACCCGCGATGCCGTACGGCTCGGTGACGGCCGCGAGCTGCCGAGCCGGGTGACCGTCTGGACCGCCGGCTTCGGCGTGCCGGACCTGGCCGCGCGCAGCGGGCTGAGCACCGACGCCCTGGGCCGCCTGCTCACGGACGAGACGCTGACGAGCGTGGACGACGAGCGTGTCGTCGCGGCCGGGGACTCGGCGGCACCGTCGGACCTGCCGTTGCGGATGAGCTGCCAGGCCGCGATTCCTCTGGGCGCGCGGGCCGCCGACACGGTGCTCAGCCGGATCACGGGCGAGCGGCCGTCGGCCCTCAACCAGGTGTTCGCCGGCCAGTGCATCAGCCTGGGCCGACGCGCCGGCATCTTCCAGTTCGCCCACAGGTACGACGTCGCGCTGTGGTTCCACATCGGCGGTCGCGCCGGCGCGAAGGTCAAGGAGTTCGTGTGCAGGGGCATCGTCAAGCACCTGGCCGACGAGGCACGCAAGCCCGGCTCGTACGGCCTGCACCGCGTCTCGGGAGGCGCCAAGCGCCAGGAGCTGCTGGAGGGCCGGCGCGGCGCGGCTCCGGCCACCGGCGCACGGGCAGCCTAGTGCCGCGGCAGGTACGTGTGGGCACCGAACGGCCCGGCCGGATCGTACGGCCACCGACGAGAGGGACCGTGTTGTGCGCGCACGCTTGAATGCCCCCGTGACAAGGCCGTCCGCGAAGAAGAGAGGTCGAGACATGAGCGACCGCACCACTGACCCGGCGACCGAGGCGTTCATCGCCCACCGCAACCTGCTCTTCACCGTCGCCTACGAGATGCTCGGATCGGCTGCCGACGCCGAGGACGTCCTCCAGGAGACCTGGCTGCGATGGGTCGAGGTCGACTTGGCGCAGGTGCGCGACCAACGCGCCTACCTGGTCCGGATCACTACCCGGCAGTCGCTCAACCGGCTGCGCGCGATGAAGCGCCGCAAGGAGGCGTACGTCGGTCCCTGGCTGCCCGAGCCACTGCTCACCGCGCCGGACGTGGCCCAGGACGTCGAACTCGCCGAGAGCGTGTCGATGGCGCTGATGCTGGTCCTCGAGACGCTGTCGCCGACGGAGCGCGCCGTCTTCGTACTGCGCGAGGTCTTCGAGGTCGGCTACGACGAGATCGCGGCGGCCGTCGACAAGAGCCCCGCGGCCGTCCGCCAGATCGCGCACCGCGCTCGCCGACACGTCGACGCCCGCCGCCCGCGCAAGGTGGTCTCCCCCGGCGAGACCCGGGCGGCCCTGGAGTCGTTCCAGCGCGCGTTCGAGACCGGAGACCTGCAGGGACTCCTCGACGTGCTCGCGCCCGAGGTCGTCCTGATGAGCGACGGCGGCGGCGTCAAGCACGCCGCGCTGCGGCCGGTCGTCGGCGCCGAGAAGGTGGTCCGCCTGTTCGTCGGCGGCGCCGGAAAGGTCCAGGGCAGGATCGCCATCGCCCCCACGCTGGTCAACGGCGGCCCGGCGCTCTTCGTGCGCCTGGACGGCGAGATCGACGGCATCATGGCGGCCCGTGTCGAGGACGCCCGCATCACCGGCCTCTACTACGTCCGCAACCCGGAGAAGCTGTCCCGCGTCGAGTCCGAGACCCCGCTCACCCTGCGCTGAAGACCGGTGGGCGACAGCCACGCCCGGCCAGGTGGCATCAGGCGGGGGGACGACGGCTCGGGTGTCGTCCCCCCGCTTCCAGGATCAGTCCATCCGTGTCGGCGCGCGTCGCTCAACTGGCGGCCGCGCCGAACCACTTGGGCAGCCGGCTGAGCAGATCCCGCTGATCCTCACCGACCCACGCCACATGGCCGTCGGGCCGCAGAAGTACCGCGGGCGCGTCCAACTCCTCGCTGACGTCCACGACGTGATCGACCCGGTCCGCCCAGCCCGCCACCGAAAGGCGGCCGCTCCGGTCGAGCAGCAGCCCGCGTCCACCGTGCATCAGCTCGTAGAGGCGCCCCCGCTTCAGCCGCACGTCCCGCAGCCGCCGGCCGAGCAGTTCGTGGCCCTCACCGACGTCGTAGCGGACCTCGACCGCGGTGATGATCCCGGTCACGTACCGGTTCACCTCCTCGAAGTCCATCAGCTTCGAGAACAGCTCCCGCAGCGCGGTCGCACCCGGATCGGTCCCCAGCAGGGTCATCTGCGCGCGGGTGTTGTCCAGCACCCGGGCGCCGACCGGGTGCCGTTCGGCGTGGTAGCTGTCCAACAGCCCTTCCGACGCCCAGCCGTTGACCTCGGCGGCCAGCTTCCAGCCCAGGTTGAACGCGTCCTGCACGCCGAGGTTGAGCCCCTGCCCGCCGGTCGGCGGGTGGATGTGGGCCGCGTCGCCGGCCAGCAGTACCCGGCCCACCCGGTAGCGCTCGGCCTGCCGGGTGGCGTCGCCGAACCGGGACAGCCGGCGCGGCGAGTGCGCCCCGAAGTCGGTGCCCGCGACCGCCCGGAGCTGCTTCTTGAACTCGTCGAGGGTCGGCGCGGTCGCACGGTCCTCGGCCACACCGTCCGCGGGCACGACGATGCGGTACACCCCCGCGTGCCCGTCCACATCGGGAACGGCACCGAACCGCAGTTGTGTCTTGCGGACCTCCGTGACGACGGCGGCGACCGTCGCCGGATCCTCGGTCACCTCCATGTCGCCCAGCAGAGTCTCGATCTTGGCGGGCTCGCCGGGAAAGCCGACGCCGAGCAGTTTGCGCACGGTGCTGCGGCCGCCGTCGCAGCCGACGAGGTAGCGCGAGCGCAGGTGCGTGCCGTCGGCCAGTTCGACGGTCACAGCGTCCTCGTCCTGGCTCAGCCCGACCACTTCGCGTCCGCGCCGGATCTCGGTACCGAGTTCGAGGGCGTGCTCGTTGAGCAGCCGCTCGGTGACCGGCTGCGGGATGGCGAGGCCGTACGGGTGCGCCGTGTCCAGCCGGTCCGGCCACGGCTTGTGGATGCCGCCGAAGAAACCGCCGGCCTGGAACTTCTCACTGACCGCGAGGAACCGGTCCAGCAGACCGCGCTGGTCCATCATCTCGACGCTGCGCGTGTGCAGTCCGCGCCCGCGGGACTGCCCGGTCGGCTCGGTCAGCTTCTCCAGCACGACCACGTGCACGCCGTGCAGCCGCAACTCGCCGGCCAGCATCAAGCCGGTGGGTCCGCCGCCGACCACGATCACGTCAATCATCAAAACGCCCGTTCAAGGAGAGGGGATTCCGCCAGTCGGCCGCCCCGCGCGGTCCGGCGGCACGCACACCCGTACGCCGACATGGCGCACACACTTCGCGAATTACGCGTTTCCGCAGGTTCTGGCTTCGAGTGGAGATTCTGCGGCACGACCCGGGTCTTGCCGCAAGGCCCCTGGTGCGCTATAGGTTGAAAGTGGCAAGGAGTGGGTGCTCCTTGCCTTTTCCTTTGCCTTTGGCTGTGCCCTTTGCCGTCCACCGCGGACGAAACGCGCCCCCTGCCGGCCCAAGAACTAGGATCGATCCCAGCGCACAGATCACAGCGCCATGAGGGGCTGCTCCGGTCACAGCGCCATGAGGGGCTGCTCCGGCCGCCCCGGCCGACCACCCCGCAGGAGGTCCGCGATGGCGACGCTGCTGTCCGTCAACGTGGGGATGCCCACCGACGTCTCATGGCAGGGAAGGACCGTCCACACCGGAGCCTGGAAGACCCCCGCCGAGGGTCCCCGCATGGTCCGGCGGCTCAACGTCGACGGAGACGGCCAAGGAGATCTGGCCGGGCACGGCGGCGAGATCCGTGCCGTCCTCGTCTACCAGTCGGAGTCCTACCGGTACTGGCGAAAGCAGCTCGGGCGCGACGACCTGGCCTTCGGGATGTTCGGGGAGAACTTCACCGTCGACGGACTGCCCGACGACGAAGTGCGCATCGGCGACCGGTACCGCATCGGCGAGGCCGAATTCGAGGTCACCCAGCCCCGCGTCACCTGCTACCGCGTCGGCATGCGCCTCGGCGAGCCCACCATGGCGTCCCTGCTGGTCGCCCACCACCGGCCCGGCTTCTACCTGCGCGTGCTCACCGAGGGGCACGTCCAGGCCGGCGACGAGATCACCCTCATCCGCAAGGGTCCCGAGGAACTCAGCGTCGCCGACACCGACGCGCTGCTCTACCTCCCCGACCGCGACCCCGCGAAGCTGCGCAAAGCACTGAACATCCCCGCCCTCAGCCCCGGATGGCGGCAGTCCTTCCGCGAACTCGCCGCCGCCCAGCAGCCCAGACAGGAACCCGGATGGCCGGGCGAACGCGCGAGCACCCAGCAGTCCAGGGAAGAGCCGGGGTGGCCGGGCTTCAGGGCCATGCGCGTCGCCCGCATCGTCCCCGAGACCCCCGACGTCTCGTCGGTCTACCTCGACAGCGCCGACGGCACACCCCTGCCCGAGGCCCGCCCCGGCCAGTACCTCTCCATCCGGCTCGCCGTCGGCGACACCGTCCCCACGGTGCGCAGCTACTCCCTGTCCTCCGCGCCCACCGCCCGCACCTACCGCATCAGCGTCAAGCACGAATCCTGCGGGAAGGTCAGCGGCTACATCCATGGCACGCTGCGCCCAGGGGACCTCGTGGACGTCGCAAGTCCCCGAGGAACGTTCGTACTCGAAGCAGGCACCCGCCCGATCGCCCTCATCTCCGCGGGGATCGGCGCAACTCCCGTGCTCGCCATGCTCCACCGGCTCGCCTCCGCACGAGACCCGCGCCCCGTCTGGTGGATCCACACCGCGCACGACCGCGTCCACCATGCGTTCGCGGACGAGACCCACGCCCTCCTGGCCCAACTCCCCGACGCCCACGAGCACGTCTACTACACCTCCGAAGCCCCGCCCCCGGGCGAGCGCCACATCACCCGGGGCCGCCCGACCGCCTCGGCCCTCACGGCCCTGGACATCCCCACCGACGCGGACGCCTACCTCTGCGGGCCCACCGCCTTCATGAAGGACCTCGGCGGTTACCTGCGCGATCACGGTCTGCGCGCGGAGCGGATCCACACGGAACAGTTCAGCGCCCTTCCCGCCATCAACCCCGGCGTCACGCCCACCCCCGCCGTCCGGCCGCACCAGCCGCCCGGCCCCAAGGGCGCCGGCCCCCTCATCACCTTCGCCCGCAGCGGCGTCAGCACCCCGTGGTCACCGTCCCACGCCTCACTGCTCGACCTCGCGGAAGCCTGCGACATCCCCACCCGCTGGTCCTGCCGCACCGGCGTCTGCCACACCTGCGTCACGCATCTCATGGCGGGCGACGTCACCTACACCACCCCGCCCCTCGAACTCCCCGAAGCCGGCACCGTCCTCGTCTGTTGCAGCCGACCGACCACCGAAGTCGTCCTCGACCTCTAGTCATTCCTGGCGTCGCGCCGATCGCCGCGTCACTTGCCGATGTCCAGCACCGCCATCATGCCCGCGTCCTCGTGGTTCAGGATGTGCCGCAGTGTGGGCGGCATGCAGCGGCCGTTGCAGGTGAGAGCCCACAGCTCGTGGCCGCCCAGGTTCACCCGCCGCCTCTCCACGACGAGTTCCGCCCGCAACAGCCCGTTGCGGCTGACCAGTTGCGCCGGCTCCTCCAGGGGAGACCCCTCGATGAGCCCAGGCCGCCTCAATCGCCCTCACTTCGTCCCGGCACCTGGGCGTCGTGCTGGGCTTCGGCTTGCAGGTCGGCCACGCGACGGAGAGCCGCCCTGAAAGCGGCGTACTCCTGTCTGCCCAGAGCCTTCGCGTGCCGTTCCTCGATCGTGCGCATGATGGAGGCGGCGGCCTCCATCTGGAGCAGGCCGCGTGCGGTGGGACAGATCAGCTTGGCCCGGCGGTCCGCGGGGTCGGGTCTGCGCTCGACGTAGCCCAGGCGTTCCAGGTCGTCGACGAGGGAGCCGATGACCTGCTTGTGCCGTCCGGAGGCGCGGGCGAGTTCGCTGGCGCGGACGCCGTCGGGGCGCAGGTACGCGAGGACGGCGCCGGCGCGGGGCTGGATGTCGTCGAAGCCCTGCTCGGCGAGCGCGGCGAACAGTTCCCGCTGCACGGAGAAGAGGATCCGGGCGGCGAGCACTCCGAGGTCCGGTTCCGCAGCCTGGTGCCCGGTCAAGGTCCCTCCCGTCCCGGCGGCCGTACGCCGCCGTGCTGTGTGACCAGCGAGGTAGACTGCGAATGGTCATGAAAATTGACTATCTAATTTAGTGACCAACAAGCTGTGGCTCAACCCCGAAGGAGCGGAAGATGAGCGAGCACAGCACGTTCCTGGAGCCGATCACCCGGGAGAACGCCGCCGTGGTCCTGGTCGACCACCAGGTGGGTCTTCTGTCGGGCGTCCGGGACATCCCCGTCGGAGAGCTGAAGCACAACGTGGTGGCGCTGGCACGGGCGGCGACCGTGCTGGACATCCCGCTGGTCGTCACCACCACCGCGGCCGACAGCATGTGGGGGCCGACCACCCCCGAGCTGGTCCAGGCACTGCCGGCCGGACAGAAGATCATCGACCGCAGCACGGTCAACGCCTGGCACGACGACCACGTGCGCGGTGCCATCGAGGCCACCGGGCGGCAGAAGCTGATCTTCGCCGGGGTGTCGCTCGAGGTGTGCGCGGCGCTGCCCGCGATCTCCGCGACAGCGGCCGGGCACGACGCATACGTCGCCGTGGACGCCTCCGGTACCTTCAGCCAGGCCAAGAGGGAGACCGGCCTGCTGCGCATGCACCAGGCCGGCGTCGTCGTCAGCGACTACGCCACCCTCATGGTCGAGGCCCTGGCCGACAACGCCTCCCCCGAGGCCGGCGCCCTCTACGCCGCCCTCGACATGCCCTTCGCCGTCCTGGTCGGCCAGATCTCCACGGCCTACCGAACCTGAGACCAACAGCGCCACCGAGAGAAACGGTGCTGCGGGGGAACGGACCTGCGCTCCGGTTTCGCCCGGGCGCTGCGCTCCCGGCCCCGCCCGGACGTGATCGTCGCCCTGACGGATGGACAGGCGCCGTGGCCCTCCGCACAGCCGCCCTGCCGCACCGTCGTAGGCCTCTTCCCGCGTCCCGCCCGCGCCGTGAACGAGGAGAATCCCGCCTACGTCCCGGACGCCCCGCCGCGTTGGGCGACTGCCGTCTCCATCGGCTGAGCGAGCTGGACGAGTCGGGGGGGGGCACCCTCGTGGGTGCCCCCGCCTCGGTCAGCTCCAGGTCATGTTGATCTCACGTTCGAAATTGACGTAGCCGGCGCGGTGGAAGGCATGCGCCATGGGGGTGTTGCCGAGGTCCGTGGACGCCCGGATGCGGGGGACGTCCTGCTCGGCGAGCACACGGGTGCCCTCGGCGAGGATGTCGTCGATGTAGCCGTTGCCGCGATGGGCGGGCAGGACCGCGATGTAGGCGACGATGGGGTTGTAGCCGTTGTGGGCCGGGATGACGAATCCCACCGGCTCTCCGTGGGGCAGGGTCGCGACGCGCCACCAGTCCCGCGGGCTGGTGTAGCGGGCGAGTTCGTCCTCGTAGTGCTTGACGGCCGCTTCGTGGGCGGACATCCGGGTCAGGTCGTCCCGGCCGTGTGCGTCCAGCGTCCCGTCCAGGACCGAGGTCATCAGGGCAACGAGTTCCCCGGGGTCGTGGACGGGTCGGAACGCGAGACGGCCGACGGGCCCGGGAACGGGTGATTCGGGACGCCATTCCAGGCGCAGTCGTTCGACGAAGAGCCGCGCACCGGTGCGTTCCAGCACCGTCATGCGCTCCTCGACGACTTGCCTGGTCAGCGCGTTCTCACGCCAGTCCGGCGGGATGAAGCGGCTGTACTCGGGGGGACGCGACCCGTTCGGGAGGGTGGCCGCCGTCGCGGTGCGCAGCAGTCGCACCCCGGTGTCCACACGATCGGGGCTCGGGATGCCGTCGTCGATGTCGAGGACGTCCAGGACGAGTGGCGCGTCGCCGCCTGGCCGGCTCCACCAGGCCGCCCTGGCCAGCAGGCGGTCGCCGTGCACGGCGACCCACATCCATTCCGGACGTCGGCGGCCGGCGGCGAGGTCGTCCGCCAGTTCCTCGTTGAGGCTGTAGGGCAGTCGGCAGAAGAGGTCGAGTTCTTCGCGTCCGGTGATCGGACGCATGGTCAGGTCGTTCTGATGCACGGTCAAGGCACGCTCCGGTGAAGGCGCCCGTCCGCTCCGGGGTCAGAGATGGTCCGCGCCCCGGGAGGACTCAAGCGCGGTGATCATGGCGATCATGGGCCTGTCCCTCCTTTCGCTGTCGTGGTCCCTCACCCTTGTGGTGGGGGTTCGACTGTAGCGTCCGACCGCGCCTCGAATCACCTCACTTGTTTCCCTCGCAGCACCCTCCACAGCACCCAGGCCTGGACGAGGCCTCCTGCCGTCAGGAGCAGGAGGTATGCCCCGCCCGTGACCGGCAGTGCGGTGATCGGGACGGAGAGGGGCAGCGCCGCCCAGATGAGCCAGACACCCGAGAACCCCGGGTCGCCGAACAGGACGAGCGCCTCGATCCAGAGCGCCAACCCGACGATGATCGCCGCGTAGCCGCCCGCGAGCCACGCCGCGACGCGCCCCCGCTCGTAGCCGGCCGGTCCCTGCAATGCCGCCGTCATGGTGCGTCTCCTCACTGCTGCGGCGGAGTCCACCGTGGATCTCCCGCGGTCCAAGGATCACGCCGGAGGGGAGGGCCCGGCCTCGGTACGCCTACTCAGTCCGGCCTGAGTACCCCACCCTCGGGTAACAGGTACCCGGCGGTCCGAGGTGTGCGGGTCCAGGCCGGCGTCCTTCGGAGCGGGGAGCGGGTCTGCCGC
The DNA here is from genome assembly GCF_042896885.1 of Streptomyces sp. NPDC001231. NCBI lineage: Bacteria > Bacillati > Actinomycetota > Actinomycetes > Kitasatosporales > Streptomycetaceae > Streptomyces > Streptomyces sp. NPDC001231. The sequence goes on from NZ_JBIAXS010000020.1 coordinate 31,088, forward strand.
TCCTGTGCCGTACGGGACACCCGGCCCCGGACGTCACTGCGGGGCGTCGGTGTAGCCGCGGGCCCGGACGAGGTCCTGGGTGAGACGGATGAAGGCGCGGGCGGCGGCGCTCTGGTAGCTGCTGCCGCGCCGCAGCAGCGTGACGGTGCGTGCGGGCAGGGCCGGTTCGAGGGGGACGGGGCGCAGGTGCGGGTGGTCGTGGGTGATGGCGTCGGGAAGCACGGTGGCGATCGGGGTGCGCCGCACGATCTCGACGAGGGCCTGGACGGAGTCGGCCTCCACCACGATGCGGGGCTGCACCCTGTGGGTCGCGAAGTGGGCGTCGATATGGCTCCGGGTGGCGAAGTCGCCGTTCAGCAGCGCGAGTTGCTGATTGCTCAGCTCGTCCACCGGTATCGGCCGGGACGGACCCCCCTCGGGGCCGGGGGCGCCGGTGACGAGGCTCAGCGTCTCGGTGAACAGGGTCTGCGCCGCGACGCCGGGAAGGTGGGCGCCGGAGAAGGCGACGCCGAGGTCGAGGTCGTCGGCGAGCAGGGCCGACTCGATACGGTCCTGGGTCATCTCCTTGACGTCCAAGGTGATGCCGGGATGGCGGGCGTACATCTCGGCGACCAGGGGGCCCACCAGATAGGAGGTGAACGTCGGCGTCGCGGCCAGGCGCAGGTGCCCGCGGGTCAGGTCCTGGACGTCCTGGACAGCACGCCGGCCGGCCTCCAGGTCCCGCAGGGCGCGGCGGGCATGGCGCGCGTATGTCTCGCCCGCGTCGGTGAGTCGCACGCTGCGGCCGGTGCGGTCGAGAAGCGGCACCCCCACGGTCCGCTCCAGTTGCCGGACCTGCTGGGAGAGCGTGGGCTGGGAGATGCGCAGGTCCTCGGCGGCGCGGGTGAAGCTGCCGTGCTCGGCCACGGCGAGCAGGTAGCGCAGGTGACGCAGTTCCAGAGCCATGAGAACGATTATAGATACGGGCAATGGGAGACATGGGTACTGCGTCTTGGACTCTATAGGACCAGGTCATGCATGGTGGATTCACCGAGTCCGGCAGGCCGGAACCCATCGAAGGGAGTGACTCATGCGCGACCTCGCCCAGGGCGTCACGCGTTTCCAGCGGGACGTCCATCCCGCCAAGGCGGACCTGTTCGCCCACCTCGCCGAGAACCACACGCCGCACACGCTGTTCATCGGCTGCTCCGATGCCCGCGTCGTCCCGGAGCTGATCACGGCCAGCGAACCGGGCGAGCTGTTCGTCGTCCGCACCGCGGGCAACCTCGTCCCGGCCCACACGCCGGGCCCCGACGCCGTGGCGGCGGCCATCGAGTACGCCGTGGCCGTCCTCGGCGTGTCCGACATCGTGGTGTGCGGGCACTCCGGCTGCGGCGCCATGACGGCCCTCGCCGAGGCCCACGACCTGCGCGGGGTGCCGGCGGTCGCCCAGTGGCTGCGGCACGCGGACGCCTCCCGCGCCCGTACCGCCGTCTCCGGGGACGTCGCCGCTCTGGTGCGCCAGAACGTGCTCGCCCAGCTGGCGAACCTGGTCACCCACCCCTCGGTCGCGCGCGGTCTGGCCGAAGGCGCCCTCACCCTGCACGGCTGGGTCTACGACATCGCCACCGGAGGCGTCGAGAACGTCGACGCCGAACCGCGGGCGACCGCGTCCGCGGCCTGAGGGCGCTCCCGCCCCACGGCCCACGGCCCCCCATCGCCCCGGCCTGCCACGTCGCAGTGGCGGGGTGTCCCCCACCCCCCTGAACCCTGATCCCTGAAAGGAACCCCTCATGCCGCACGCCCAGTTCGACCCCACCGCCCGGCAGGCCCTCGCCATCACCGCCGTCGAGGCCAAGATCCGCAAGGACCTCACCTGGCAGCGGATCGCGGACGCGGCCGGCCTGTCGGTGGCCTTCACCACCGCCGCCGTGCTCGGCCAGCACGCCCTGCCCGAGCCGGCCGCCCGGGCCGTCGGCGAGCTGCTGGGCCTGGACGCCGACGCGGTCGCGCTGCTCCAGACGATCCCGACCCGGGGGTCGATCCCCGGCGGCATCCCGACCGACCCGACCATCTACCGCTTCCACGAGATGCTCCAGGTGTACGGCACCACGCTCAAGGCCCTGGTGCACGAGCAGTTCGGTGACGGCATCATCTCCGCGATCAACTTCAAGCTGGACGTGAAGAAGGTCGCCGACCCCGAGGGCGGCGAGCGCGCGGTGATCACCCTGGACGGCAAGTACCTGCCCACCAAGCCCTTCTGATCCGCCCGATCGGACCGGCTCCGGGGCGGTACGGGCTCGCCCGGCCGCCCCGGCTTCCTCCTCCTACGGAAGGACACCCTTGATGGACTTCGCACAGCGCACGATCGACATCGCCCGCCGCAACGTCGCCGAGGGCGGCCGCCCGTTCGCGACCGTCATCGTCAAGGACGGCGAGATCCTGGCCGAGAGCCCGAACCGGGTCGCCCAGACCAACGACCCCACGGCGCACGCCGAGATCCTCGCCATCCGCGAGGCGTGCACCAAGCTGGGCACCGAGCACCTCGTCGGCGCCACGATCTACGTGCTCGCCCAACCGTGCCCGATGTGCCTGGGATCGCTCTACTACTGCTCACCGGACGAAGTGGTCTTCCTCACCACCCGGGACGCCTACGAGCCGCACTACGTGGACGACCGCAAGTACTTCGAACTGGACAACTTCTACGAGGAGTTCGCCAAGAACTGGGACGAGCGCCGGCTGCCGATGCGCTACGAGCCGCGCGACGCCGCGGTCGAGGTCTACCAGCTCTGGCAGAAGCACAACGGCGGCGAGCGCCGTGTCCCCGGCGCCCCCACCGCGGCCTGAGGGAGCGGCCATGTCCCTCGTCGAACCGAACGCCGCCGAGCTGCGGCATCTGGAGCGCGCGGTCGAACTGGCCGCCGAGGCGGTGCGGGCCGGGGACGAGCCGTTCGGCTCGGTCCTGGTCGGTGCCGACGGGCAGGTCCTGGCGGAGGACCGCAACCGGGTGCACAGTCTGGACGACAACACCCGGCATCCGGAGTTCGAGCTGGTCCGCTGGGCCACCGCCCATCTCACCGAGCGGCAGCGCGCGGAGGCCACCGTCTTCACCTCCGGGGAGCACTGCCCCATGTGCGCGGCCGCCCACGGCTGGGCCGGCCTCGGCCGGATCGTCTACGCCCACTCGGCCGCCCAGTTGACGGACTGGCTGTCCGAACTGGGCGTACCGCCCTCCCCGGTGCGCTGCCTGCCGATCCAGGACGTGGTGCCCGGCCTGACGGTGCAGGGACCCGTCCCGGCCCTGACCGACCGCCTCCGCGAACTGCACCGCGAATTCCGCGTCGGCCGACCGGGCACGGCCGCTTCCTGACAGCGCGGCCGGGGTGTCCATGCCTGGCGCGCGGCCGGTCACCGCGCCCGCACCGCGACGACCGCGGTGCGGGCGCGGTGATCGGCGTGCCCGCTCATCGGCGCTCGGCCGTGCCGTGGTCCGCGTCCGCCCGCGCTTCGGCCTCGCGCAGCAGGGCCGCGATCCCGCGGAAGCCGCGGCGTTCGGCGTGGGCGCGGGCCGTGGTCCCGTCGGCGTCCGGCAGCAGCGGGTCGGCGCCCGCCCCGAGCAGCACCTCCACGACCTCCTGATGCGTGCGCCCGCCGTCACCGAGGATCACCGCCTCCAGCAGCGCCGTCCAGCCGAGCCGGTTGACGTGGTCGACGTCGATGCCGGTCTCGGCCAGTACGGCCCGTACGTAGGCCACGTGACCGCGCTCGCTCGCCGGGATCACCGCCACCCCGCCGAACCGGTTGGTCAGCTTCAGGTCCGGCCCGCCGCGCAGCAGTGCGCGCATCATCGCCACACTTCCGGTGACCCCGGTCACCAGCCAGGCGCTGTCCAGGCGGTCGTCCTGCGCGTTCACGTCGGCGCCCGCGTCGACCAGCATCCGGGCCGCCTCCACCTCGTCGGCGAGGGCCGCTCGCAACAGGGGCGTACGGCCCTGCTCGTCACGTGCCTCGCGGTCGGCGCCGGCTGCCAGCGCCTCGCGGACGGCGGCGACATCGCCGTGGTGCGCGGCGTCCAGCAGGGCGCGGTCGGTCGGGGAGAGCGACTTCTTGGCCACGACGGAACTCCTCCACAGGGTGGCGACGGACAACGGGACGACGACGGCGGCAAGGACGACAAGCAAAGCAGAGGAGCGGAAAAGGGTGGCGGGCGAGGGGCCGGGAGGGCAGGAGAAGCCGGAACCCGCGGCGCGCGGGGCGAAAGCCCCCGCGCGCCGCGGTGGCCGGGTGCCCGCCGGTTCGGGAACGTCGCTCACCCGGGGACGCCGGTCACTCGGGTGGTGCTACAGGATGGGCTCAGCGCCCGTTGCTGATCGCCGCGACACCGGCCTGGGCGAACTTCTCGTCCAGGTCGCCGGACGGGGCGCCCGCGACGCCGATGCCCGCGATCGGGGCGTTGTCGTGGGCGACCGGGGCGCCGCCCGCCAGGAACAGCGTGCCCGGGATGTCCTTCAGGGTCGGTGCCGAGTCCAGGCGCTTGACCAGCTCGGAGGTGGGCGCGTTCCAGGAGACGGCGGTGTACGCCTTCTTGATCGCCGAGTCGTAGGACTGGGGCCCGGCACCGTCGCCGCGCAGGGTGACGATCGTGTTGCCGTTGCGGTCCACCACCGCGACGGTCACCCGCTGGCCCTCCCTCTGGGCGGCCTTCAACGCCGCCAGCGCGGCGTCGGCGGCGGCGTCGGCCGTCAGGTGGGTGCTGGTGGTCGTGGCCTTGCTCTTCACCGCGGCCACGGCCGCGACCGGAGCGGCGGCCGGGGTGTCGGCGGAGGCGGACACGGCTCCGACCACACCGGCACCGACCGCTGCCACGGCCGCCACGGAGGTGATGGCCTTGGCGCGGGCGGAGAACTTCTTGGCCTTGTGCTGCATCACGGATACCTCTCCAGTCATGTCACGTTCCCGGCACCCGGACCGTCGGATCGGCCGTGCCTGAGCGGGTGTCGGAGGTCTCGGCGCTGCCTGCGCCGTGCCTCCACTCTCGACCGGCTCGGCACGCCCGACCGTCGACGTACCGGCTGCTTCCGGCGCGTGGAACGGGGGACGTCGGGGTCAACCGATCGGTTGACCCCCTGCCGTGCCGCCCGGGCGACAATGGCGGTGTTCGCCGAGTTCGGGACCTTTCCGCCGAGGCCTGCCCGCCGCCGAGCCACAGCCATGTCCGTACGTCCCGGCCGGGGAGGAACAGCCCATGCCGTCCAGGAACCGGCCTTCCCCGGCCGGCCCGGCCACCGCCGACAACGAGTCCCGCAGGCTCGCGTTCGTCATCCATCTGGCGTTCTTCCTGCTGCTCGGCTCCGCCCTGTTCCGGTACGTCCAGCGGCACAACGCCCAGCCCCAGGTGCCGGCTGTCCTGGCCCTGGCCGGCGTCCTCGCCCTGCTGTACGTCGTCGGCCACCGCACGGCGGTCGCCGCGGCCGGCGCGACCGCCTCGGGCACGGCGGCGGTCCCCGGGACGGATCCGCCCTCCTCCCTGGGCTCCGCCTCCGCGGGCCGCGGGCGGCCTCCCCTCACCGGGCTGCTGTGGCTGGGCGCGCTCGTCGGTGTGTGGGCCGTACTGGTCGCCCTGGCGCCCAGCTTCGCCTGGTGCGCGGTGCCGCTGTTCTACACCGCGCTGCGCACCCTGCCGACGCCCGCCGCGTACACCCTGGTGACGTTCTTCACCGCCTTCGTGGTCGTCGCGCAGCTTCGGCTTGCCGACCGGCTCGACGTGGACCTGGTGATCGGTCCCCCGGCCGTCGCCGCCCTGGCGACCGCGGTCTTCACCTACATGGACCGGCAGGCGACCCGGCAGGCCGCCCTGATCCGCGACCTGGTGCGCACCCGCCGCGAACTCGCCGCCACCGAGCGCCGCGAGGGCACTCTCGCCGAGCGCCAGCGGCTGGCCATGGAGATCCACGACACCCTCGCCCAGAGCCTGTCCAGCCAGCGGATGCTCCTCCAGGCCGCCGACCGGCTGTGGGAGACCGAACCGGCGCGGGCCCGCGCCCATCTGCGCACCGCCGGGTCGATCGCCGAGAGCAGCCTGACCGAGGCTCGCCGGTTCGTGCACGACCTGGCGCCCGCCGACCTCGCCGAGGGCGGCGGACTGGAGTCGGCCCTGCGAGTCCTGGCCACCCGCGAGAGCACGCCCGAACTCACCGTGACCTGTGTCGTCGACGGCACCCCGGGACCGTACGGGCTGCCGGACCGGGTGCAGTCCGCTCTGCTGCGCATCGCCCAGGGCGCCCTCGCCAACGTCCGGGAGCACTCCGGTGCCACCCGGGCCGCCCTCACCCTCACGCACCTGGAGGACCAGGTCCGACTGGACATCGCCGACAACGGCCGCGGTTTCGACACCGCCGCGCTGCCGGAGCGCGCCGTCGGGGTCCGCGGGCACGGCCTGCCCGCGATCCGGGCCAGGGCCGGCCAGCTGGGTGGCACCCTCACCATCGAGTCCGCGCCCGGTGACGGCACCGTCGTCTCCGCGGCCGTCCCGCACCGTCCCACTGTCGCGGAGGTCCCCACTCCATGAACCGGACCGAACCCACCGAACCCGCCGAAGGCGCCGAACCGGCGACCGTACGGCTCGTCCTGTGCGACGACCACGCCGTGGTCCGCGCCGGGCTGCGCGCCCTGCTCGGCAGCGCCCCGGGAATCGACGTGGTGGGCGAGGCGGACAGCGGCGCGGAGGCCATCGCGCTCGCCGCGAAGCTCGTCCCCGACGTGGTCCTCATGGACCTGCAACTCGGCGACGGGATGGACGGTGTCGAGGCCACGCGCCGCATCACCGCCGACTCCGGCGGCTCGGTCCATGTGCTGGTCCTGACCACGTACGACACCGACGCCGACATCACCCGTGCCATCGAGGCGGGCGCCACCGGCTACCTGCTCAAGGCCGAGCGCCCCGACGAGCTGTTCACGGCCATCCACAGCGCCGCCGCCGGCCGCACCGCCCTGTCCGCTCCCGTCGCCCAGCGGGTCATGAGCCGCATGCGCAGCCCACGCCCCAAACTCACCGACCGCGAGCGCGACATCCTCGGCCAGCTGGCCCGCGGGCTGACCAACCGGGACATCGCCAAGGCCCTCTTCCTGAGCGAGGCCACCGTCAAGACGCACCTGGGGCGCATCTACGACAAGCTCGGCGTCGACACCCGCGCCGGCGCCGTGGCCGTCGCCAAGGAACAGCGCCTGCTGCCCTGACGAGCACGGCGCGGCTCGCTCACCGGTCTTCCTCGGGTCTTCCTGCCGCTCACCGGCTGTGTTCGGCGTACTCCCGGAAGTGTTCCAGATCGCTGCGGACGTGCCGTTCGATCGCATTGGCCTGGGCGAATCCCCTGGGGCCGCCGAATGCCTCCCGGACGGTGTCGGGGTCGTACTCCAGCCGTGCCTGGATCCGGGTGTTGCCCCGGTCGATGGGGTGCAGGGTGAGGGAGCACTTCAGTTCCGGGGCTCCCGTGGTATGCCATTCCATCACGCGGTCCCCGGCGCGGTCGGAGACCTCGGCTTCCATCTGCCGGGCCCGTCCGCCGGCCTCGATGTCCAACTGGGCGCGGCCACCGGCCTCCGCACGGGCGTCCCGCACGCCGTCCATGAAGCGGGGATAGTTCTCCACCCGGTGAAGGCTGTCCCAGGCGCTGTCGATGGGGACTCCGACGTCGATGTGTTCTTCGAGGGTGCTCATGGCGACCTCCACGGTTCGGCTCACGACGCACGTTTCTGCCTCCAGTGTGCGCCCCGCTCCGGTGAGCCGGGGCCCTGAGCAGGCGGCCGGAAGCCAGGAGCCCACCCGGACCACCCACCGGATCCTCACCGGGATCGGCCCGGACGAAGCGCGCAGGGAGATCACCCGGGGCCGCGATGCCGTGGCGAAGGTCATCGGCCGCCCACCGGTCCTGCCGCGCCCGCCGCAGGGCCGTACGAGCCCCGCCGTCACGGCGATCTGCCGGCGGCTCGGTATGGCCGGAACGGCCGATCTCTCAGCCTGTCCCGGGCGCCTGCCCGACACCGGACGAGCGGCGGCGCACGTTCAGTGCTCTTCCTCGCGGGGGCGCTCGGCCGTGCCGAGGATGTGGGTGGCGGCCGGCAGGGGGACGCGGGTTTCGGGGAAGGCGAACCTCTCCGCCTCCGTGAGAGTGAACCCGGCGGCGATGATGGCCGACCGGGTGTCGCGGCCGGTGTGGCATCCTCCGCACAGCAGGGGCCAGAAGGTCGCGTCCACGGCGCGCTGGACGCGGCGCATACCCGGTGTGTCCGCCTGGACGTGCTCCAAGAACCGCAGGTGGCCTCCGGGCCGCAGGACGCGGTGGATCTCGGCCAGGGCCGCTGCCTGGTCTGCCACCGAGCACAAGGTGAGGCACATGACGGCCGCGTCGAACGAGGCGTCGGGCACCGGCAGTTGCTCGGCCCGGCCGTCCACGACCTCCACCTCCGCGGGCACGGTGCGGGCCGTTTCCACGGCCAGGGCACGCAGTCGGGGCTCCGGCTCGACGGCCAGGACGCGTCTCACCTCGGGTGGGTAGTGCGGGAAGTTGAGTCCATTGCCCGCGCCGACCTCGATGACCCGGCCGGACAGACCGGCGACCAGGCGCTTCCGGTACCGCGTGATGCCGGCCCTCTCCAGGCCGGGGCCGGCGACACGGGCGTAGAAGCGGGCGAAGACGGGGTGGCTGACCTGTGGGGCCATGGCGGATCACCGGATTCGTGTCAGGGGCGGTGCCTGGTGGTCGTCGCGAGCATGTGTTGCGACCCAGCACACCACACAAGTGAACTGCTGACGCTTGTCGGAAGCACCCCCTAGAGTGATCCGCCTATTGACCTGATGGTGTGCTGAAACGGGGGACGAGTGAGCAGGAACCGGCGGATCGGAGCGTCCGAGCGGCGGGCGTGCTGCAAAGCACTTCACGTGGAGTGGGGGCTGATCGTCGAACGGAATCCGGTCGTCATCGGCACCGGTTTCGGCATCGTCACCTGCACGAGGAAATGACGTGAGTGCACTCGCCACCCCTTCCCTGCTGGCGGCCACCCTGGCCACAGGCCTGATGGCCGGTCTGTTCGCGGCGTTCGCCTACGCCGTCATGCCCGGTCTGCGCCGCGGCGACGACCGCACGTTCGTCACCGCGATGCAGCAGATCAACAAGGCGATCCTCAACGGATGGTTCATGACGTGCTTCCTGGGGGCGATCCTCATGCTCGCGCTCGCCGCCGTCGCGCAGTGGTCCGGCGGCGATCGCAGGGTCTTCGTGTTCGTCGTCGCCGCGCTGGCGCTGTATCTGGCGATGTTCGTCATCACCGCGGCGGTCAACGTCCCACTCAACGACGAGTTGGCCGCCGCCGGCCAACCGGACCGCGCCGGCGACCTCGCCGCCGTACGGGAGCGCTTCGAGTCCGGCTGGGTCGCCTGGAACATCGTCCGCGCCGTGACCTCCACGGGCGCGTTCGGCTGCCTGGCCTGGGCTCTGGTCCTGCATGGCCGCTCCACCCCCTGAGGCGGTCGACGGGAGATCCGCGTGGCTTGGTCCGAGCGCATCGTGACACGAGACGGAGTGCGACTCGTCTGCAGGGACTGGGGCGGGCTTGGCCCGCCCGTCGTGCTGTTGCACGGTCTGGCCGGCCACTCGGGCGAGTGGGACGCGACAGCCCGGCGTCTGAGCTCCCGGTATCGGGTCGTCGCGGTCGACCAGCGAGGGCACGGCGCCGGCGAACGTCACCCCCGGGACCTCTCCCGTGCCGCGTACGTCGCCGATGTCATCGCCGTTGCCGACCGGCTGGGGTTGCGACAGCCGGTACTGGCCGGCCAGTCCCTGGGCGGGCACACGGCCATGCTCACCGCCGCCGCGCATCCCGACCGGGTCCGCGCGCTCGTACTCGTCGAGGCCGGCCCGGGTTCCGGGAACCCGAACGCTCCCGTCGGGATCGGCAGATGGCTGGACTCGTGGCCGGTACCGTTCACCTCCCGGGAGGCGGCTGTCCGGTTCCTCGGCGGCGGCCCGGTCGGCGAAGGCTGGGCAGCCGGCCTGGAGGAACGCGATGGTGGCTGGTGGCCGCGTTTCGACCGGGACGTGATGGTCGAGTCGCTGGCGGAGAACGCCCGACGCTCCTTCTGGGGCGAGTGGGAGCAGATCGTGTGCCCGACCTTGGCGGTGCTGGCCCGGTCCAGCATCATCCCGCCGCACGAAGTCGACGGCATGCTCCGTCGAGGCCCCGTCACCAGGGCCGTCAGCATCCCCGGAACCGGTCACGACCTGCACCTGGAGCAGCCCGGCACTCTGCACACCCTGTTCTCGGACTTCCTCGACGATCTCGCGCCAGCCCGGCCATGACTCTCGACGTCGAAAGGGGTCATGCCGAGATGCCACATCTGTCCGGCGTGGCCATCATGGTCATCCAGGCCCCGGTCCGGCCGTCAGGAGCGTCGGCCGCATGGGAAGGGTGATGACCGATGACCATGGAGCTGTTCCCGCCGATCCCACTCGCCGAGTGGCGCGACACCAAAGAGACGCTCCATCGCTTCGCGCAGATCGTCGGGAAGGTCCGCCTCGCCGCCGGCACCCGGCGCAACCACTGGTGGAACGTCCCGTTCCACCTCACGGGGCGCGGTATCACGACGCGCCCGATGGGACAGGTCGACGGCAACCCGATCTTCACGATGGACTTCGACTTCGTCGCGCATCGGCTGGTCGTCTCGACGCTGGACGGCCGGGAGATCTCCTTCCCGCTCGTCGGCCGGTCCGTGGCGTCCTTCCACGCAGCGGTCATGGACTCGCTGGCCGCGCTGGGCATCCAGGTGCGGCTCAACGTGCCCACGCCCTTCGACCTGCCCGACTCCGGCCGGCCGTTCGCCGAGGACACCGAGCACGCGACGTACGACCCCGCGCAGGCCAACCGTTACTGGCGGGTGCTCAGCCAGGTGGCGTCGGTGCTGGAGGAATTCGCCGCGGGGTACTCGGGGAAGGTGAGCCCGGTGCACCACTTCTGGCACACCTTCGACATCGCGCACACCCGGTTCTCCGACCGTCGCATCGAGCAGCCCCGGCAGGTGGACCCGGTCACCCGGGAGGCGTACTCCCGGGAGGTGATCAGCTTCGGCTTCTGGTTCGGCGACGACGCCTTCCCCGCGCCCGCGTTCTACTCCTACACCGCTCCCGAGCCGGCGCACCTGGCCGAGGAGCCGCTCCGGCCCGCGGCGGCGCACTGGGTCGCCCGCATCGACAGCCACCTGGCCGTCCTGCCGTACGACGAGGTCCGCACCGAGGACGACCCGCGTGCCGCCGTGCTCGCCTTCTACGAGAGCGCGTACCGGGCCGGTGCCCGGCGCGCCCGATGGCCGATCGACTCGCTCGCTTGCCCGGGCGGGGTGACGGACCCGCAACTGCGGGCCCACACGCCCCGCCCCGTTTCCGGCTGAGGCTCGGCGGCGGTCGCGCACCGGTCGTCGGCGGGTCCACCCGGCCACCACGCCGGTCAGGCGTCGGCGCGCGCCCGCTCGCCCTCGAGCAGACCTGTCGCCTGGCCCACCTCGACGAGGCGGCCACGCGGCACCCGCACGCCGAGTAGCGATGATTTCGGCGCGGGCCGCCGGTCGTCATGGGAGAGAGAAAGGAGTTCCGCCATGCCGACACAGGGAACCTCGAAGCAACCCACGACCGAGTTCGACGCCCGCTACAGCTCCGCACTCAATCCCCGCCCGGGTGCCACGGAGGTCACCGCCACCGAGTGGGCCGAGGCCCAGCGGCTGCTGAGGTCCGCCGAGATCTTCTGGGTGTCCACGGTGCGGCCCGACGGCCGACTGCACGTCACTCCCGTGATCGCCGCCTGGCACGGCGGGGTGCTGTACTTCTCCACCGGCCCGGGGGAACAGAAGGCCAGGAACCTCGCTCATGACGCGCACTGCGCACTGACGACCGGGGGAAACTCGCTCACCGAAGGGCTCGACGTCGTGGTCGAGGGCAAGGCGGAACAGGTTGCCGATCCGGCGCTGCTGGAGGAGGTGATCGCGGCGTACGAAGCCAAGTACGGGCCGCACATCACCTCCCCCGAGGGCACCTTCCACGGGATCGGGGACGCGTTCCGGAAGGGGGACGCGGTGGTGTTCGCGGTGGCTCCGGCGACGGCGTACGGGTTCGGCCGGGACGACGGGGTGTACACCCATACGCGGTGGAGGTTCTGAGCAGGTCCGAGCGAGAAGCAAGAAGGGGCGAAGGTGATCGGCACCAGCGAGTACGCGGATCTGTCCGCCCTGGACATCGCCCATCATGTGCGGCACGGCGCCCTGACGGCCGTCGACGTCGTCGAGGCCGCCCTGACCCGGATCGCCGAAGTCGACGATGACGTACGCGCGTTCACCGAGGTCTGGTCCGAGCAGGCGCTCGCTCACGCGGCCGGCGTCGACGCTCGACTCGCCCGCGGCGCCGTACTGCCTCTCGCGGGTGTGCCGATCGGCGTCAAGGCGAGCGAAGGCCCCGGCTCCCACCAGAACACCCGGCTGGTGGCCGCCGGGTGCGTGCCGGTGGGTGCGACCTCGGTGCCGCGTACCAGCCGCAGCTGGCAGACCTACGGGCACACGGACCGGGGTCCCACCCTCAACCCGCTCGATCCGGCGTGGTCGCCCGGCGGCTCGTCCGCGGGTTCGGCGGCCGCGGTCGCCGCCGGACTCGTCCCCCTCGCCAGTGGATCCGACGGTGCCGGATCGGTGCGCATCCCCGCCGCGTGGTGCGGCATCGTCGGCTTCAAGCCCACCAATGGCCTGCTCCCGGCCCGTGATCGGGCGGGTCTGAACTCGCCCGGTGTCCTGGTGGGCGACCCGCGGGACGCCCTCGCCCATCTCGCCGCGGTGACCGAGTCGCCGGCGCCGGCCGTCCGCTCCACGTACCCGCTCCCGGCGGTCTGGTCGGCCACTTTGGGATACGCGGACACCGATCCGGCGGTCGCGGCCGTCGCCCGCCGCTCGGCGGAAAACCTCGCCGAGGCCGGACTGATCACCCTGGCCGAAGGCCCCGACCTGACACTCGCCGACCCCGCCCCCGCCTGGACGGCCCTTCGCGCGGGGGTGCCTTCCCCGACCGGGGGTGTCAGCAGGGTCGTCAGCACCAACGAGGAGCGACTGCGCGACTGCTTCCAGCGAGCCGACCTCGTCCTCACGCCCACCACGCCCCACCCACCGCACGGCCACGACGGGCCAGGGGCACGGATGAGCGTCGCCCTGACCTGGGCGTTCAACCTCAGCGGTCATCCAGCGCTCAGCCTTCCGGCAGGGATCACGGCCCAGGGAGCGCCGGTCGGTCTCCAACTCGTCGCCCGCCACCACGAGGAGCGACAGCTCCTCGACGTCGCCGACCGCGCCACCCGGCTCGGCGCCGTACCCCGGTCGCTCGGGGGTGGTTTCGGCGCCCGAGCCGGTGCCGCGGCGTTGTCAGAGGGTGGTGGCACAGTGACGGAACAACGATCGAGAGGCGTGGAGGGGCGATGGGGGATTTCTTCGAGCGGATCGTCGACGTCGAGGTGACCGGCGAGGAGGCCGGGCCGCTCGCGGATCGGATGGTCGATTGGATGGTCAGCGAGGGCCTGATCACGCGTGAGACGTCCGGCGACGGGGTGTACAGCCTGAACGTGGATGAGGGCTATGTGCCGGGCCCGAGCTGGGCGCGGGCCGTCGCCGACTCCTCGGACCCGGACTGGCGGCCGGGCCCGGTGGCCGTGGTCGTCGGACGCGACCACCACTGCGGGGGTCAGGGAGTGGACGAAGCGGAGTACGCCGTCTGCCCGCGGTGCGAGGCCAAGACCGTGATCATCGCCTACCCCGAGGAGTTCGAGGCGGACGAGGAGGTCTGGCGGCCGTTCAGGGACGGCATCGCCGCCTGGAAGGACACGGGTGAGGGCGGTGTGCCCTGCTCCTCCTGCGGTGCCTCGGTCCCGGTCACCGAGTGGCGGTGGGACTCCGGTTTCGCGGTGGGCGCCCTCGCTTTCGACTTCTGGGGGTGGCCGCCGCTCTCCGTCGGCTTCTGCGCGGAGTTCAGCCGGCGCCTCGGGCACCGGACGGCGGAGCAGACGGGCAAGTTCTGAGGCGTCTTCCCCAGGCTCCTCGCGGCGGCCACACCCAGTGCCTCCCTCCGGCCCGTTGGCGGTCGCACCGGGTCGGAGGGGGGACGATCGTCAGCGAGCGTCGTCGAGAACCTCGCGCAGCCTGCGCGCGAAAGCCTCGGGCTTGCCGGCGTAGCCGGACTCGCCGCCGAGGAAGCCACCGTGGTGGCTGGGGAACACGGTCGCCCGCCGGCCGAGCAGTTCGGCCGCCGCCTGCGAGGTGCGTCCGGTGAAGGTGTCGAGGGTCTCCTCACCGACGGCGATCAGGACCCGTGTCGGCGCGGAGTTCAGGGCGTCGAGGTCGGGTCGGTAGCCGCTGACCGCCCAGGACCGGTCGGAGAGCAGCGGGTCGTCACGGGAGCCGTCGTCCTCGGTCGGCATCCCGAACGCGGCCGGATCCGGAGCGGGTTGGGCGAAGTAGGCGTCGGTGAACTCGCCCCGCCACGAGGTCATCGCGATGAACGCCGCCATGCCGGCGCCCCAGCCCTTGTCCTGGTACGCCTGCCGGACGGCGGCCCGGGCACGCTCGGCGGCCACGGCGTCGGGAAGTACCGGGATGAGCGGCGGCTCGTGCGCGACCAGGGTGGTCACGTCGTCGGGGTACGCCGCCACGAGGGCGAGCGCGGTCACGGCGCCGCCGCTGCTCGCGAACATCTCGACCGGGCCCGTTCCGAGCGCCTCGATCACGGCGTGCACGTCGGCGGCCTGATGCTCGGGCGCGTGGTCGACCCGGCCGTCCTTGCGGGTGCTGCGGCCGAGACCGCGCGGGTCGTAGGTGACCACGGTGCGGTCGGGGAAGTGCGACGCCAGGGTGCGAAAGCCGGCGGCGTCCATGGGCTGGCCGATCATGACCAGCGGTGGGCGTCCGCCGGCGGTCGGCAGCGGACCGTGGACGTCGTAGGCGAGGTCGGCTTCGGGAGTCTGGAGGATCCGAGTCGTCATGAACGTTGGACCCCCGCGGCGCCCATAACTCATCGCACCCCGCGCCCGTATCCGCTCAGCGGTGCAGGGTGGTTTCCCGGTGCATGCGGGAGAGTTTCTCGGGGTTGCGCACGGCATAGAGCCCGGTGACGAGGCCGTCCTCGATGTGCAGGACCACGACGGTGTCGATCGCGCCGTTGATCCGCAGAATCAGGGCCGGGCAGGCATTGACCTGTGCCTGCCGCAGCGACACCTCGGTGATCCTGCCCAGTCCGGCGGCCAGCAGGCGGCCCACCTTGTCCGCCCCCACGACGGGCCGCGGCACGGTCTGCTTGACTCCGCCACCGTCGCCCAGGAAGACGACATCCGGGGCGAGGATGTCGAGCAGGCTCTGCAGATCGCCCGTTTCGAGCGCCCGCTGGAACGCGTCGAGCGCGTCCCGGTTCTGGGCCGGGGAAACGACCCCGCGCGGCCGGCGCGCCGCGATGTGTGCCCGTGCCCGGTGTGCGATCTGGCGGACCGCGGCCGGGCTCTTGCCGACGGCTTCGGCGATCTCGTCGTACCCGAGGTCGAACACCTCGCGCAGCACGAACACCGCCCGCTCGGTCGGCGTGAGTGTCTCCAGCACCAGCAGCATCGCCATCGAGACGCTGTCGGCCAGTTCGACGTCCTCGGCCACGTCCGGGGCGGTCAGCAGCGGTTCGGGCAGCCAGGGACCGACGTAGGACTCGCGCCGGCGGCCGAGCGTACGCAGCCGGCTCAGTGCCTGGCGCGTGGTGATGCGGACCAGGTACGCACGCTGGTCCCGCACCGTGCCGAGATCGACGCCGGCCCACCGCAGCCAGGTCTCCTGAAGGACGTCCTCCGCGTCGGCGGCCGAGCCGAGCATCTCGTAGGCGACGGTGAACAGCAGATTGCGGTGGGAGACGAACGCCTCGGTGGCGGGGTCCGGGCGTCCGGTCGGCGAGCCCGCCGGCCATCTCCCCCGTGCACTCGCTGCGCTCGCTCTTCACCGGCTGCTCCCGCCTGTTCGCTCCCGACGACGCCATGCGCACAGGACGCCGGTCGCCGCGGCTTTGTGACACCCATGAGAGGTGGCGCACGTCACACCGCCACTCCGTCACAAGGAGCGCGTGGCCGGCATCTCGTGTTCGTCCAACGCAACACGACAAGTGACGAGTAACGAGTGACGAGTGGGGACGACATCATGAACGCTCGGTTCAACCTGTTCGAGAACGAGATCGGCGCCAAGTTCGCCAAGCGGTTCGCAGGCGCCGGCCTGGTGGTCCAGCAGTCGCCGCTGCCGAGGTCCACGCAGGAGCTCGTGTCGCTGCGCGCCAGCCAGATCAACGGCTGCGGTTGGTGCGTCGACATGCACACCAAGGAGGCGGCGGCCGCCGGTGAGACCGCCGTACGGCTCAACCTCGTCGCCACCTGGCGCGAGTCCACCGTGTTCACCGAAGCCGAGCGGGCCGCCCTGGCTCTCGCCGAAGAGGGAACCCGGCTCGCCGACGCCCACCAGGGCGCGTCCGACGAGACCTGGGCCCAGGTGCGCAAGCACTACGACGACGACCAGATCGCCGCACTGGTCGCCCTGGTCGCCCTGATCAACGCGGCCAACCGGCTCGCCGTGATCGTGCACCAGCAGGGTGGTTCCTACGAGCCCGGCATGTTCGCCGCCGCGTTCGACTGAGCTGCGGCCGCATGGGGCCCGGCCCGGGATCATTCGATCCGGGGCCGGGCCCGCCGAGGTCCGTGCGTAGCGCGGTGAGCAGACCGAGCAGATCACCGGTCGCGACGTCCTCAAGCTCGGTGTGGCTCTGCCGGCCGGTGGCGCCGCAAGGCCGGCCTCCGCCTCCACGGCACCGTCCGAAGGCCGCCCGGTCGTAGTCGACGTCCACCACGACACCGGCACTCCCGAACTGCTCCGCCGGCACGGCGGGCTGGTTCCCGCCGAAGTGGACGGGGCGGCAAAGGAGGGCACCCCGTGCATCCCCGCACACGGGATGCGGCGCCTGTCGTTCACGCCCGGACCGGCCGGCTCCCGCTTCTGCCACACCCATGTGGCGGCACATGACGACCTGAGCCCGGGTCCCTACACCGGTCAGGCAGTCCCCGTCCACATCGAGCCGAAGGCCCACCCCGCTGCCTACGACCACGAGGTCTTCCTGGTGCTGAAGGAGTTCGGGCCCGCCTTCGGCCAGGGCGGGACATGGCCCAGAACTTCCTGGCCGGCTCCGAGGTGCCGGCCCTGGAGCGCAGGGATGAGAAGGCGATGGCCGGCTCACCGGCCCGGGGGATGCCGCACGGCCACGAGGTCCGCTGCACCGCGTTCGGTGTCAACGGCCGCAAACGGGGCCACGGCCCGCCGATCAAGGTCAAGTCCGGGCAGCGCGTGCTGTTCCGCGTCCTCAACGCCAGCGCCATCGAGATCCGCAGCCCGGCCCTGCCCGGCCACACCTTCGAAGTCACCCACATCGCCGGGACCCCGACCCACGGCCTGCGAAGGACGTCGTCATGCTCGGCGGCCACCAGACCCTCGACTTCGACTTCACCGCCGACCAGCCGGGCCTGTCCCTGTTCCACTGCCACCAGCGCCACCAGCAACTCCGCATGGACTACGGCCTCATGACCCTGCTGAACTGCGCCTGACCCGTGTCCTCGCCGTCAGCGATCAGGCCAATTCGACGCGCATCCCGCCCCCGGTCAGGGTGTCGAGCACTTCGGCGAACAGTTCGTACGGCTGCCCGTCCGGCGTCAGGGTGCGGGACAGGTGCTCGCGCGCGGTTGCCGCTTCCCGCCAGAGCAGCGTTCCCGGAGAGGTGTAGCCGAACCTGCCGCGCAGGCAGTCGTCGAGGGCGCCCAGGCAGCCGCCGAAGTAGCCGCCCGGCCCGTTCACGGCCTCGCCGAGGGCCAGGTGGAGCCCTGGGACGTCGGTGATGTGCCGGCCGTCGAGCTCGTACACGCGATCGGCCGGCCGGTCGCGGTGCGGGCGTCGGCAGGCCCGCTCCTGGACGACGTCCAGCCAGGCCTCGCGCCGCCGGGTGTCGAGGCCGGCCCACGCACCGGGTGTCTCCGGCGGCCCGGCGAGCCACTGCTCCCAGACCGGCCGGGCGTGTTCGGGCACGGGCGTGAAGAACCGGCCGTCCAGTTCCAAGTCGATCAAGTCCGCCTCGGGCGCGGACGGGTGGCACGCCTCGACCCTGGTCCACAGCAGCCGCCGGGCGAGGGGCTCGCCCCTGTCGTCCCGTATCTCCAGGGCGGCCTCCTCCAGGTCCAGCGCCCGCCGGGTCCCCGCCGTCAGTGCTCGCCGCAGTACCTCACCCGGGACGAGGTCCCGCAGGACGAGCGGGGGTTCGACCCGCTCGGGCGGCAGGACGCGGGCGAACTCCCGGCAGGTGCCCAGCCATCGGTGCTGGTCGTGCAGTCGGACGGAACCCCGGTGCCCGACGGGCGGACCCTCGCAGTCGTCGAGACCGGTGAGCACGAGACCGTCCGTCCCGGGGTGTTGACCGAGACTCTCCGCGTCTTCGAGAAGCCAGGGCCCGAGGTCCTCGTCCTCCGGCACCAGCCATACCCGGCTGCCGGCCCAGCCGCGTACCTCGTCTCCTTGCGGAACCCAGCCGAAGAGTTCGTACGTCCCACGCCGGGGCTCCCCGAACAGTCCCTCCACCTCGGCGCAGACACCCCAGACCTGGCCGTGCTCCGTGTCCGTCAGCGTGTATCGGGCCTGTCCGTGACGGTCCTCTTCCTCATGTTCCTCACCCATGGTGGAAATCATGCCCGGTCATTACGACCGTGGAATGGCGGAGGCGGCCTGGGGGGCGCAGATCGTGCCGCGGCCGTCGACGACGGCGCGGACGCCGGTGAGGTCGTCGACGTGGGCCATGGGAGTGTGGGCGGTCTTGCCGGTCTGCTGGCGGTACTCCCGCGAGTTCTCCTCGTCGTGCTCGACGGTGAGCATGACGCGGTCTCCTGGGGAGGAACGCGGCGAGCCCGTTGGATCCGGAGCGTCCGAGCCGTATCCGGCCGCCCCGCCGCCCTCTCGGCGCCCTGGGTCTCCTGCTCCTGCCCGATCCGGCACGAGCAGCAGGTCTTCAAGCGTCCTGGCGCAGAAGCGGCGTGGGCCGGAGGAAAGGTAGAGGCGTCGACGTCGGTGTCGGTTTCCTGCCGGAGAACGACCGGCCAGCGTGTTTGACTCCGTGCATGACCACCACGCAGTCGGCCAAAGCCCAGCTCTTCCGTTCTCTGCACGCGCCCGGCGCGCCGCTCGCGCTCGCCAATGCCTGGGACGTCGCGAGTGCCCGGGTCATCGAGTCCGCGGGGGCCTCCGCGATCGCCACCACGAGTGCGGGCGTCGCCTGGTCGTTGGGCTCGCCGGACGGTGACGTCCTCGCCCGCGATCAAGCGCTGGGGTTGATTTCCCGCGTCGCCGCCGCGGTCGCGGTTCCGGTCACCGCCGACATCGAGGGCGGGTACGGGCAGGACGCGGCCGAGGTCGCCGAGACCATCACCGGGGTACTCGCGGCGGGTGCTGTCGGTGTCAACATCGAGGACGGCACCCGAGCCCCGGACGAGCTCGCGGCGCGGCTGGCCGTCGCCCGGCGGACCGCCGACCGCGCGGGGGTGGAACTCTTCCTCAACGCCCGTGTCGACACGTACCTGTTGGGGCTCGGGGACCCGGTCACCCGGCTGGAGGAGACCCTGGCCCGAGCGCGCCGGTACGTGGACGCCGGCGCGGACGGCATCTTCGTTCCCGGTGTCTCCGACACCGCCACGATCGCGGCGCTGGCCGAGGGCGTCTCCGTGCCGTTGAACGTCATGGCCGGACCCGGCGCCCCGAGCGTCGCCGAGCTGGGTGCCCTCGGCGTGGCCCGCGTCAGCCTCGGCCCGGGCGTGGCGCAGGCCGCGTACGCTGCCGCCCGCCGCGCCGCGCGGGAGCTCTTCGACACCGGTGACTACGACTCCCTGTCCGGCGGCATCACCTTCCCGGAACTCAACGCGCTGCTCTCCGAGTCCCGTTGACAGCACCGTGATCCGTACTCTGTGGCGGTTGCTTCAGGGGAGGGACCGTCCACGCAGCGCGATCCGGAGCGCCACCGCAGGACCACGCGGAGTGACACGCGGGCGGTGGCCGCTGCCATCGCCGTCGGCCTGATGAGCGGCTGCTCGTCGGGCGAGTCCGCGCAGGCTGAGCAGTGGAGACGGAACTACTGCACCGGCTTGGTGCCTGGCAGGACGTCAGGGAGGCCATGGCGGCCGACGCCGAGAGCACCGGGCCGGGTGAGGAACGGATGGACCCGTCGCCCGAGCTCGACAACGCCGACATCGCCGGGCACGCCGCCGTCGTCGCCGCCAAGGTGCTGGATCGGGAGGGCCTTGACCGCACCGGTGGTCACACCCTCGATGACACCGTGAGGGCGGTCGGCGGCGACCCGGGGGCCGAGGCCCGTGCGACGTCCTCCTGCGACGACTCGGGCTTCGAGACATTGGTCGGTTGAGGTGACGCGGAAGTGCTCCCCCTGGCGGCTTGCCAGGGGGAGCACTTCGCTGTGCGCCTGCCGGTGACGGGTGAGAAGACGATCACAAGCAGGACATCCGCGGGACTACGTCGTCACGACGGTCGTCACGGCGCGAGCAGCAGGCTGTCGCCGCGCTCCCTGGCGGCCGCGTAGCGCTTGGCCACGTCCTGCCAGTCGACGACCTGCCACATCGCCTCGATGAAGTCCACCTTCTGGTTCTTGTACTGAAGGTAGAAGGCGTGCTCCCAGGCGTCGAAGACGAGGATCGGGGTGGAGCCCTGCCCGACGTTGCCCTGGTGGTCGTAGACCTGCTCCACGATCAGACGGCCGCTCAGCGGCTCGTACGCCAGCACACCCCAGCCCGAACCCTGGGTCGTGGCCGCGGCCTTGGACAGTTGCGCCTTGAAGCCCGCGAAGGAGCCGAACGACTCGGCGATGGCACCGGCCAGCTCCCCCACGCCGTCCTTCTCCAGGGGCTCGCCGCCGCCGTCGCCGGTCATGTTGTGCCAGTAGATGCTGTGCAGGATGTGCCCGGAGAGGTGGAAGGCCAGGTTCTTCTCCAGACCGTTGACCGAGCCCCACGACTCCTTGTCCCGCGCCTCGGCCAGCTGCTCCAGCGTGTCGTTGGCGCCCTTGACGTAGGCCGCGTGGTGCTTGTCGTGGTGCAGCTCGATGATCTCGGGACTGATGACCGGGGCAAGCGCCGAGTAGTCGTACGGGAGCTCCGGGAGCGTGTAGACCGCCATGTCCACCATCATCCTTCGAGTTATTGCGCATTAGTTGCAAGTGCACGATAGCAGCAACAACGCGCCGGAGTGCCGACCCGGCAACAGCCGCCGCGGCACCTCGACCGGGCCGACCGCGCACCCCAGCCACCTCGACATTTCCCGCAAATATGAACGAATCGCCCTATATTGACTAACGACGCACGGCCCGCGACAGCATCACCCGCCAGCCGCCGAACGGCACCCCCCAGGAGCAGCGCATGAGCACCGCCGCCGAACACCACACCCACGACAACCACACCCACACCCATGGCGAGGGCTGCGGACACACCGCCTTCCCGCATGGCGACCACGTCGACTACGTGCACGACGGGCACCTCCACAAGGCCCACGACGGCCACGTCGACGAGTGCGCGACCGCCGGCCACACCACCCACGCCCACCACGACCACCAGCACGGCGAGGGCTGCGGACATATGGCCGTACCTCACGAGGGCCACGTCGACTACGTGCACGACGGACACCGCCACGCCGCCCACGAGGGGCACTGGGACGACCACTGACGCAGCCGGCAGACCTCGAGCGGCCGGCGACCTCCCGAGGACGCCGGCCTCGGGCATCCCGCCGCACAGCAAATAGTAATGAGAATCGTTTTCATGTAGCCTCCTGGTTGCTCACCGAAGGTGACCAACGAACCAGGAGGACCCCATGGCCGTTCCCAAGCGCAAGATGTCCCGCAGCAACACCCGCCACCGCCGGGCCCAGTGGAAGGCCGCCACACCGGTGCTCGTCCCGATCACCGTCGACGGCGTCGCGCACCTCGTGCCCCAGCGGCTCGTGAAGGCCTACGAGCGCGGCCTGCTGCGTCCCGAGGGCTGACCGTCCATGCCTTCCGACCGACTCCCCGTCACCGTCCTGTCCGGCTTCCTCGGCGCGGGCAGGACAACCCTCCTCAACCATGTCCTGGGCAACCGAGGAACGCCTGGCCGAGATGACGACATCGAGCTGCCCTACAACAGGGAACCTTGAGCGTGTGCCATCCGTTTGAGCGGCTGCAGGTCTTGGGGCCGCTCTCGTGCGTGACACCCGGACCGGCCAAGAGTTCCTTCAGGGGGCCACACGCTCTGCGCTTGCTTGGCGCTGCAGGCCGTCGAGGAGGGCCTGCAGCCCGAGTTCGAAGCTGTCGTCGGGGGCGGCGGCGTAGCCGGCCGCTGCGGTGCCCAGGCGGGCGCGTAGGCGCGGGTGACGCATGGCGATCTCCTGGGCTTTGGTCATGGCCTGGTGAATCTGTTGTTCTGCGGTGCCGTTGCCCTGCTGGTCAAGTTTCCGGGTGAGGGAGGCGGTCGCGGCGGCGCCGGCTGCGTTGCCGAGGACGTAGGTGAAGACGGCGGCGGCGGCTCGGTCGGCCTGGGCGCCGGTGAAGCCGGCGGTCTCGTGCAGGGCGAGGCTGTGGTCGTCGTGGCGGGCTTTGTTCTCGCCGTAGAGGACGTGCGCGGCGAATGCATGGACCAGCCAGGGGTGGCGCAGGAACATCCGGTACAGGTCGGTGGCCATGGCGGTGGCCGTGGCGCGCCAGTCGGCGCCGTCGAGGTCGGGGAGGTCGAGTTCGCCCCACACGTGGTCGGCGGCGAGCAGGAGCAGGTTGTCCTTGTTCTCGATGTGCCAGTACACCGCGGTGGCTGCGGAGTTGAGGCGCTTGCCGAGGGCCCGCATGTTCAGCCCTTCGAGGCTGTCGGCGTCCAGCAGCTCGATGGCGGTGCGGACGATCTGATCGCGGGTGAGGGTGTCGCGTGCCATGACCTCACCGTAGGCATCACTTGCACAATGTTCAAGAACTGTCTTGCACAGCGTTCAAGTCGCGGGCTACGGTCGTACTCGCCCACCAATTGAACTAAGTACAAGTCAGGGAGACGTCCATGAACGCCCTTGCCGCAGTCATGCAGTTGCTGGTCGCCGCCGCCTTCGTCAGCATCCCCCTGGTGCGCCACCGTTACGGACCGGCCGCCAAGGCCGCCGCTGTGGCGGAGCTGCGGCGGCAGGGTGTTCGCCCGGAGGTGCTGGAGGAGAACAAGCTCCGCTTCGACGCCGGCGGCCACGAGACCGCGGCCCCGGCGACCGTCGCCGTGGTGATGACCGCCCTCGCCGCGATGAACTTCGCCGGGGCGGAGCCGGCCCAGCTGCTGACCTGGATATTCTCCTCCCTGGTCCTGCTGATGAACGTGGTCATCGTCTACAGCAACCTCACCGCGGTGAAGTCCGTCGAAGCCGCCTTCAGCCGCAAGGGCGACCCGGAGTTGGCCCGCATCGAGGTCGGCCCGTTCCTGAAGGCCGCCGAAGACGCCTTCCCCAGCTGGGTACGGGCACAGACCTACGTGCGCAACACCATCGTCTTCGCTGGCTCCGCCCTCGCCATCGTCGCCGTGTCCGTCGCTTGACCACATGCAGACGCCCCGCTGCAGCGGAGGCAGGCAGGGCCTTGCGGGCACTGCCAGCCCGACGTCACGCTCGGCCACCTCGACTGACCGACGCCACGATGCGGCTGTCGCCGTTGCTACCGGACGTCCGGGCGCGCCCGCACACGGACGCCTCCACGTTGGCGCGGATGTTCACCGCGAGGCCGGCGCCGGCGGACACCACCGCGGCGTCGGTAGGGCTGCCCTACACGCCGTCGTCGGACCACCGGGCGCCCATCCGCTCGTACTCGGTGTCTGTCACCGCCCTGCCGTTGTGGGACGGGGACGGCCAGGAATCCTGTGCCACTGCCAGTAACTCGCTTCCAGTCGCCCGAGCCGGCGGGCCAGGTCTCGCAAGGCGCGCACCGTGGCCGTGGTGCTGATCTCGTCGATCCGGGCTGTCGGTGTCGCGGGCGCCGGAGGGCCCGAAGCGTGCGACGGAGCCGGCCTGTGACCACAGGCCCGTGGGCGAGGTCGTGACCTCAGTCGTCGGCAAGTCCACGCGCTGCACGCGGCACTGGCCGACTGCCTCATGGCCGACGGTGAAAGCCTGCCGCCCGTCGACCCGTTCCCCGCCTGGGACACCCACGGCATCGGCGACACCTGCGAGCACGAGCACCCGGAGCCCGTGGCGCAGGTCTGAGCGCACGCCCGTGACCTCAGTGGGAGTGAGGCAGGTGCCGGAACTCGTTCCAGGCCTGACGCAGGGTGTCGATCACCTCCGGGGCGGCCCCGCGCCGCTCCAGGTACTCCCGGTACGTCTCGACGGTGGCCGCCGCGGGCCAGTGGGGGTCGTTCGCAACGGCGCGGGCGAAGGACCCCAGACGGTTCAGCTCGTCGGTGTGACTCCTGAGCCACCGCGTGAAGTCGGCTGCGTCGTTCATCGCATGTCTTCTCACAGAAGGAACGCCCACTGGTCCTCACCTGGCCGTCGGCCCCGCCGGCTGCCGTTTCTCAGACTCCCACGAGCACGCGGCAAGTCAAACCGGTCGTCGGGCGTCCCTGGTGAGGTTCGCGGCGACGCCTGTACGTATGCGGCCGGCGGCCCGTCGAGGGCGCGGTGGCGGGTGCCGAGCTTGCGCCATACGGTGAACAGGTGCCCGCCCGTGACCGTCAGGAAGGGGCGTGCTCCATGTGCGCACACTCCCAGGCCCCGGAGCCGCAGTCGGTGCTGTCCCCGCTGACGGGCGCGGCGATCTTCCTGGTCGCGACCATCGACCGGGGTGGCGAGCCGGTCGTACGGGACACGCTGTCCGAACTGAACGGGCTCCAGCGGGCGGTCGGTTTCCGGGCGACGCCGGACGGGAAACTGAGCGTGGTCGTGGGCATCGGCTCGGAGGCGTGGGACCGTCTGTTCGCGGGTCCGCGTCCGGCGGAGCTGCATCGTTTCCGCGAGTTGGTCGGACCCCGGCACCGGGCGGTCTCGACCCCCGGCGACCTGCTGTTCCACATCCGCGCGGCCCGTCCTGACCTCTGCTTCGCGCTGGCCGCCGAGATCATGGAGCGGATCCGCGCCGTCGTCACCGTGCGTGACGAGGTGCATGGGTTCAAGTACTTCGACGTACGTGACCTGCTCGGATTCGTGGACGGCACGGAGAACCCCACGGGCCGGGCAGCGGACACGGCGGTGCTGATCGGTGACGAGGACCCGGAGTTCGCCGGGGGCAGCTATGTGATCGTGCAGAAGTACGTGCACGATCTGGAGGCGTGGAACGCCCTGCCGGTGGAGGCGCAGGAGTTGGTGATCGGGCGCAGGAAGCTGTCCGACGTCGAACTGGACGACGCGGTCAAGCCGGCCGACTCGCACGTGGCGCTCACCACCATCGAGGACCCGGACGGGACGAAGCACGAGATCCTGCGCGACAACATGCCCTTCGGGACCGTGGGGCAGGGCGAGTTCGGTACGTACTTCATCGGTTACGCCCGTACGCCGGCCGTGATCGAGCGGATGCTGGAGCGCATGTTCCTGGGCGATCCGCCGGCCACCCACGACCGGATCCTGGACTTCTCCACCGCGGTGACCGGGTCGTTGTTCGCCGTACCCACCAGCGACTTCCTCGACGACCTCCCCGATGCGCCGGCCGCGCGCGAGGGTGGGGAGGGCCAGGAGGACGGTGGATTCGAGGAGACGGAGCCCGTGCCTGCGGCGGTCCGGCCGCCGGCCCTGGACGGCTCGCTGGGGATCGGTGATCTGAGGATGTGACAGGAGGCGAGCACCCGCGATGGACAATCTGCATCGTGAACTGGCACCCATCTCCGCCGCCGCGTGGGCCGACCTGGAGGAGGAGGCACGGCGTACTTTCAAGCGGCACGTCGCGGCCCGCCGCATCGTCGACGTGCCAGAGCCGTGCGGCCCTGAGCGGGCCGGTGTGGGGACCGGGCACCTGCGGACCGTGGCGGCGCCGGCCGAAGGGGTCGAGGCGCGGCTACGCCGGTTCCAGCCGCTGGTCGAGCTGCGGGTGCCGTTCACCGTGGACCGGCAGCAGGTCGACGACGTCGCGCGCGGTGCCAAGGACGCGGACTGGCAGCCGGTCAAGGACGCGGCCCGGCAGATCGCGTTCGCCGAGGACCGCGCCGTGTTCGAGGGCTATCCGTCCGCGGACATCGCCGGTCTGCGGGAGAGTTCGTCCAACTCCGCCCTGACCCTGCCGGCCGAGGCGCGCCAGTACCCGGACATCGTCAGCAAGGCCCTGACCGTGCTGCGGCTCGCCGGTGTCGGCGGCCCGTACGCACTGGCGCTGAGCGCGGCGGCGTACACCGCTGTCAGCGAGACGTCCGACTACGGCTACCCGATCATCAAACACATCGCCCGGGTGCTGGACGGCGACATCGTCTGGGCGCCCGCCATCGAGGGGGCCTTCCTGCTGTCGACGCGGGGCGGGGACTTCGAACTGCGCCTCGGCCAGGACCTGTCCATCGGCTACCTGTCGCACGACGACACAAGCATCCGGCTGTACTTCCAGGAGACGCTGACCTTCCTCGTGTACACCGGCGAAGCCGTCGTGCCGGCACAGGGGTCGACTCCCTCGTCCGCACCCGCGGCGGGGCGGGCATGAAAGCCGCCATCGTGGGAGTCGGCGCGGTCGGGTCGGCCACGGCGCTGTCCCTGGTCGAACGTGGGGGAACCTGCCGGGAGATCGTGCTGATCGACCGCGACACCGCCCGCGCCGACGGCGTGGCCGCCGACCTGCGCTACGCCGCTCCACTGTCCCCCACCGTCGACGTACGCTCCGGTGGCTACGGTGACCTGGCCGGGGCCGCCGTCGTCGCCATCACCGCGGGCGTCAACGAGAAGGCCGGCGGCGCCACCGACCGGTCCGAGCCCCAGGGGCGCCTGCGGCTGCTGGAGACCAATGCCAAGGTCTTCGCCGACGTCGTCCCCCGGGTGGTCGCGGTCGCGCCGGAGGCGGTGCTCATGGTGGTCACCGACCCGCCGGACCCGCTGGCCGACCTCACCCGTCATCTCGCCGGGCACGACCGGGTGTTCTCGACCGGCACCCTCATCGACAGTCTCCGGTTCCGTGTGCAGCTCGCCGACCGCCTGCGGGTGCGGCCACGTGACGTGCAGGCCCTCGTGGTGGGCGAACACGGCACCTCCGAGGTGCTGTTGTGGTCCTCGGCTGGTGTGGGCGGCATCCCCGTCGCCGAACTGCTCGCCCAGGACGGCCGGTCGGTCGAGGACATACGCGAAGAGGTCGAGAACGACATCCGGTACGCCAACATCACCATCATCGAGGGCACCGGCGCGAGCCAGTACGGCATCGGCGCCGTCTCCGCACGGCTCGTCGAGGCGGTCCTGCGCAACGAACGCGCGGTGCTGCCGGTGGCCGCGTACTCCTCCGCTCGCAGGGTCACGCTCTCCCTGTCCAGCGTTCTCGGAGCGGGCGGCGTCCAGCAGACGCACGAGCCCGCCATGACGCCCGAGGAGCGACGGGCCCTGGAGGAGAGCGCCCGGGTGCTGCGCCAAGCCGCCGAACGGGCCATTGCCGTAGGGGCGACGTGAGTTGGGGGCCCGACGAACAGCCTGACAGGGGACGGACACCACGACGACCACGACCGCATCATCCAGGACCGCGCCTTCGACGACGGGATGGGCCGCGATGCGTGCGATCGTCCGGGCGTTGTGCTCGAACAGATGCGCCTGCATGCCCGCCGCTCTGGCGGCCACGAGAATGACGCAGGTCGGGTTCAGGTGAAATCCCGCTGTTC
This sequence comes from Streptomyces sp. NPDC001231, assembly GCF_042896885.1. Taxonomy (NCBI): domain Bacteria; kingdom Bacillati; phylum Actinomycetota; class Actinomycetes; order Kitasatosporales; family Streptomycetaceae; genus Streptomyces; species Streptomyces sp. NPDC001231. The sequence goes on from NZ_JBIAXS010000020.1 coordinate 59,009, forward strand.
GGGGGCCGGTTCGGTGGTGTGCCAGGGGGCATCGGGGTGGGTGGGGCGGGCGTTGGTGGTCAGGCGGAGGGCGTGGACCGGGGGTTCGGCGGTGTTCGGGACGGGGCCGAGGTAGTGGTGGCCGGTCATGTGGCACCAGGCGGGGAGGTCGAGCGGGGCTGCGGGGTCGGTGGCGATGACGTGTACGTGGGTGCCGGGGGCGGCGTCTTCGATGGCGGCACGGAGTCTGAGCAGGAGGGTGACGCACAGGAGTCCGGTGCCGTCGACCGTGATGTCCGCCTCGTCGGCGGCGGTCACCGGGTGCCTGCCGCGGAAGCGTTCGTCGCGGCGGCGATCGCGGTCGCGGCTGCCGCGATCTCGTCACGGGTGGTCCAGCGGCCGAGGGAGAGCCGGACGGCTTCCAGGGCCCGCGCGGGGTCGGTGCCCATGGCGGTGAGGACGGGCGAGGGGATGTGGATGCCGCTGTGGCACGCGGAGCCGGTGGAGGCGGCGATCCCGGGTGCGCCGTCCAGAACGCGGTGTCCCGGTACACCGTCGATGCCGATGTTCAGCGTGTTGGGCAGCCGCTGTTCGACGGGCCCGTTGAGCCGGACCCGCCCGGGCAGGGCGTCGACGAGTCGGTGGTGCAGTTCGTCGCGCAGGCCCCTGATCCGCTCGTGCGCACCGTCGGCGAGGTCGTCGGCGGCGAGTTGCGCGGCGGCGCCCAGGGCGACGGCGAGGGCGACGTTCTCGGTGCCGGCGCGCAGCCCGCGTTCCTGGCCGCCGCCGTAGACGACCGGCTCCAGTCGCACACCGTCGCGCACGAACAGGGCGGCCGCACCCTTGGGCGCGTACATCTTGTGCCCGACGACCGTGAGCAGGTCGGCGCCCAACTCCCGTACGTCCAGCGGGATCTTCCCGACGGCCTGGGCGGCGTCGCAGTGGAGCAGCGCTCCGGCCCGGTGGGCGGCGTCGGCCAGTTCCCTCACCGGCTGGAGGGCGCCGGTCTCGTTGTTGGCGACCATGACCGAGACCAGCACGGCGTCCTCGTCCAGCGCGGCGGTCAGCGCGGCCGGGTCGACCAGGCCCTCGCGGTCGACGGGCAGCACCGTGATCCGTGCGTGGTGGAGGCGTTCGAGGGCATGGCAGGTGGCGAGGATCGCGGGGTGTTCGGTGGCCTGGGTGATGACGTGGGGGCGGGTGCGGGTGGCGGCCAGGGTGGCTCCGCGCAGGGCGAGCAGGTCGGCCTCGGAGCCGGAGGCGGTGAAGACGATCTCGTCCGGGCGGGCACCGATCAGCTCGGCGACCCGGGCACGCGCCGCCGCGAGGGCGCTGCGGGGTTCGCTGCCGTAGCGGTGGGTGCTGGAGGGGTTGCCGAAGTGCCCGGTCAGGTGGGGCAGCATCGCTTCCACGACGCGCGGGTCGACGGGTGTGGTGGCGTTGTAGTCGAGGTAGACCGGTCCGCCGGCCAGGCCCGGGTGCGGCGGCGGACGGTGGGTCATGCGCCGGCTCCCGCGTCCACGGGCAGCTCCGCCAGGCGCCATTCGAGCATGCCGTCGTTGAGGCGGATGGCGCGGCGGCCGTTCTCGGTGAGGAGGCGGACGGCGTCGTGGGCGAGGACGCAGTACTCGCCACGGCAGTAGACGACCACCTCGGTGTCCTCGGGCAGTTCACCGACGCGGTCGGCCAGTTCCTCGACGGGGATGGAGACGGCACCGGGAATGTGCCCGGCCCGGTACTCCTCGACCGGGCGGACGTCCAGAAGCACCACCTGCTCGGATTCCGCGCGGGTCCGCAGTTCGTCCCGGTTGACCGTGCTGCCGCCGCCGTCGCCGAGGTAGGCGTCGCGGGCGGCCGGGACGCCGGCCTGATGGGTCTCGGCGACCTTGCGCAGCAGGGCGAACAGCTCGGCGACGTCGTCACCGGCGAGCCGGTAGTGGATGCGTACGCCCTCACGCCGGGTGCTGACGAACCCGGCCTGTTTGAGGATCTGGAGGTGCGCGGAGGCGGTCGTCAGATTCAGTCCGGCCGCCTTCGCGAGCGCGTCGACCGTGCGCTCGCCCTGGGCGAGGAGGTCGAGCAGCTCCAGCCGCTTCCCGCTGGCCAGCGCCTTCCCGCTGGCCGCGAACGCGTCGTAGAGCCGCGCCTTCGTGGCCGTCTCCGCCATGATCTCCTCCCTTTCCTCCAAAAATCTATGGAATATGGTACCTGAGCTGCCGCCGGACAGCTGTGGGTCGTGGCGTTCGCCGCACGGGCGGCCGTGCCGTCCGCTTCACCGGTTCACCGGCTGTGGGCGGTGACGGCGATGGCCGGGAGGACGGCCAGGGCGAGAACACCACCGGTCAGGGCGAGGACGGGATAGCCGGCGAGGTCGACGACGATGCCGGAGGCCAGTCCGCCGGTGGCGCCCGCGACGGCGATGGAGACGTCGACCATGCCCTGGGTCTTGGCACGGGTCGCCAGCGGCACCGCGTCGGTGATGATCGCGGTCCCCGAGACCAGGCCGAAGTTCCAGCCGAGGCCGAGCAGCGCCAGGGCGAGCGCCAGCAGGGCGACGGAGTCGCCGGGGACGACGGCGGCGACCAGGCCCGCGACGAGGAGGGTGACGCCGGAGGCGGCGGCGAGCGCGATGCGGCCGTAGCGGTCGACGAGGCGGCCGGTCAGCGGCGAGGGCAGGTACATCGCGCCGACGTGGATGGCGATGACCAGCCCGGAGGCGGCGGTGCCGTGGCCGTGGTCGTGCATGTGGACCGGGGTCATGGTCATCACCGCGACCATGACGAGCTGGGTGAGGATCATGACCAGGGCTCCGAGCACGACGCCGCCGCGCGGCTTCGCCGGTGCCTCCTCGACGGCCTGGCCGGCCTGCGCCGGCCGCGCGGCGGGGTCCTGCTCGGCTTCGGCGAGGGTGCGGGCCAGCAGGAGGGGGTCGGGGCGCAGCCAGAGGGCGAGGACGACGGCGGCCGCCGCGTACGCGGCCCCGGCGAGAAGGAAGGGTCCGGCCAGGCGGGGAATGCCGAGGACGGCGGCGAGGTCGCCGGTGGGGGCGGCGAGGTTGGGGCCGACGACGCCGCCGAGGGTGGTGGCGACCAGGACGGTGGACACGGCGCGGGCGCGGTGGGTGGGGGCGGCGAGGTCGGCTCCGGCGTAGCGGGCCTGGAGGTTGGTGGCGGTCCCGGCGCCGTAGACGAACAGTGCGATGAACAGCAGGACGGGGCTGCCGAGGCCCGCGGCGGCGAGGACGCCGACACTTCCGACGGCGCCGGTGAGGTATCCGGCGGCCAGGCCCGGGCGGCGGCCCCGGGCCTGGGATACACGGCCGACGCCTATCGCGGCGAGCGCGCTGCCCGCGGTGAACAGCGCGCTCGGCAGTCCGGCCAGGCCCGTGGTGCCGAGCATGTCCTGGGCCAGCAGGGCTCCGACGGTGATGCCCGCCGCGAGCCCGGCGCCGCTGAGGACCTGGGAGGCGACGAGGACTTTCAGGATGCGGCGCTGCACGTCGGGGCCGGCGGCGAGAGTGGACGAAGCTGCGGTGCTCGTCACGGGTGGGGCTCCTTTCGGTGGCGGGCGCTTCCCGCCACACGGCGGGAAGGGGTACGGGCCGGACGGCCAGGGGTGGTCAGGCGTCGGGCGCCTGGGCGCGGTCGGCGAACCAGGTCGGCGGGGTCCGGGCCGTGGACGGTCTCCGGGCTCGGTGCTCGGTCATGTCTCTCCTTGTGACGGCGGAGCAGGATGGTCGCACGCCTCCACGGCACCCACTCCGATCAGGCTTTATACCGTCCGGAGACGAATCCGCCCCGCGGGCGAGGACCCCGGCCGCACTATTCCACAAATCCATGGAATACCGTAGGTGACGGCGGGTGCGTGCAGCCACACGCACTCCTCCACACCGGATCGCCTGGAAGGACACGCCGTGGGCCACACCGAGGAGCAGTTGATCCCGCCGGGCGACGAAGGGCCGGGCAACAGCGCCCATCCGCTCGGCCTGGGCGGCGGGCGCGCCCTGGCCGTGGACGCCGGCGGCGACCTGCGTGCCCCGTACGCGGTGGCCGGGCGGCACGGGCTGCGCGTGGCGTTCGCCGCGGACACGCATCGGCACGCCGACTTCCCCTCCGGCGCCGTGCGGCTCGGTCGCGACGCCGGGGCGACCGTGCTCGCCTCCACCGCCGGCCGCGGGGCCTTCGCGCACCCGCCGCTGGACGACGGTGACGAGGTGGACCTGGGCGGGCTCACGCTGCGGGCGCTCGCCACCCCCGGCCACGCCGACGAACACCCGCCGTACCTCGTCCTGGACGGCCGTACCGAACTCGGCGTGTTCACCGGCGGGTCACCGATCGTGGGCGCCGCCGCCCGGACCGACCTCCTCGGCGCCGGGCCGGAGAGCGGCCGATGAGCACCCCACCCGCCGCCGAGGCCTCGGCGGCCCCCGCACCGGTACGGCTGGGCCTGCGGGAGAACTGGCTTCAGTTCACCCTGCTCGTCGTCGTCAACACCTGTGTGGGCGGCCTGGTCGGACTGGAGCGCACGACGGTGCCGCTCATCGGCACCAGGGTCTTCCATCTCACCAGCGACCTGGCCGTGTTCTCCTTCATCATCGCCTTCGGCATGACCAAGGCGTTCACGAACCTCGCCGCCGGGGCGCTCACCGCGCGATTCCGCCGCAAGCAGCTGCTGGCGGCGGGCTGGCTCATCGGGATCCCCGTGCCCTTCGCCCTCGCCTGGGCGCCCTCGTGGGGCTGGATCGTCGCCGCGAACGTCCTGCTCGGCGTCAATCAGGGCCTGACCTGGTCGATGACCGTGAACATGAAGATCGACCTCGTGGGCCCCGCCCGGCGGGGTCTCGCCACCGGTCTGAACGAAGCCGCCGGGTACGCCGCCGTGGGCGCCACCGCCCTGCTCACCGGCTATCTCGCCACGTCCTACGGCCTGCGCCCCGCGCCCGAGCTGATCGGCGTCGTCTTCGTCGTGGCCGGGCTGGCCCTGTCCGTCGTCGTCCGCGACACCGCCGCGCATGTCGCGCTCGAACTCTCCCAGCACCCCGCGCTTCCGCCAGCGGAGCGGAACACCGGCCTCGCACAGGCCTTCGCCCGCACCTCCTGGCGCCACCGCTCCCTGCGCGGCGCCAGCCAGGCAGGCCTGATCAACAACCTCAACGACGGCCTCACCTGGGGCGTCTTCCCCCTGCTGTTCACCGACCACGGCCTCGGTCTCGCCGCCGTCGGCCTGATCAAGGGGCTGTATCCGCTGCTGTGGGGCTTCGGGCAGATCGCCACCGGCCACTACGCCGACCGCGTCGGCCGCAAACCCCTCATCGTCACCGGCATGCTGGTCCAGGCCACCGGCTTCGTCCTCGCCCTCGTGCTGCTCCCGCGTCCCCTGCTCGCCGGCATCGTCTCCGCCGTCTTCCTCGGTATCGGCACCGCCATGGTCTACCCCGCCCTGATCGCCTCCGTCTCCGACCACGCCCACCCCACCTGGCGGGCCAACGCGCTGGGGACCTACCGGTTCTGGCGCGACGTCGGCTACGCCGCCGGAGCCCTCGTCGCCGGTGTCCTCGCAGACGCCCTCGGCCTGAACGCCACCGTCCTCGCGGCCGCCGCCCTCACCGCCGCGTCCGGCCTGCTCGCCGCCCGCTGGATCACCGACCGCCCCACCCACTGACCAGCCGCACACCGCGCCCCGGAGAGGTACGCGTGCCCGCCGACCGCCTCCCCGGCAGCCGAAGCCGACGCCCGCATGGTTGAGTTGCGGGCATGAGCACCCTCGCGGCCCACGCCATCGGCACCAGGCGGCTGGACCTGCTGCCCCTGCACGTCGAGCACGCCGAGGAGATGGCCGCGGTGCTGTCGGATCCGGCCCTGCACACCTTCACCGGCGGCACGCCGGACACCCCGCGAGCCCTGCGCTCGCGCTACGAGCGCATGACGGCCGGCTCTCCCGATCCGGCGGTCTCCTGGCTGAACTGGGTGATCCGGCTGCGGGAGGAGTCCTGCCTGACGGGCACGGTCCAGGCGACGGTCGGCCCCTCCGGCCACGGGCTCATCGCCGAGGTCGCCTGGGTGGTGGGGACCCCGTGGCAGGGACGAGGCATCGCCGGCGAGGCCGCCCGGGCACTCGTCGACTGGCTGGGCCGCCGGCCGGTGCGGACCGTCGTCGCCCACATCCACCCCGACCACCGGGCATCCGCTGCCGTCGCCACCGCCGCCGGGCTCACACCCACCGACGCATGGCACGAAGGCGAGCGCCGATGGTGTCTGAGCGTCAGGCGATGACTTCGGCACGCTGCGTCACGGGCTTCAGCGCACCAGTTCGTCGGCAAGGAGGTCCATCAGGAGACCGTCGTGCCAGGTGCCGTCCGTGCCGCGCTCGTACTGCCGCATGATGCCGACGGGCCGGAAACCGGCCTTGGTGTAGCAGCGGATCGCCGCGGTGTTGTCGGCTGCCGGGTCGATGACCAGGCGGTGGTAGCCGTGGGTGTCGACGAGATGACAGGCCAGGGTCCGTACGGCGTCGGTGCCCAGGCCCCTGCCGTGCACCGCGGGATCGAGGAAGATGTCGATGCCCGCGTGCCGGTAGTCCGGCTCCTCCTCGGCATGCCACTGGATCATGCCGATGGGCCGCTGCCGGAAGTCGACGGTCAGGCACCGGGTGTGAGGGTCCTCCAGATCGGCCGCGAGGTCCGCCGCGAGGTCGTCCCCGCCCCTCCACCGTGCGCGTACTTCCGGTGTGGCCCGGATGTCGGCCAGGGCGGGGATGTCCTCGCGGACCGTGGGGCGGAGGACGACAAAGGCGCCGCGCAGCTCGGTCATGACCGGGAACTTTACGGGAGTCGGGCACGTGCGGTGTGCTCGCGTTACCGCGGCGCCCCAAGGCTGATTTCCGCGGCCTCCCAAGGCTGATGTGAGGGCGCGAAGTTGCGTTCGCGGGCGCGAGCCTGCTCGTGATCGAGATGCGGGTTGCGGGGAGCGGTGCCAAGAATCGAACTGAGAGGCAGTGACGCCGACTACAGAAAGGCAGTCGATCATGCGAAGCAGGATCATACGCGCTCTGACCGCCAGCGTCGCCGCAGGCATGCTCGCCAGCGGAGCAGCCGTGGCCTCTACAGGAGCCGCCTTCGCGGCGCCTGCGAACGCCAAGGTGTCCAACAGTCACCACGCGTCCGTACCGGACCCCACCAAGACGCCGCACCACAAGAAGTGCCCGAAGGGTGAGCACTACAAGAAGGTCCACGGCAAGTGGGGCTGCCACAAGAAGTAGCCTCCGTGCCGGGCGCCGGGGACATTCGGCCGACATCCGTGCCGACTGCGCGACTCCCCGGCGCCCGTCATCGCGCGCGGTTCTCGCCCTGAGAACGCGCCTCCGCCCTGTCGGCCAACAGCCGTCAGGGCGGAGGAGGTTGTCAAACCGGAATGAACCCGGAACGAGGCGGGGCGTCAGACGGGGCCGGGGCGGCCTGCTCCGGGTCGTCGTAGAGGCTCTCCGCGTGGTCGGCCGGGGAGGCCGAGGCGTTGTCGTACTTCGTGTGGTCCAGGATCTTCTCACGGGCGGAGACGAGCACCGGGACGAGGGCCTGACCCGCGACGTTGGTCGCCGTGCGCATCATGTCCAGGATCGGGTCGATGGCGAGGAGCAGGCCCACGCCCTCCATCGGCAGGCCGAGGGTGGACAGGGTGAGCGTCAGCATGACGGTCGCGCCCGTCAGACCGGCGGTGGCCGCCGAGCCGATCACCGAGACGAAGGCGATGAGCAGGTACTCCTTGATGCCGAGCTGCACATCGAAGATCTGCGCCACGAAAATCGCGGAAATGGCCGGGTAGATGGCCGCGCAGCCGTCCATCTTGGTCGTCGCGCCGAACGGCACGGCGAAGGAGGCGTAGTCCTTCGGGACGCCGAGACGGATCGCCGACTGCTGGGTGACCGGCATGGTGCCGACCGAGGAGCGGGAGACGAACGCCAACTGGATGGCGGGCCAGGCGCCCTTGAAGAACTGGATCGGGTTCAGCTTCCCGACGACGGAGAGCAGCAGCGGGTAGACGCCGAACAGGACCAGGGCGCAGCCGATGTAGATGTCGGCGGTGAACGTCGCGTAGTCGCCGAGCAGGTTCCAGCCGTACTGCACGATGGCGCGGCCGATGAGTCCCGCGGAGCCGATCGGGGCGAGCAGGATCACCCACCACAGAGCCTTCTGGAGCAGCTCCAGGATGGACTCGGAGAGCGTGAGGACCGGCTGGGCCTTCGAGCCGATCTTGAGGATCGCGATACCGGCGACGACCGCCATGAAGACGATCTGAAGCACGTTGAGCTCGGTGAACGGCGTGATGACGTCGGTCGGGATGATGCCGGTGAGGAAGTCGAGCCAGCTGCCGGCGTGGTCCGGCTTGGCGCCGTCGGCCGGGGTGAGGGCGGAGCCGGAACCCGGGTTGGAGACCAGCCCGATGACGAGGCCGATGACGACCGCGATCAACGAGGTGATCATGAACCAGAGGAGGGTGCGGCCGGCCAGGCGGGCCGCGTTGTTGACCTTCCGCAGGTTGGTGATCGACACCATGATCGCGAAGAAGACCAGTGGTGCCACGGCCAGCTTCAGAAGCTGCACGAAGATGCCGCCCACCTTGTCGAGGGTGGTGGCGAGCCAGGACACGTCGTAGGTGCGGGCTACGAAGCCGAGGATCAGGCCGACGACGAGACCGAGCAGGACTTGGGCCCAGAAGGGGACGGGTATCCGGAAGCCTGAGTTCGCGGGCTTCGGATCAGCGGTGTTCGCGGACACGGACACACTCCAGTAGGGACGCGCGAAAAGGTGAGTTTGAGCGGGGACTTACAGGAGCGGCGCGCAGAAGAGACGTCAACAGCGCCGCTGCATCGATGAGTTCGCGGTCAGGCGCGACAAGCCGCGGACACGCAGCGGCAGAGATCGACATGCAGGCGCGCCACGAGCGATACGCCCATGACGACACGGCAGACGCCGTAGGAGGCGTCTGCGCGGTAGGCGGCTGCTGTCTTCACGGTGAAACGTTAACACTTCTACTTTGAGAACCTCAAAGGGACCCTTTGGATCGAGGGTGCCCTTTTCCCGTCTTGTGGGGACTCCCTCCCGCCGGGGCGCCGGCTCTTCCAGGGACGCCCTCCCGCCGGGGCGCCGACATCCGCTCCGTTTCCGCGCCGCCGGGGCCCGGACAGCGGCCTCGAGAGGCCCGTGGATGTGATGCCACCCATAGGAGCCAGATCACGTCCTAAGGCGGTTCGTAGCGAGCATGTCGCCCCAAGCAGCAAAGAAAGCCCCACAGTGGAACATTTCGGGCATTTACTACGCAGTCGGGTAGTACGTCACATCATTGCGCCCCGTCCGGCCGACGGCTAAACATTGCTGTCGTTGCTCCGAGCCACGAGACGGACGACCCGGCGAACTCCGCCGGATCCGCCCGCTCCGGTCCGTGCAGCACGGGGCTCCGCCCCACGCCACCGCAATCGATTGCGGCCGGCACCCCGACGACGTCCCCCACTGGAGGGTTACTTCCGTATGACCACGACCGCTCGCACCGCCCGCTTCGCCCGTCTGCGCACCCTCACTGTCACCGGCATCGCCACGACCGGCGCAGCTGCCGCCGCCCTGACCCTGATGCCGTCGCCCGCACAGGCCGCCGAAGCGACGCAGGTGCACGCCTCCTCCGTGGTCGCGGCCCGCTCCACCGACAGCCACGCCTACAGCGGCAAGACCGGCTACGGCAACAACCTCGACGGCTGGATCAAGCAGTCCCTGGCCATCATGAAGGCCAAGGGCATCCCCGGCAGCTACGAGGGCCTGCACCGCAACATCATGCGTGAGTCCGGTGGCAACCCCAACGCCCAGAACAACTGGGACATCAACGCCCGCAAGGGCACCCCCTCCAAGGGTCTCCTCCAGGTCATCTCCCCCACGTTCAACGCCTACCACGTCGCCGGCACCGCCCACAGCCTCACCGACCCGGTGGCCAACATCACCGCGGCGGCCAACTACGCGGCCCACCGCTACGGTTCCATCGACAACGTGAACTCCGCGTACTGATCCCGCTCACGCGGTACTGATCCAGCGCACGCACACGCGCACGACAGGGCCGGGGCCGGCAGCGACAACCGCTGCCGGCCCCGGCCCTGTCCGTCGCTGGAGGCGTCGGCACCCTGCGTAGTCACCGAAGGGGCGGACAAATGCCCAATAAAGTACCGTGTGATGGTCATGACGAGCGCGGCTCGCCATGAGGAAACAGCCGCGAGACAGGCGGCTGCGGGGAGGCCACAGCACCCGTACAGGCCAGGAGACGAACTCATGACATCACGTGTCCGGCAGATCAGGAGCCGCCGTTCCACAGCCCTGCGCTGCGCGGCACCGCTGGTCACCCTGGCGCTGGCCGCCACCGGCTGCGGTGCGTCGGTCACGCCCGGGCGAACAGGCGACTCGCCCCGATCCCCCACCACCGCGGACGCGCCCCCCGCCGCCGCGAGCACCCCCTCGCCGACACAGACGGCCACCTGCACCGACCGCTACTTCTCCGGCATGACCACCGCTCAGCGGGTCGGGCAGCTCTTCATGGGCGGGGTCTCCGCGGCCCACCCCGACCAGGCCCAGCTGCGCACCCTGCGCGACAACCACGTGGGCGCCATCATGCTGACCGGCCGCAGCACCGCCGGCACGACGGCGACGAGGAAGACAGTCGACGGCTTCCGGGGCCAGGCGGACCAGGTCGGCGGCCGCCGGGTCGGTCTGCTGGTCGCCACCGACCAGGAGGGCGGCCAGGTACAGGTGCTGAACGGCCCCGGCTTCTCGGCCATACCCAACGGCCTGACCCAGGGCAGCTGGCCGACCGCGACGCTGCGCAGTCAGGCCGCCGGATGGGCCAAGCAGCTGAAGGCCGCCGGCGTCGACCTGAACCTGGCGCCGATCGCCGACGTCGTGCCGGCCGCGCTGGGCACCCGCAACATGCCCATCGGGTTCTTCAAGCGGGAGTACGGCCACACCCCGGAAACCGTGACCTCCCACTCCGGTGCCTTCGCCGCCGGCTTCGCGCAGTCGGGCGTGATGACCACGCTCAAGCACTTTCCCGGGCTGGGCCAGGTGATCGGCAACACCGACACCACCGCCAACGTCGTGGACTCGGTGACGACCGCGAGCAGCTCCAGCCTCGAGCCCTTCCGGGCCGGGATACGGGCCGGCTCCCCCTTCGTGATGGTCTCGTCGGCCACCTACACCAAGATCGACCCCAACCATCTGGCGGCCTTCTCACCGACGGTCATCGGTCAGCTGCTGCGCGGCCGGCTCGGCTTCAAGGGCGTGGTCATCTCGGACGACATCGGGAACGCGGTCGCGGTGCGGTCCTTCAGCCCCGCCCAGCGGGCCGTGAACTTCATCGCGGCGGGCGGGAACATGATCCTCACGGTGCGGCCGAGCACCGTGCCCGCGATGACACAGGCCATCGAGGCCCGGATGCGGCAGGACGCGTCCTTCCGAGCCAAGGTCGACGACAGCGTGCGCCGGATACTGGCCGCCAAGCAGTCCGCGGGACTGCTCGACTGCCACTGAGGGTCCCTGCCCGCGACTGCCGCTGAGGCTCTGCCTGCGATCAGGCGCGCGGGTCAGGTGCTCAGGGTGCGCGATCAGGTGCTCAGGGTGCTCGGGTCGGGTACTCGGGATGCGCCCGAGGTGCCTCAGGCAGCGGCTGTCATCGGGCGGCCGCTGCGGGCGAAGGCGTTCCAGAGCTGGACGAGCAGACGGATGACGAGCGCCTCGATCACGGCGACCGCCACTTGTGTGAGGAGCGAGGTCAACAGGTGGGGCACGGGGTGCCGCCCTTCTTGTGCATGTTCGGGTCACTTACCTTTGTCCGCTGCCGCGACGTCGCGCGGGCCGACCGCAGGTGACCGCGGGTTTAACTTTCGGTTTCGCCTGGGACCGGGGGACGCGCGGGGTCAGCCGGCCGTGGTCGCGACCACGAGACCGAGACCGATCAGCACGACGCCCGTGGTCCGCCCGAGTATGCGGCGGGTCCCCGGCCTTTCGAGGACGCGCCCGGCCCTGGACAGCAGAAGAGCATAGCCGCCCAGCCAGGTGAGGGTCAGGGTGGCATGGAGGAGGACCAGCAGCGTCATGGCCCAGGCGGCGGGCAGCTGCGGCGGGGCCAGGGTGGGAAGCAGTCCGGAGTAGAAGACGGCGATCTTCGGATTGAGGGCGTTGCCGACCAGGCCGGTCCGCCATGGGCTCCCGACGGCGGGGGAGCCGCTGTCCGTGCGGGTGGTGTGCGAGGCGCTGCCGCGGTTCTGCCACAGCGCCTGCGCGCCCAGGAAGACCAGGTACCCGGCGCCGAGGAGCTTGACGACCAGGTAGGCCGTGGGTGAGGCGGCGAGCACGGCCGCGAGTCCGGCCACGCTCAGCGCGCCCCAGAGCAGCAGCCCGGTCGCGATCCCGCCCACGGTGCGCAGCGCGTCCCCGGGCCCGGCCGCGAGGGCGCGTCGTGTGACCACCGCCATGTCCGGGCCGGGCACGGCGGTCAGCAGGCCGAGGACACCGAGCGCGGCCGCGAAATGGGTCAGCACGCCGGTCTCCTCCTGATCGGACTGACGGGAGTGGTCAACGGGGGGTCCTTCCGGTGTGGCGCGTCCAGTGATCGGCGACGGAGTGCGGGTTGGCACCCGGGCCCTCGGTGCTCAGCAGCACGAGCACCGAGGTCGCGTCGCGCCCCGGGGCCGTACGGCGCTCCTCGCCGCCCGCACCGGTGAGCACCGTACGGAGGCCGGCGAGCGCGGCGGCTCCGCAAGGGCCCGAGGAGACCCGAGGGCCGTGAGGCGGACGGCCGCGCGGGCGCTGTCGGCGTCGGGGACGGCGCGGACCACGGCGGCGCACGACGGGAGGCGTTGTCAGGCACATGTTGAGGATCCATGCCCTCGTACGGTCGGTCCAGCGAACGTTTTCGACCTGTACTCGTCGGAGAAACCGATGATGCAGCAGGCCGATCCGCGACGGCGAGGAGAGCCCCGGCGATGTTCGATCTGCACCGGCTGCGGCTGCTGCGTGAACTCAAGCACCGCGGCACGCTGGCCGCTGTCGCCGCCGCCCTGTCCTACGCCCCCTCCTCCGTCTCCCAGCAGCTCTCGCAGCTGGAGGCCGAAGTCGGCGTCCCGTTGCTGGAACCGGCCGGTCGGCGGGTGCGGCTGACCTCGCAGGCCGAGATCCTCGTCGCCCACACCGAAGCGGTCCTCGAACGCCTGGAACGCGCCGAGGCGGAGATCGCCACCTCGCTGTCCGATCTGACCGGAACCCTGCGTATCGCCTCGTTCCAGACGGCCGCCCTGGCCCTGGTCCCCACCGCGCTCGGCCTGTTGCGCGACCTCCACCCGCAACTGCGCGTCCACGTCACGCACATGGAGCCCGAAAGGGCCCTACCCGCCCTGCTGGCCCGGGACTTCGACCTGGTCCTCGCCGAGGAAAACCCCGGCAACCCCCATCCGCGGCCGTCCGAACTCGAACAGGAGGACCTGCTCGACGACCCTCTGCACCTCGCGCTGCCCCACCCGGCCGACAGCCCGGGCACCGACGGTCCGATGGCGGCGCTGCGCTCGCTCCAGGCACCCCTGGGTGATGGAACCCGGAGGCACGGCCGCACGGCACTGGGCCATGACCCTGTGCCGCGACGCCGGCTTCGAACCCGACGTACGCTTAGGGACCACCGACCTGCTGCTCCACCTCCGCCTCGTCGAGCAGAGGCACGCTGCCGCCTTCCTTCCCGACCTGGTCTGGTACGGGCACTCCCCCACGGTCGCTCTGCGGCAGCTTCCTCGCGGTCAGCGCGCGCGCCGCATCTCCACCGTCGTACGCCGCGGCGGCAGCCGTCACCCCGCCGTCCTCGCGTGCCGCGACGCCCTTCTCCGCGCGGTCACCCTCCGCTCCGGCCGGGCGTAGGGCAGCACAGCGCTCGAACTCATTTCGAGAGGGGTCGCGCGAAGCCGTCGACCTCGATGACGGCCCTGGTGAAATCGAGGGTTGTCAGTTCTCCGCGTCGGGCGCCTCGACAGGCGTCAGTGTCACGGTGCCGTCGTCGGCGACCGACCAGCCGGGGTTGTGACACACCTCCCAGCGGTGGCCGTCGGGGTCGGAGAAGTAGGCGTGGTAGCCGCCGAACGCCGCGCGTTGCGGCTCCTTGAGGACCGTCGCCCCCGCCGCACGGGCCCGCTCCACCGCCGCGTCCACGTCGGCGGGCGCATCGAGGTTCTGCGCGAGGGTGAAGGGGGTGCCGGCCACTGCCGCCTGCCCGGTGTCGGCGCCCAGGTCGGCCAGGGAGAAGAGCCCCAGGGCCAGCCCCCGGCCGATCTGGTAGAAGACGATCTCGTCCAGATCGAGCAACGGCGTCCAACCCAGGCCTTCGCTGTAGAACCGGCGGCTGACCGCCAAGTCCTCCACGCCCAACGTCACCAGGTTCAACTGCTGCTTCATCGATCGCCCCCACACGCCGCCAGGAATCGGTCGTCCGGGCGCAACGCTACCGCCCGCGACGGGGCGACCCGGTACAGGGCGCGGCAGCCCGTTCCGTTCGTTGCCCCTTTGGCCGGAACCGATACGTGAACTCCGGGCAGCGCCGATCCTGTTGTGCCAGGTTGGGGGTAGATGTCGGCTTGGTGGAGTACGTACGGATCAGGAGGTGCGCGTGAGCGGGCTGGCGGCGTCGTTGTGGGACTTGAGCAACGGGCAGGGCGTGCGGCAACTGTCCGAGCTGGGGCTGGCGCTGCTGTTGTCGAGCCTGATCGGCTGGGAGCGGGAAGCCAAGCAGAAGAGCGCGGGCCTGCGGACGCACACCCTGGTCGGTATCTCCAGCGCCTTGATGATGGAGGTCTCGCAGCACGGGTTCACCAATGTCCTGGGGCTGGAGAACGTCTCGTTCGACCCGTCCCGGGTGGCGGCGCAGATCGTCTCGGGGATCGGGTTCATCGGCGGCGGACTGATCTTCGTGCGCCGGGACGCGGTACGGGGCCTGACCACCGCGGCGACGGTCTGGCTGACCTGCGCCGTCGGCATGGCCTGCGGCGGCGGACTGCCCATCCTGGCGACGGCGACCACCATCGTGCACTTCCTGGTCGTCCGCGGATATCCGCGCCTGCTGTCCACCCGCCTGATGCCCGGCACGTCCACCAGCATCTTCGAGGCGCGTCTGACCTACCGGACGGGCACGGCGCTGCTGCCGCGCCTGATGCAGATCTGCACCGGTCGGGGCTTCCGCATCCTCCAGGTCAGAGTCGAGCGGCTGCCCGGGCGCACCGACGACGCCGCGAAAGTGCTGCTGGAGCTCGAAGGCACCGAGGATCCCGCCCAACTGGCGTCCGAGCTCTTCCAGGACGACGGAGTGATCGACGTGGAGATGACGACAGGCGACGAGGAATAGGCGGGTGCCCGCGTCTCGCCCGCGCGCCCACCCGCGACCGGGCGGGTACGGGATCGCGTCACGCCCGGCACCGCAGACAGGCGCGGACCTCCCGGCCGCCGCGTGTCTGGTGGACCTCGGTCGACTCCGCGAGGTAGCGGACGATGCCGGTGCCGCGGCCGTGTTCGTCCGGGGCCGTCTCGCGGTGGTGGTGCTCCACGGCGGTCCCGGAGTCGCTGACGACGATGTGCAGGGTGTCGTGGTCGAGGAGGAGCAGCAGCGTCATGTGCTCACGGCCGTACTGGGCGGCGTTCGCGGCGAGTTCGTCGACGATGAGGACGGCGGAGTCCCGCTCGCTCCGGGGAACGCGCCAGCAGTCCAGCAGATCCGCCGCGAAGTGACGGGCGGCCGAGACGTGCGCCTCCTGGGCGGGGAGAGTGAGCAGGGCCTGGTGACGGCAGTGCGAGAGCAGTGGTGGGCTCGGACAGGCGGGATCGGTCACAAACATGGTCTTGTGGCTCTTCTGTGGGGTGCGGAGGCCGGAATCCGAGGGGTGGCCCGGGAATCGGGTGGAATCGGTTCGGCGATACCCGAGTTGGCCCCTCATCCAGTTGCACGGAGACCGGGTACCACACGGTTCGGGACTGATTGCATCTTTCGCCGCATTTCTGCGGATGCCGGCCTTGGCTCGCCTACGCTCGCATCGTGACCAGCTTCTGACCGTCGCCCGTGACGATCTCGAAGTGCTGGATGGTTCCCGGTGAGAGCGGGATCGCTCCTGGAATCGTGGTGCCGGGAGGGTACTGGCCGGCCCGCCAGGTGGCGGCGTCCGCCCTGGCCCCGCCGGGCCCGATCGCCTGCAACCGGCAGATGACGCCCGCGGGCGCCCCTCCGGCGGAGACCTGGAGGACGCTGCCCCACGCCGAGGGCGAGACCTTCACCGACGCGGTGACGCCGGTGACGGGATCGTGTCCGGAGAAGGTGCGTGACGGTGCCTGCGTGGTCGGTCCGGGCGGCGTCGCCTCACTGAGCACGGATCCGGTGGTCGCGAGCCATGTGCCGCCGATCGACGCCGCGATGAGCGTCAGGGTGGCGGCGGCTCCGGCCCACTGGAGCCGCCAGGTCCTGCGGCGCCTGGCCGCGGCCTGCCGGAGCATACGGTCGAGGAGGCCCGCTTCGGCCACCTGAGGGGCCGCGGACGTGTCGGAGCGTGCCGGAGGCGCGTTCGACGCGGTCTCGGCGGCCCGCCGCACCAGCCGGTCGGCGAGGTCCCCGCTGACGGCGGGCATCGCCCGACCCGCGGCTTCGGCTTCGACGTCGGCTGCAGCAGCTTCGGCTTCGGTGACCGTCGCGAGCAGGGCCGGCAGTCCCGCCAGCTCCGCGTGCTCCTGCCGGCACTCGTCGCACACCGCGAGGTGGGCTCGCACCCGCTCGCTCTCCGCCGGGGACAGCGCGCCCAGGACGTATCCGCCCAGCGCCAGCCGGAGGGCGTCGTGGTCGTTCATGGTCGACACCTCCTCCACGCCGCCGTCATGACTCGATCCCCCGTTCCCGGAGCGCGAGCCTGAGTGCGTGCAGGGCGTAGTAGGTCCGCGACTTCACGGTGCCCAGTGGGATGCCCAGCACGTCCGCGGCTTCCGCCATGGTCCGGCCCCGGTAGTACGTCTCCAGCAGCACGGCGCGATGGTCCGGGGACAGCGTCCGCAGGGCGTCGGCCACCGCCCAGCTCTGCAGCGCCTGCTCGATCTGGTCCTCGCCCCGCGTCTGCTCGGCGGCCTGCTCCAGGGCCTCGCCGTCCACCTCGGGCGGCCTGGCCTTGCGGGCCCGGTGGCCGTCGATAACCACGTGCCGGGCGACCGTGCACAGCCATGCGCGCGCCGGACCGCGAGCCGGTTCGAACGCGGCGGGGTGCTGCCACGCGCGCAGCAGCGTCTCCTGCACGACGTCCTCGGCCCACTGCCGGTCTCCTGAGGTCAGTCGCAGCACGTAGTGGAACAGGGGGCCCGCATGCTCGGCGTACAGGGTGCGGAGCAGTTCCTCGTCCGTGGTCGAAGCGGTCCCCATACCAGGGACACGGTACGCGGAGCGGTCCGGTTCGGCCGTTGGACCACGTTTTCGGTGAGTCCATGGCATATGCCGATCATCGCGCAAATGCTCCCTTTTGTCGTGCGGCATCCGGCAGGCCGCCGCCGGTCACGGAGAAGTCCCCAGCTGGTCGCGGAGGGGCCCCACCGCCGTCGCTCACGCCTCGCGGCCTGGGGGCCGGCCGTCGCAGCCGTCGGCGCGCTCGGGCTGCCCAGCGCGTGCGGCCGGTCCTCGCACTCCCCGCCCGCCGCAGCCGGCGCCCTCACACCTGGTCATGAACAGAGTCGGCCGGCCGGGACGCCCGGCGCCGCCGGGCCCGGGGGCACGGCGGGTTTCTCGGCCGGCGCCCCGGCCCTGCCCGGCATGACCAGCATCCTGGCCGAGTTCGGCACGCTGCTGCTCCTGGCCGCCTGGCAGGCTGCGGCTACGGGGTTCCGCGGCCACCGGCGGCTACGGCCGGGGACAGGTCGTTGACGACCGCGTCACGGGTGGCGACGGGCCTGAGGCCGTAGCCGCGTTCGATGGTGGCGATGATGGAGGTGGTGTCGTAGACGGTGTGGTCGACGGCCGAGCGCGGCAGCGAGCGGGAGATGATCAGCGCGGGGACACGGGTGCCCGGGCCCCAGGCGTCATGGGCGCCGCGCGTGGGCGAGCCCGGTCCCGGGGGCGGCAGATGGTCCCACTGGCCGCCGAACTCGTCGTAGGTGACGACCACGAGCGTCCTGCCGGCCTGCGGGCCCTCCGTCACCGCCTTGAGCAGGTCGACGAGGTGGTCGCTGCCGGCCGCCTCACCGGCGTAGCCGGGGTGCTCGTTCTCGGCGCCGTAGGGCTTGACGAAGCTGACGGCCGGCAGCGTGCCGGTCCTGGCCGCCCGCAGGAACTCCGTCTCGTCGCGCAGGTGGCTGCGGCCCGGGGTGCCGGGGGCGTAGTCGGCGAAGTAGTCGAACGGCTGGTGGTGGTACTGGAAGAGCGGCCCGGGGTGCCCTGCCTCCGCGTCGTTCCAACCGCCGGAGTACCAGTTCCAGGAGACGCCGGCGGTCGTGAGCCGGTCGCCGATGTTGGGGTACTTCGCGTCGTCGATCAGCGGGATCCGGGGGCCGCTGCCGTACGGTGCGCTGGACGGCTGCACCGTGTTGACGGCCAGGTTGCCGCAGGCGTGCGCGTAGTCGGCCGGGTCGCCGTCCGGGCAGGCGGTGGTCAGAGCACCGTCCGCCACCGGGCCGGTCGCCCGGTACAGCGGGTACGAGGCCGGCATGCCGTCGGCGTCGAGGACCGTGTTCTTCGCGCCGGACGCACCGCCGCTGGTGTCCTGCGGCGCCCGCGCGGCGATCAGGTACTGGTGGTTGAGGAAGGAGCCGCCGAACGCTGCCTGGAAGAAGTGGTCGGCCAGGACGTAGCGCGGGGCGCCGGGGGCGTGCAGGTAGCGGTGGACCGGCAGTGACGTGGTGTCGTAGTGGCCCATCGTGAGGCCGACCGCGTCGGAGGCGGTGACGTAGCGGTCCTGCCGACCGCCGTCGATGGCGTACCGGTTCTGGTAGAAGCGGTGCACCAGGTCCCGGGTGCAGCCGCCGGGCAGGGCACCCGGGGAGTCCCTGACCACACCGTCGTCCGCGCGGACTCCGGGCGCGGGGCAGGTGCGGTCCTGCGGCCCGATGTGGTCGTCGACGGTGAACGGCTCGTTGGCGAACGCGCTCGCCTCGACCCCGTGGGCGGCGTCGCGGCAGGTCGACGACAGGGGCGGGCTGGTCAGGTTCACGTCGTTCTGGAGCAGGCAGCGATACGGCGTGCCGTCCTGGGCGCGTTGTGTGCGCTGCCGGGCGGTGGCCCGGGCCAGGCCCTCGACCTGCCGGCCGCCGACCGGTCCCCAGGTGCCGTAGAGGTTGTCGAAGGAGTGGTTCTCCTCGTAGATCATCACCAGGTGCTGGTAGCCGCCGGGCAGCGTGTGCGGCGCGGCCTGCCACTCCAGTGCGGCACACGAGGCCGAGGGCGTCAGGGCCAGGATCAGGGCGGCCGTACCGGCCGCGACAGCGGACAGTCGGCGTCCGGCGGGCGGCCGGGGTCGAGTGCTGCGTCCCATGGGGCTCCCTCCAGCGGTGGTTGACGGCATGTCAGGGGTCGGCCCTGGCGCGCCTCGGTCAGCCCGAGGCGGCCGGCGCGGAGAAAGGTAACGGGTCGATGCGTCCTTCGGCAGTGGGCGCGCCCAGCCGTGCGTGTGCGGGCCGGCCGGCGGTGCGGGCCGGGGCCGTGTCCCGGGAAAACCCATGTGCACCAGGCGTCTCGGGCATCGGCGTTTCGGCCACCCTGCCACCGCTCGACGGCGGCTCCAGTACGGCGACCGCGTGAGCGGGCCCTTGCTCCTCAAGGGGTCCACCGCGTCCGGAATCGAGCGTGTTCGAATCTCCCGGCACCTCGTTGTACCGGGCACTGCCGGGCCATCCAGGCGCGGTGCGAGCCCCAAGGAGGGATGCAGGTGACTGTGACTGACGCCTCGACCGCGAACGGGGAAACGCCTCCCCCGCCACCTCCCGCCACCATCACCTTCGAGGGCAAGCACGGCAGGAACCCCCTGGCGGAGGCCGGTTTCGGCGCCATGTGCCGCCGGCTTCCCGCCGTGCTCGGGCACACCGCGCGCATGGCCTGGTCCGTCGACAGGACCGGCGTCGTGCTCCTCCTGGCCTGCCAGCTCCTCACGGGCGCCACGGCCGCGCTCGTCCTCGCGTTCACCGCGCGGGCCATGACCCACATCCTCGGTACGGGCACCGTGTCCGAACGCCTGCACGGCGCGCTGCCCGCGCTGATCGTGGTCATGGCCGCCGCGGGCCTCGGCCGGATCGGCAGCGCCCTGTCCTCGTACGCCGACGGGCGGATCACACCGCTGCTGATGACCGAGGCGGACATCGCGCTCGTCGCCGCCGTGTGCCGGGTCGAGGCGTCGGCGTACGGCGAGGACGGCTTCGCCGACCGGCAGGAGGCCGCCGAGGTCGGTGTCACCCGGACCCGGTTCATGGTGCAGGACAGCCAGCGGTTCACGGCCGCCCTGATCCGCATGATCGCGGCGAGCGGTGTCATCACCGCCCTGCACCCGCTGATGCTGCCGCTGCTCCTGCTGGCCGTCGTCCCGGCCGGTGCCGGCGCCGTACTGTCCGCGCGGGTCGACTACGAGACCCACTACCTCAACGTCGGCGACCGCAACGTGCGCTCCATGATGCGCTGGTGGGCCACCTACTCGCGCTTCGGGGACGAGGTCCGCGCCAACGGCATGACCGGCTACCTGGTCTACTGGTACCGCGCCCTGTCCGACCGCATCGACCAGCGCACCCTCACCGCCGCGCCCCGCATGCTGCGCATCGTGCTGGCGACCAGCGCCCTGGGCGGCGTGTTCCTGCTCGGCACCTGGGTCACCCTCGCCTGGCTGGCCACCACCGGCCGTGTCGCCCTCCCGGTCGCCGCCACCGCCGTCGTCGCCGTGCAGACCACGCTGGCCGCGCTCTCGCAGTTCGTCGTCAACGGCGCCGCCATGTTCCACACCTCGCTCTACCTCGCCGACATGCGGTCCTTCCTCGACATGGCCCGCGAACGCGCCCCGAGGCGCGGTGAACTGACCATCCCGGAACGCGTGGACGAGATCCGGCTCGACGAAGTCGTCTACCGGTACCCGGGCAAGGACGAACCGGCCGTCAACGGTGTATCGCTCACCCTGCGCCGCGGCCAGATCCTCGCCGTCGTCGGCGAGAACGGCTCCGGCAAGTCCACCCTGGCCAAGCTCATCACCGGCATCCTCCTCGCGGACAAGGGCCGCGTGCTGTGGGACGGCACCGACCTCGCCCACGCCGACCCGGACGCCGTATGGCGGCGCACCGCTCTCGTCCCCCAGAACTTCGCCTGCTGGCCCCTGCGCACCCGGGAGAACATCACCCTCGGCCAGCCCCGCACCTACGACGACGGACCGGTCTGGGAGGCGGTCGAGGCCGTCGGCATGCGGGAGGCGGTCGAGAAACTGCCGCAGCAGCTCGACACCCTCCTCGCCAAGGAGCTGTGGGGCGGTGCCGAACTGTCCGGCGGCCAGTGGCAGCGTCTGGTCTGCGGACGGGCGCTGTACCGGCAGACGCCGCTGCTGATCCTGGACGAGCCGACCTCGCAGATGGACCCGCGGGGCGAGCACGGGATCTTCGGGAGGATCAAGGCCATCGCCGGCGAACGCATCACCATCGTCGTCACGCACCGCCTGGAGAACACCAGGATCGCCGACCACATCGTGGTCATGGAGGAGGGCCGCATCACCGAGCAGGGCCCGTACGACGAACTCGTCCAGGCGAACGGGGTCTTCGCGGACCTGCTGCGCCTGTCCCAGGACCGCTGACACCAGCCCGGCACGGCGGCGGCGCGACCCGCCCGCGGTCAGGCCTGTGCGCGGCCGCGGGATCCCGGTTCCGGTGGGATCGGGTCGCGCCGCGCGGGTCCCCCGGTCGCGACTCCGCCCGGTGTGCGAGGGTGGCCCCATGAACGCCGAGAACGCCGAGGCAGCCGGGTCCCGTTCCCCCGCTCCCGTACGTGTCGTCGTGGCGGCTCCTCAACCGGACCGCGTGGTGCGCGCGGTGACGAACCTGGTGGCGGCGGATCGGCCCGTCGAGGTCGTCGTCCACGGCGCCGGACTGGACCTCGTGCTGGGGGAAGAGTCCGGCGAACAGGTCACCCGGCTGCTGGAGACCGGGGCGCGGGTCCTCGCCTGCGCCAACAGTCTCTCGGGGCGCGGCCTGACCGCCGGCTCCCTCGTGGCCGGCGTCGGGGTCGTACCGGCCGCCGTGTGGCACCTGGCGCTCCGTCAGCACGAGGGGTGGTCCCTGGTCCCGCTGTGATGACGCGCCCGGTCCCGGCTTCGATACGCCCGGGGGTACCTGGGCTATGGTGTCGGGACCGAGGAAGTGGAGGAAGGGCGATGCGTCGCACACGGCACGGTGCCATGGGCGCCTGCCTCGCGCTGCTCGTCCTGCTGGCCGCGCTGTTCTGCGCCACGACCGCCTCTCCGCCCGGGTTCCGGGCGGCGTCCTCCTCCGCCGCGGCCGACCCGCACGTGGCACCGTGTCCCGAGACGCTGGACGACGCCGGTCACGGCGCGCCCGCCGCGGCGGGAAACGGGCCCTGCCTGAAGAAGGCGCAGCCGGAGCAACAGCACCCGCGGTTCGGTGCGCTGCTCTCCCGTGCCCTGCCGGCGCAGGCCGACGACACGGCACCGGCGTGGGAGTCCGCGCGCCGGGATGTCCGGCGCCACGGGCCGGAACCGTCTCCTCCCGACCTCACCGAACTCTCCGTACGACGGGTGTAGGTCCGCGCGCCCTGTCCGCGCGTCCCTGCCACCCCGTACGACCGGAGAGTCATCCGTTGTCCGTGTCCCGCTCCCCCCGAGCGGCGTGGGCCGCCCTGCGCCGCTGGCCCGGACGTCGCTGGGCCGCTGTCGCGGTGGCCACGCCGCCCGCGGTCCTCGTCCTGGGCGTGCCCACCGCACTCGTCCCGACCCCGCTGTTCTCCCGCTCGGTGCCGCCGCACCTATGTGCGAACCGGGCCCGTCGCGGGCCGTGACGACGCGACGGGGCGCTCGCTCGGCTCGGCCGGCGCGGTGCTGTCCTTCCTCGCGATCGGCTGCCCCGTCTGCAACAAGGTGGTCCTGCTTCTGCTGGGGGCCTCCGGCGCGCTGAGTTACTGGGCGCCCCTGCAACCCGCGGTCGCCGTGCTCGCCCTCGTCCTGCTGGCCGAGGCCGCGCTGCGGCGCCTGGCCACCGAGGCGGCCTGCCCCGTGCGGCCCGTCGCCTGACCCCTGTCCTTCCCCTCTCTCCTTCCTCTCTCCTTCGCACACTTCACTTTCGGAGGTGCCCCATGCCTTCCTCCCCTCGTGCCCACCGTCGCCGTCTGACCTTGATCGCCGTGGGCGGCGGTGCGGCGGCCGCCGTCGCCGCGGCCGCCGCTCTCGGCGGCGGTTCCGGGGACCCCGTGTCCCGGGACCGGCCGGCCGCCGCCGTCTCACCGTCCGTCGCCGGAGCCACCCCCGACGAACAGGAGAAGTCGCTGCTCGCCCTGGCCCGCAGGGACCAGAAGGACCCGCTGGCCCTGGGCCGCGCCGACGCGCCCGTCGTACTGATCGCCTACGAGGACTTCCAGTGCCCCTTCTGCGGCAGGTTCGCGCGGGAGACCAAGCCGGAACTCGTCCGCTCGTACGTGGACAAGGGCCTGCTGCGCATCGAGTGGCGCAACTTCCCCGTGTTCGGCGCCGAATCGGAGCGCGTCGCCCGCGCTTCCTGGGCCGCCGGACGGCAGGGGCGGTTCTGGCAGTTCCACGACGTCGTCTACGCCAAGGAACGCCCGCGCAACAAGGGCGCCTTCTCCTCTTCCCGGCTTCGTGAGATGGCCCGCGAGGCGGGCGTCGCCGACCTCGACCGCTTCGAGGCCGACCTGAAGTCCCAGGCCGCCGAGGTGTCGGTGAGCAGGGACCAGGAGGAGGGATACGCGCTGGGGGTGTCCAGCACGCCCGCCTTCCTCGTCAACTCCACACCCATCCTGGGCGCGCAGCCGCTGAGCGCGTTCACCGCCGCCGTCGAGAAGGCCGCGAAGGAAGCCGGGCGATGAGCGGGATCACCGCCGCGACCGCCTTCCTCGGCGGCCTGCTGGCACTGCTCAGCCCGTGCAGTGCGCTGCTGCTGCCGGCGTTCTTCGCCTACGCCTTCACCGGCCGCACCCGACTGTCGCTGCGTACCGCCGTCTTCTACGCGGGGCTGTGCACCACACTGGTGCCGCTCGGCGTGGCCGGCTCCTTCGCCGGCCGCCTGTTCTACGGGCACCGCGAGCTGCTGGTCCTGCTCGGCGGCTGGACGATGATCGCACTGGGACTGGCGCAGATCCTGGGCCTCGGCTTCGGCTCCCGCCGTCTTCAGGAGGCGGCGGGCACCCGCAGGACCGGGTCCGCCGCCTCCGTCTTCGCCCTGGGCACCGTCTACGGACTGGCGGGCTTCTGCGCCGGTCCCATCCTGGGCGGCATCCTCACCGTAGCGGCGCTCGGCGGCAGCCCCGTGCACGGCGGGCTCCTGCTGGCCGTCTACGCGCTGGGCATGGCCGTTCCGCTGTTCGTCCTGGCGCTGTTGTGGGACCGCTGGGACCTCGGGCGTCGGCGCCGGCTGCGGGGGCGCGCGGTGCGGTGGGGACCGCTGACCGTGCACACCACCTCGCTGGCCGGCGGGATCCTCTTCGTCCTGCTGGGCGTCGTGTTCCTGCTCTTCGACGGCACCTCGGCACTGCCCTCCCTCCTCGACATCGACACCGAGGCGGCCTGGGAGAGCGGCGCCAGGCGGCTCGGCGAGGCCGTCTCGGACCGGGTTCTCCTGCTGGTGCTGGCCCTGGCCGGCGCCGGTACGGCGGTGGTGGCCGTGCTGCGGCTTCGCCGTCTTCCGCGCGGTGAGGAGGGAGAAGGCACCGACTCCGCCGCCTGACCGGGCGGAAGTCGCCGCGTGTGCCGTGCGTGGACAGCGCGTCCCGCCGGTGTCCCGTCCGCGCACGGCACACGCGGCTCCCGTCAGTCGTGGTCCGGGCGCAGTCGGCGGTTGGTTCCGGACCGGCCGATGTCCAGGTCCAGGAACGAGGTCAACGCGGTGCCGCCGTTCCAGAAGCCGAGCAGATCGACGTCGATGAGGCACAGTCGGTGCCGGGCCGCGAACTCGCGGGCCGGCCGGGTGAAGACGCAGGAGGCGACGAAGACCGGGACGTCGGCCCGGTGCTCGGCTCGTGCGGTGCCGTTGAAGGTCTGGAGGTCACGGCTGCCGACGGTGCGGTGCCTGGCGTACCGCTTGCACTGGACGACGATGCGGCGGCCGTCGGGCAGCCGGCCGGTCACGTCCGCGCCCAGATCCCCGGCGCCGCCGACCCGTCGGACGTCGGTGCAGCCGTCCCGGCGGCACAGTTCGGCGACGTACTCCTCGAACTGCCGGTCGTCCATCGCCCACACCGCGTCCAGCGAACGGCGCGCCCGCCGCCGCGCCTCCTCGGCGAGCCGGGTCCTCTCCGCCTGTGCCTCGCGTCGCCCGGCCCGTACCAGGCCCGTGACGACGGCCGCGGCCACCGCGGCGGTCAACGCCACCAGCAGCGCGATCCCCATCCGGATCCGCCCCCTCCCCCTTGCGGCGGCGCACCGCCGCAACCCCCGGGCGGTTGGTCACCCGTCGGCTACGATCATCACAGCCTGCCGTGTCCGACCTGTCACGGCTACGGCCGTGTTCAGCCGATCCACCGCACCACCGGCCCGTCCCGGCCCGCGGTGCGGCACGCCTGTGGCGCCGTTCGCGCGCCGGACCGCACAGCGGGCGGCGCGGCTGCGCGCGGAGAACCATTGAGGGAGACCGATGATCTTCATCACCGCCAAGTTCCGTGTCCGCCCCGAGTACGCCGACCAGTGGCCGCGGATCGCCGCCGAGTTCACCGCGGCCACCCGCGCCGAACCGGGCTGCCTGTGGTTCGACTGGTCCCGCAGCGTCGAGGACCCGACGGAGTACGTCCTGGTCGAGGCCTTCCGCGACGACGAGGCGGGGGCGGCCCACGTGCGGTCGGAGCACTTCAGGGCCGCGCAGCAAACCCTGCCGCCGCACCTGGCCGAGACGCCTCGGATCGTCAACACGACCCTGGCGCAGGACGGCTGGTCGCTGCTGGGCGAGATGGCCGTCTCCGGACAGGAATGACCCACCGCCTCGCGGGAGTTCTTCCGCGAGGCGGTTCGACGCGCGGGTCGGGTCAGCTCAGTTCGACGCGCTCGCCCGTGTGCCCGATCACGGTGACGCTGTCGTCCGAGGTCGAGGTCCACTCGGTCACCGGTGTGAAGTACCCCGCGTCCAGGTCCTCCTGTGAGACGACGTGGTACGGGAAGGCGCACGTGTAGGAGGCGTGCGCCGCGAGGCCGCGCCACCGGCAGTTGCGTGAGTCGGCCGCCGGGTCGAGGTCCCTGAGGTTCCCGCTCGGCACCACCGTGGTGGCCGCGTCGGACAGGTTGGTGACGGTGTAGGTGAAGACCAGCCTGTCACCGGCCCGGTAGCCGTCGTCCCGCGGGTTGGTGAGCGTGCCGCCGGTCACCTGGATGCGGCCCGGCGTGTTCTCGTCGGCCGTCTTCGGCACCTCGACGGTGAAGGAACCCCGGGCGGTGCGCCCCTTGGTGTCCGTGAGCGTGGCGGTCACGGGGTAGGTGCCCCCGGTCGCGTCCTCCGGGACGGTGAGGTGGACGGTGACGGCGCGGGAGGAGTCCGGGAGGATCCGGTCCGGCGGCGTCAGTCCGTACGTCCAGCCCGCGGGCACCCCGAGGGTGAGGTCCTTCACGTGGAGGGCCGACCCGCTCTGGTTCGCCACCGTGAGCTCGAATGCCGCCGCACCGCCGCGTTCGACCGTGAGGTTCTCGGCCGTGAGCGGCGCGGCGACGCCCTGGAGCCAGGCGAGGTTGAACCGGGCGAAGCGGATGCCACCGTTGCCGCCGTCGGGCTCGTAGAGCAGGCCGACGTTGCCGTCCGGCAGGGTCGCCAGGGTCGAGTAGGCCATGCCGTCCGGCTGGAAGACCCGCGCGACCGGCCATGTCTCGCCGTCGTCGAAGCTCATCCGGACCGTGCCGTTGGCCCGTTGGCTGGTGGAGCCCGCGTTGGAGAACAGCAGCACCTTGGCGCGGTCCGAGCCCTTCGGCGCGTTGGGGAAGGCGCGGACGATGGAGGCGTTGTTCGCCGGGTCGGGCAGCTCCCGGTCGACGGTCACCTTGCCGTAGGTGACGCCGCCGTCGTCGGAGATCGCGACCTTGCGGTAGCCGGAGCGGCCGGAGTCGCGGGAGTTGAGCATGACGCGGCCGTCGGAGAGTTCGACGGTCTTGTTCTCGTCCATGCCCGCACCGACGGCTTCGCCGACCTTCCAGGTCTTTCCGTGGTCGTCGGAGTACACGGACACGGCCTGGAAGACACCGTCGCCGTTGATGATCGTGTACTGCTGGAGCAGCCGCCCGGCGTACTTGCCGTACTTCAGCTGGATGCCCTGGCCCGACGCGGCGAACCGGGAGCGCCAGCCGAGGTCGGCGGTGACGTCCGAGGTGATGACCCGGTGCCGCCAGGTGCGGCCGTCGTCGTGGGAGACGCTGACCTCGGCGTGGAGCACGTTGCGGTCCTCGGGGTCGACGCCGGGCCGGGACCCGCCGAAGCCCTGGTTGAAGGACTTCACGTGGAAGTTGAAGATGTCGCCGGTGGAGCGGTCGACGAGGTAACTGGGGTCGGAGTAGCCCTCGATGGGCGCCTCCCGCTTGCCCGCGTGGACGGTCGTCTGCTCCTCCCAGGTGGCGCCGCCGTCGGTGGAGCGGCGCTGGAGGATGGAGTTCGGGCCGGGCGCGTCGATCGCGGTGGGCCGGCCGTCGTAGGCGGCGAGCACGTCACCGTGGTTGGTGACGGCCAGCGCCGGGATGCGGTAGTTCGGGAAACCCTCGCCGTTCGTGGCGAGTTGCTGCTCCGCGTAGAAGGGCTTGCCTGCCTGAGGGGGCGTGGCGTCGAAGTCCGGTGCCTGTTTGGCGGCCGCGGCCGCGGGCACGCCGCCCGCCAGTGCCACGACGGTGGAGAGCCCCACCAGACCTGCTCCCCATCGGAGCCTTCGCCGGAAGTGAGACATCGCTGTCCTATCGCTCGGAACGGCAGGGCGTCTGCCGTCGACGCGGATCATATGACGTCTGACGTCTGACGTGAACCCCTCCGGTCCCATGTGATGTGCCACGGCGGGGACGACGGCCCGCCGCGGCGCTGAATCCTCGTCAGCGGCTCGACGGAGGCGGGCTCGACGTGGGCGGCATCGTCAACCACACTCGTCACAGCGGCTGTTGTGTGACTCTCCGAGAAGACGGTGAAGGGATCGACGGCATGAAGCCCACGTTCCGACGTCCTGTCCGGCGCGGCGTCGCCGCCGTACTCGCCGCCACCGCCGTGCTCGCCGTGGCGGCACCGGCGACGGCCGCGGACACCGGCACCGCCGGGTCCCGCGCACCCGCGGTGCCGCTGCGGGTGGCGACCTACAACATCCACGCCGGGGCCGGCGAGGACGAGGTCTTCGACCTCGACCGCACCGCGCGAGCGATACGTGATCTGCACGCGGACGTGGTCGGTCTCCAGGAGGTCGACGTCCACTGGGGCGCCCGCAGCGACTTCGCCGACGAGGCCCGGGCGCTGGCCGAGAAGCTCGGCATGCGGGTGTTCTTCGCGCCGATCTACGACATGGACCCGGCTGCCCAGGGCGCGGACCGCCGCCAGTTCGGCGTCGCCGTGCTGAGTCGCCACCCGGTGCTCGAGGCCGAGAACCACGAGATCACCCGGCTCTCCACCCAGACGCCCGATCCGGTGCCGGCCCCGGCGCCCGGCTTCGCCGAGGTGACGCTCAACGTCAGGGGATCGCACGTGCACGTCTACGACACGCACCTGGACTACCGGGGCGACCCGTCCGTCCGCAGGGCCCAGGTGGCGGACATGCTCGACGTGCTCGCCGCCGACCGCGGCCCGAAGATCCTGGTCGGGGACTTCAACACCGAGGCGAGCGCTCCGGAGTTGGCACCGCTGTGGCAGCGGCTCAGGGACGCCGACCCGGACGGCGGAGGGACGTACCCGGCGCTCCGTCCGGAAAAGCGCATCGACTTCGTGACCGTCTCCCCCGACATCACCGTGACCGGCGTCCGGTCGATCGCCACGGAGGCGTCCGACCACCGCCCCGTGGTCGCGGACCTGGAGCTCCACCGGCGCGGCCGCTGAACTCTCACGGCGCCGCCGACGTCCACGTCGCGTCGGCCGGTCTCAACGTGCCAGTCCTCCAGGCGCCGGCCGAGCGCGACGGCGCGCTCCACCACCTCTCGGCTCACGGTGGCCCGGCTGCCGACGACTTCCTCCAGCAAGCGGCGGCGCGCGGCGCTGTCGTGGTCGGCGCGGGTCCGGGCCGTCTCCGGCCAGGAGCGGACGAACGGTTCGAGGACGGCCAGGCCCGGAGCGACGGTGTCCGCGCGGTCCTCGTCCGCCCGCTGGTACGGCCACACCGGCCAGGCGGCCGGAACAGGTGCCGCGCCGCTCCGGCGCTGTCCCGCCGAGAAGTCGTCGTGCACCGGGTGGGCCGGCAGCCGCGCGGTGCGCTGGGGCACCGCGAGGTCGGGGCGCAGGGTGCCGTCCCAGGGCACCGGGTCGCCGAGGATGGCGCTGCCGTCCGAGGTGACCAGGCTGATGTCGGCGGCCAGTACGCCGTGGGCGGCCGACAGCAGGTGCGGTCCCTCCGTCCGGGTACCGTGCCGGCGCACCAGCGTCTCCACCGTGCGAGCCGCGCACGCGACCGTGGACCTGGCACGGCTGGCGCGGACACGCTGGTGTGCTCGCCGTACAAGTTCCTCGGCCCGCACCTGGGAGTGCCGGCCGCCCGGCCCGAGTTCCTCCGGACCCTGCGCCCGGACAAGCCGCTGCCCTCCAGCGACGCCGTCCCCGAGCGTTTCGAACCGGGCACCCTGCCGTACGAGCCGCTGGCCGGCGCCCGCGCCGCGGTGGACTTCCTCGCGGACCGGTTTCGGACGCGTGGGGCAGCCGCCGGGACCGGCTGGTCGCCTCCTTCGCGGCGCTGGAGTCCCACGAGGACGCCCTGCGCGCGCGGATCGAGCAGGGGCCGGCCGGCCTCGGCGGGATCACCGTGCACTCACGTGCCGCACGGCGCACCCCGACCCTGCTGTTCACCGTGGCGGGAGTGCGCCCGGCCGACGTCTCCCGGCACCTGGCCGAGCACGCGGTCGACGCTCCCGCCGGTTCCTTCTCCGCGGTGGAGGCCGTGAGCCGCCTCGGTCTGAGCGACGAGGGCGGCGTACGGGTCGGGCTCGCGCCGTACAGCTGCTCCGACGACGTCGACCGGCCGCCGGCCGCGTTGGGCGGCCTCGCCCGCTGACCGGGACGGGAACCTCCCGACGGCACGCGGCGCCTTCCGGTGTCCACGGCTCCGGTGTCCACAGCGGTCCGGTCGGCGGCGGTGGGCCGCCGATGCGTCGGCCGCGTCCCGTGCGGGAGCCGTCGCCGCAGTGCGGGCACGGGGTTCGCGACACGGCGAGAGGCGTTCTCACGGGACGAGAACGAGGTGTGCGCAAGAGCCCGCGATGCGGCACGGTCGAAGTCTCGTGCGAGACGGGGACGATCGTTTACGCTGACGCCCCGTCGCTCCGCACGGCGACCGCTGACGCCCCATGGGCAGGCCGAGGAGGGCTTCATGACAAGAGTGGTCCCTAACGGTGCGGCCGACGCGGGTGGTGCGGGCCGGTCCGGGGTGTCACCGGGCGTCTCGTTCCAGCGCGGCCTCAACGTGCTGATCAGCGTGGCCGAGTCGGGTGAGGCCCGGGTCGAGAAGATCGCCGCCGACGCCGGGATCCCGGTGAGCACCGTCTACCGGTATCTGCGCACCCTGCGCGAGCTGGACCTGGTGGAGGAGCGCGCGGGCACCTACGCGCCCGGCTGGCGGCTGCTGGAGATCTCCGGCCAGCACCTGACCCACACCCGCCTGGTCGAGCTGGGCCACGCGCTGCTCCAGGAGCTGACGGACGCGACGGGCGAGACGGCCGTGCTGACCGTGCGGGTCGGCACGCGGGCCATGTGCCTGCGGCAGACCCAGTCGCCCCACCCGATCCGGATGGCGTTCCGGATCAACCAGTTGCTGCCGCTCCACGCGGGAGCGGGCCAGCGCCTGCTGCTGGCCCATGCGCCGCGTGCCGTGATCGACCACGTTCTGGAGCAGCCGCTGCGCGGCATCACCGCCCGAACCCTGGGACGCGCCCAGCTGGCCAACGAGATCGACCGGGTCCGCCGGAGCGGTTTCCTGGTCACCAGGGGCGAGTTGAGCGAGGGCGCGGTGGCGGTGGCGGTGCCCGTCGTGGCGGGAGGCGAGGTGCTCTGCGCGCTCACCGTGGCCGGGCCCGAGAGCCGGTGCGGCTCGGCCTGGCGCCGGCACGCCCGGAGCCGGCTGCGGGCGGCCGGCCGACAGCTCGGCGAGCTGCTGGAGCACCGGGCTGCGCCGCTGCCCATCGGGTGAACGCCGTCCGGCGGGCGCCCGATGGGCAGCGGCGCGGCCCCCCGCGCCCCCTCAGGCCGGGGTGACCCGGACCGGCAGGTGCGTCCAGCCCCGCAGTGTGTTGTGCAGGAACGGCACCGGCTCACCCACGAGTTCCACCGTCCGTACCCGCCGGGCCAGTTCGCTGAACAGGACGTCCATCTCGAGCCGGGAGATCGGCTGGCCCACGCACTGGTGGACGCCGATGCCGAACGCCAGGTGCCCGGAGGCGTCCCGCTCGATCCGGTACTCGCCCGCGTCGTCCCCGAACCGGCGCGGATCGCGGTTGGCCGCGCCCATGAACAGCGCGATCTTCGTGTCCTCGGCAAGGCGCACCCCGTGGAACGCCGCCTCGCGGGAGGTGGTGCGGAAGAAGGACTGGAAGGGCGACTCGAAGCGCAGCGCCTCGTCGACGGCGAACCGGGCCAGCGCCGGGCTCTCGTGCAGGGCCGCCCACTCGGAGGGGCGGGTGGCCAGGCATTTCATGGTGTTGCCGATGGCCAGTACGGTCGTGTCCAGGCCCGCCGACAGCAGGGCGCGCACCAGCCGGGTCGCCTCGTCCGAGGTGATCACGCCCTGGTCGGCGTACTCCCAGATCTTGGCGCCCAGGCCGTCAGGGGTCAGGTTCTCGCGGGCGCAGTTGCTCATCACCCACTCGACGGTCCCCTCGCCGGCGGCGAAGTACCGTGCGTAGCGGGCGTCTTCGGGGCCGAACGCGGAGAAGTTCATGGCACCGTGCGGCAGCAGGTTCTCCGCTCGCCCTTCGCGGGGTATGCCGACCGCGTTGCCGAACACCTCGATCGGGAACAGCTCGGCCAGTTCGGTGATGGCGTCGAACTCGCGCTGTTCCAGGACCCGGTCCACGAGCCGCACGGCGAACTCCTTGAACGCGGCGCGCAGCACCCGGATGTTGCGGGGGGAGATCACTCCGGCCATCGCGGTGCGCAGCGGGGTGTGCGCGGGCGGGTCGGAGTCGAGGATGCCCGCGGGGCGCCACGGCGGCTCCTGGTGGTAGTTGCGCGGACCGACCCCGGCGCCGGAGATGAACGTCTCGTGGTCGGCGAGGATCTGCCGGCACTGCTCGAAGCGGGTGAAGGCGTGGACGCCGTACCGCTCCAGCCACACCGCCGGTCCCGCCTCGCGCATGCGGTCGAACAGCGGGTAGGGGTCGGTCAGGTTGGCGTCGTCGTAGGGGTCGTCCGGGATGGATGCGACGACGCCGTCGGCGGTGCTGGTCATCAGGCCCCCTCGGGTGGGCGCGGGTGGTGGTCGGGTACGCGGGTCGGCGGTGTGGACGGGGCGTGCCGGGCGACGTGCGCCGGGCTGCGCCGCCTCGTGCCCGCTGCCGCGCAGGAACGGTAGTCCGGCGGCGGGCGTCCGGGACACGGCTGTTATCGCCTGCTGAGAAAGGCCGTTGCCGCGTACCAGCCGCGCTCCGCACGATGCGGCGACCGGGGTGCCTCGGAAAGCGCCCCGCACAGGTCGAGTCGGAGACGGAGGAGCCATGTCGGCGCAGCAGTTCGTGACCGTCACGGTCGAGGAGGTGACGACGGAAGCGGCGAGTGTCGTCTCCCTCGTCCTGGCGGCGCGCGACGGCCGGGCCCTGCCGCGGTGGACGCCGGGGGCCCACATCGACGTCGTGCTCTCCCGCGATCTGATCCGGCAGTACTCCCTGTCGTCGGCCCCGGACGAGGCACGCTGGCGGATCGCGGTGCTGCGCGAACCCGGCGGGCGCGGCGGTTCGGTCCACCTGCACGACCGTGTCCGTGCCGGGGACACACTGCTGGTGAGCACCCCCCGCAACACCTTCCCGCTGGACCTCGGAGCCGGCCGCCACGTCCTCGTCGCGGGAGGAATCGGGATCACACCGCTGCTGCCGATGGCGGCCGCGCTCGACGCGGCGGGCAAGGAGTGGACGCTGCTGTATCTGGGGCGGGCCGCCGCCTCCATGGCGTTCACCGCGGAGCTGGCCCGGTACGGGGACAGGGTGCGGCTCCACCGCGACGACGAGTCGGGCGTCGCCGACATCTCGGCGGAGCTCGACGGGCTGGGAGCGGCGGACGCCGGCGTGTACGCGTGCGGTCCGCCCGGACTGCTCACCGCCGTCGAGGACTACGCCCGGACCCGCCCCGGCACCCGGCTGACCGTGGAGCACTTCACCGCCGGTCCCGGGGACGCGCGCCGCGAGGGCGACCGGCCGTTCACGGTGCGGACCCGCGACGGCCGCGAGATCACCGTGGGCGCCCGCCAGTCGATCCTCGACGCGCTGTCGCAGGCGGGCGTGCGGACGCTCAGCTCCTGCCGGGAAGGCGTCTGCGGGACCTGCGAGACGGCGGTTCTCGGGGGCGAGCCGGACCACCGTGACCGGGTGCTCAGCGAGGAGGAGCGCGCCGCGGGCGGGACCATGATGATCTGCGTCTCGCGGTGCCTGGGTGAACGTCTGGTCCTGGACGTGTGACTACCGGCGGCTCACCGGCGGCGTCCGAAGCGGAGCCGGGGCGGTGACAGCACCGACGACAGGCCGTCCCCACCACCCGGCGCCGTGCGCACACCGACCTCCGAACGAGCCGAACCGCCGCGTACCGCGGGAGGGTTCAGGATGTCGTCCCGGTCGAAGCCGAGCCGGTTCACCACCTCCACCACGCCGTCGACGCTGTCGCACAGCCGCACGGTGACCGGGATCAGGCTCTTGTGCTCCACTGTGCCGCTGAGTACGACCCGGCCCTCGGCGACCTCGACCGCGAGCGCCGAAGGCCGCAGGCCCAGCATCCGTACGAGGACGTCCTCCAGGATCTCCTGCTGAATCTCGCGGTCCCGGCGCAGGAACAGCCGCACCAGGTCACTGCGGCTGATCACGCCGATCAGCCGGCCGTCGCCGTCCACCACCGGCAGGCGCTTGACCTTGTGCCGCTCCATCGCCCGCGCGGCACGCACGGCGTGCCAGCCGGGCTCCGCGACCACGGCGGGGCTCGTCATCAGCTCCCCCGCGTTCCTCCCGGCGCCTCCGCACGTCTGCTTGCGGAGCAGGTCCGCCTCGGACACCACTCCTATCGGCCGGTCCTCGTCGTCGACCACCGGGACGGCGGTGATGTCGTACTCGTCGAGGACGCGTGCGATCTCCTTGAACGCCGTGCCCGGTCGCACACTCACGGCGGTGGGGCTCATCAGCTCGCCCACGCTGCGTCGTCTCATCACCCGGCACCCTTCCTGTCGCCTCCAGTCCACCGCACGCGCCGCCTTGCCGCCGAGGCCGAACAGTCCCTGCCAGGACCCCGAAAGTCCCTTCGTACCGCGCGCGGTCACCCGTTTCGGCCGTTGGCGGATTCTCGCCCGCTGAGAACGGCTCGTCGGCGCCTGACGGTCGCCGCCCCGGCTTCCAGGCGCCGAGCCGCCGTCCGTCTGCAATCCCCACAACCCGACCTCGACCGTGCTGCCGCCGGGCGTCCTGGCCGCCTTCGTCGCGGCCGTTCCCGAGGACGTGCTGATCGTCGTGGACGAGGCCTACCGCGAGGTCGTGCCGGCGGGCGGAACCGACGACGGGGTGCGGCTTCAGCGGTCGTATCCGAACGTCGCCGTGCCGCGGACGTTCTCCAAGGCCTACGCCCTCGCCGGTCTGCGGGCCGGCTACTGCGTGGCCGACCCGGCGGTGCTCGACGCCGCCCGGCGCGTGGCGCTGCCGTTCACGCTGAGCGCGCCCGCGCTCGCCGCCGCGCCGGCGACCCTGGACGAGCCGGAGCCGACGGCGCGTCGGGTACGGCGGCTCACCGGCTCGCGGAACCGGCTCGTCGCGGATCTGCGCGCGGCGGGCCTGGAGGTGCCGGCGTCCGGGACCGACTTCGTCCGGCTGCCGTTCGGGGACGTGAGCCGGGTGTCCCTGCGGCAGTGCACGCTCGCCGGCATCGGCGTGCACGTGTTCCCCGGTGAGGGCGTGCGGATCACCGTCGGCGACGAGGACGCCAACGCCGCCGTGGTCGCCGCGGCCCGGCGCTGTTCTCACCCCATGAGAACAGCCGATTGCGGCCCCTGCGACGGCACGTAGCCTCAGCGCAGGAGGAACCCATGACCGAGCCAGTGACCTTGGGCGAAGCGCCCGTTTCCCTCGACGATCTCCTCGCCGTCGCACGCGGCGGCCGTCGGGTCGTCGTCGGCGAGAGCGCCGTGAAGGCCATGCGTGCGAGCGAGCAGTGGGTCGACTCGATCGTCGAGGGCATGCGGGCCGGTGAGCCGGTGGAGCCGATCTACAGCGTCAACACCGGCTTCGGTTCGCTGGCCGGACGGCAGGCATTCGCCACCGCCGAGGACGCCGCCGAGCTGTCCCGCCGGCTGATCGTCTCCAACGCCAGCGGGGTGGGCCGCTATCTGGACGAGGAGGTGGTGCGCGCCGCCATGCTGATCCGGGCCGCGAGCCTGACCCGCGGCCACTCTGCCGTCCGGCCCGAGCTGCCCGAGACCCTCGCGCGGATGCTCGCCGCCGGGGTGCACCCGGCGGTCCCCGAATACGGCTCTCTGGGCGCCAGCGGTGACCTCATCCCGCTGGCCCACCTGGCGATCGTGCTGTCTCGTCCGGCCGGCGAGGACGTCGAACTCGACAGCGGCGAGGCCTTCCGGGACGGCGAGATCGTGAGCGGTCTCGAGGCCATGCGCCACGCCGGGATCGAGCGGATCACGCTGCGCGCGAAGGAGGGACTCGCCCTGACCAACGGCACGTCGTTCTCCACGGCGCAGGTGGCCCTCGCCCTCGCGGACGCGCGGAACCTGCTCGCCACCGCCGAGATCACCGCAGCGATGTCCATCGAGGCGCTGATGGGCTTCGGGGACGCGTTCCTCCCACAGATCCACCAGGCCCGCGGGCACCGCGGCCAGATCGAGTCCGCGGCCCGCATCCGGCAGTTGCTCGGCGACAGCGGCCTGGTCGACGGCGACGTGGACCGCGACCCGGTCCGGCGGCCGCCGCAGGACGCGTACTCGCTGCGCTGCACACCGCAGGTCCTCGGACCGGTCCGCGACACACTGCGTTTCGTGCACGACATCGTGGAGACCGAGATCAACGCGGCCACCGACAACCCGCTCGTGTTCCCGGACCTGCCGGCGACCCGTGGCCTCAAGGCGGTCTCGGGCGGCAACTTCCACGCCCAGTACCTCGCGTTCGCCGCGGACTTCCTCGCCATCGCCGTCACCGAGATCGGCAGCATCGCCGAGCGCAGGCTGTTCCGCCTCGACGACGGATCCCTCAACCGCGGGCTGCCGGACATGCTCGTCGTCAGCGAGAAGGTGGGCATGGACTGCGGCTACATGCTGCCGCAGTACCTCGCGGCCGCGCTGGTGTCGGACTGCAAGACGCTGGCCCATCCCGACAGCGTCGACTCGATCCCGACCTGCGCGAACCAGGAGGACCACGTCTCGATGGCGAACAACGCCGGCCGGCACGCCCGGCAGGTGGTCGCCAACATCGAGGCCGTCATCGGCATCGAGCTGCTGATGGCCGCGCAGGCACTCGAACTGCGCCTGGCCGAACAGGCCGCCGACGCCTCGGTGCTGTCCGGCGCGAGCCGGGCGGTCCTCGAACTCGTACGCGCCACCCGGTCCGCCGACGGGCGGGCCATCGACCACATCACGCGGGACGTCGTCCTGTACCCCCGGGTCCGTGCGGCCGTCGACCTGGTGCACAACGGCTCCGTCGTCGAGGCCGTGCGGGCCGTGCACCCCGAGGGCCCCTGACCGCCGCCGCCGGGGCGGTTGCCGGAGCCGGCGATCGCCTTCCCGCCCGCGCGTCCGGCCGTCACGTCGGTCGGACCCCGGGCTCAAGCGGCCGGGCAATACATCGTGTGCACGGCGACGGGCTTGCCGCGGGTGCGGATGCCCCAGCGGCTCCACTCCAGGGACGCCGGCCGGCGCGGTTCCGGCCGGACGGCACGGCGGACGGGGCGGGCACCGCCTCCGGGGTCCACGGGACGGCGGCTCCGAGCCCGGCTCCCGGCGAGCACCGCCGACGCGGTCGTCGGGCAGTGGCTCCGCGAGGAACGGGACCGTCGGTGAGTCGGGGCGGCCACCGGCCGTAGGTTCGGGCCTCGCCACCCGGCCCAGGCAATCCTCAGCCCATATTTTGCAACAAAGTATTGACCTCTCATTCATCCAATCCCATTCTGAATGACCTTATGCATGTCAGAAGCGGATCCGTGGAAGAGGGCATATCTATGACAGGCGTGGTCGAACAACGCTCGATCGATGTCATCCCCGACGCCGAACGGCACGGCAGCGCGTTCAGCCAGTTCACTCTCTGGCTGGGCGCAAACCTCCAGATCACCGCGGTCGTCACCGGCGCGCTCGCCGTCGTCTTCGGCGGGGGCGCCTTCTGGTCGATCATCGGCCTGCTGCTCGGCAACCTGCTGGGCGGCGCGGTGATGGCCCTGCACTCCGCCCAGGGACCGCGCCTCGGCCTGCCGCAGATGATCTCCAGCCGGGCCCAGTTCGGCGTCCGCGGAGCCGTCGTCCCGCTGGTCCTGGTCATCGTGATGTACGTCGGCTTCTTCGCCAGCGGCAGCGTGCTGGCCGGGCAGGCGGTCGGCGAACTCACCCACCTCGGCGACACCACCGGCATCGTGATCTTCGCCGTCGTCACCGCGGTCACCACGCTCGTCGGCTACCGGCTCATCCACACCCTGGGGCGGGTGGCCAGCGTCGTATGCGCAGTCGCCTTCATCTACCTCGGCATCCGCCTCCTGGAGCACGCCGAACTGAGCGCCCTCCTCGCCAACCGCTCCTTCGACCTGCCGCTCTTCCTTCTCGCCGTCTCCCTGTCCGCCTCCTGGCAGCTCGCCTTCGGCCCGTACGTCGCGGACTACTCGCGCTACCTGCCCCGCGCCACCTCTCCCCGCGCCACCTTCTGGTGGACCCTCGGCGGCTCGGCCCTCGGCTCCCAGTGGTCCATGACGTTCGGCGCGCTCGCGGCGGCCGCCGCAGGCAGCGCCTTCGTCGACAACCAGGTCGGCTACATCGTCGGCCTGGGCGGCGCGGGCCTCGCGGCCTCGTTCCTGTACTTCGTCATCGCCCTGGGCAAGCTGACGGTGAACGTCCTCAACACCTACGGCGGCTTCATGTCGGTGGTCACCGGCATCAGCGGCTTCCGCGGGCAGCGCGCGCTGTCCACCCGCGGCCGCGCCGCCTACATCGCCGGGATCATGATCGCGGGAACCGCGGTCGCCCTCCTGGGCAAGGACAGCTTCCTGACCTCGTTCAAGGACTTCCTGCTCTTCCTGCTCACGGCCTTCACCCCCTGGTCGGCGATCAACCTGGTGGACTACTACCTGATCGCCAAGGAGCGCTACGACCTGCCCGCCCTGAGCGACCCGCACGGCCGCTACGGCGCCTGGCGCGTCAAGGCACTCATCGTCTACGGCATCGGCCTCCTGGCCCAACTTCCGTTCCTGGCCACCAGCTTCTACACCGGCCCGCTGGTGAAGCCGCTCGGCGGCACGGACATCTCCTGGATCGTCGGCCTGGCCGTACCCGCCATCCTCTACTGGCTCACGGCCCGCCGGGACACCGCCCATGTACCGGACCGCATGATCCTCACCACCGAGCCGGGGACGGGGACCGCTTCCCCCTCCCCGACCGCCTGACGGCGGCGAAGGCGGGCGCACCCGCTCACTGCCCGGGCGGTGTGCCGGCGGGGTCGGCCTCCAGTGCCAGGGCGGCGAGCCACAGCTCCGTGCGGTCGGCCAGACGGTCGAGATCACGGCCGGTGAGCTGCTCGATCAGCCGCAGCCGGTAGCGCAGGCTGTTGCGGTGGAGCGTCAGCTCCCGGGCGGTCGCGGCGGACGCGCAGTCATGGGCGAGGTACGACCGCAGCGTGGTGACCAGCTCGGCCCTCTGTTCCTCGTCGTGCCGCAGCAGCGGCGCGAGCACGGCGTGGCCCAGCTCCCGCAGCGGCAGGTCCGGATTGCCCATCAGCAGTCCGGCGATGCTCAGCGGCGCCGCCCGGTGCTCCCCGGGGCCTGCCTGCGCCGCCTGGCGGGCCTCGAAGCAGCCGAGCCGCAGCCCGGCCACGCCACGTCGTGGCTCGCCCACGCCCACGCGGACCCCCGGGTCCAGCACGGTCAGGTGGTCCGCGACGGTACGGGCGGCGGCCGCGGCGTCGACGCCGTCGGGCACGATCACCATCACCGTGTCGCCGATCAGGGCGGTGGGCAGCCGGTCGCCCTCACGTTCCAGGAGCGGCCCGGGCCCGCGCCAGCCGGGCAACGCGGCGGTGGCGGCGTCGACCGCCCGGTCCACGTCGACGCCGCCCGACCCGGCGAACTCCCCGATCCGGTCGGTGACGCCGGCCGGGTTGATGTTCTCCCGGGTCTGCCCCGACTCGGCCGGGTCCCACCGTCCGTCGATGCGGTTGCGCCGAAGGTGCTGTCACTGTGCCATGCCCTCCCCTTCGCTGGACCACGCCGGCCGTGCCGCAGGCCGTCGTCAGGCTCTCCGAAGGACCGGCCGTCACAATGCGCGATTGCCGAATGCGGCCGATAGCCGCGGCCTATCGCCTCCCCGCCGCGGATCCCGTGTCAGCCGGACGGCTGTTTCCGGCCGCCTGACAGTGGGCTTGCCGCGGGAGCCGTGAGGGCGTCGAGCAGCCGGTCCGGGGGCAGGGCCGGCAGTGTGCGGCCGCCGAAGCCCGTGGTCGTGGTCGCGGCCAGCAGGGAGTTGAGCACCGCCTCCTCGACGGCGTCGAGGACGGCTTCGAACAGGGGCCCCAGTTCGGCGTCCGCCACCGGGGCGCCCGCCTCCGGTCGGGTGCCGAAGGCGATGGCGTAGTCGCCACTGCCGTGGCTGTAGGCGGCGCCCGTGCGGGCCAGGGCGAAGACGGCCCGCCGCGCGACGCGGGTGAGCTGCCGCGCGTCGACGGGGGCGTCCGTGGCCACCACGATCATGCAGGAGCCGGTCTCCGTGACCGGCGCCGGGTCGCCGGTCAGGCCCAGGGACCGCGGGGTGACGCAGCGGCCGAGCACCCGCAGCGTGCCGCCGAAGTTCGCCTGCACCAGGACCCCGGCCGTGTGCCGCCGGCCTCCCAGTTCGGGAGTGCGCGAGGCGGTTCCGATCCCGGCCTTGAACCCCAGGGCGCCGGTGCCGGTTCCCGCGCCGACGCAGCCCTCGGCCACCGGACCGCCAACCGCCCCGTCGAGCGCGGCCCGGACGTGCTCCTCGTGCACCGGCCGCGCGCGGATGTCCGACAGGAAGCCGTCGTTGCACTCGCCCACTACGGGGTTGAGGCTCTGCACCTCGCCGCTTCCGGGCCGTTCGAGCATCCACCCGACCAGGGCGTCTGCGACCCGGAACGCCGACAGGGTGGAGGTGAGCAGTACGGGGGTCTCCAGCGTGCCGAGTTCGGCGATCTGGGTGGTGCCGATGAGCTTGCCGTA
Organism: Streptomyces sp. NPDC001231; assembly: GCF_042896885.1. NCBI lineage: Bacteria > Bacillati > Actinomycetota > Actinomycetes > Kitasatosporales > Streptomycetaceae > Streptomyces > Streptomyces sp. NPDC001231. The sequence continues at coordinate 99,951 of NZ_JBIAXS010000020.1, forward strand.
GCCGTTGCCGGTGAACACCCCCGCGGGCAGCGGCGCGTGGGGGCCGACGGCACCGGGCACGACGGCGGTCACTCCGCTGTGCACATCGGGGGGACGTCGGACGGTGGCGTGACCGACCCGGACGCCCGGCACATCGGTGATCGCGTTGAGGGGACCGGTGTCGCCCCGCCCGACGACGATACCGAGGTCACGGGCCCGGCGCCGGGTGCCCGGTACCGACTGGAGGTGAGCCGTGGGTTCCATACGACCGGACGCTACGTCATGTACGGCCGGGACCGGGCGCGGCGGGCGGCCCCGGCCGTATGAACGGCCCGTCACCGGGACGCCGGCACGACCTCCTTGACGAACAGCTCGAGCGACCTGCGCTTCTCCTCGTGCGGGAGGCTGTTGTCGCACCAGAAGCTGAACTCGTCGACGCCGGGTTCCTGGTAGCGGCGCAGCCGTTCGACGACCTCGCCCGGCGTGCCGATCACCGCCGTCCGGGGCAGCGACTCGGGTGCGAACTCGGGGCGTTCGGCGAACTTGGGGTCGACCTGACCGCCCGGTGGCCGGGCACGGCGGCGTCGAGGCCGGCCGGGTCGAAGCCGCTGAGCCGGTTCCACAGCGCCGGGTACGGCGAGGCGGGCTGCTGTGCCTGAAGAGCGACCACGCGCCGCACCGCGTCGGCGGCGGTGAGCGGCTCCCGGTCCAGCAGCAACTGCCGGGCGAGTGCCCAGCGGTTGAGGGCGCGCGGTAATCATCCGGTCATCACGCCGAGCCTGTCTCCCGGTCGTGCGGGGAACCCCGCCCAGGGTTCCCCGCACTCCGGCCGGAGCAAGGGTCAGACCCTGGCCTCCTCCCCGACCTCGGCGCCTCGAGCCGCGGTGGCCTTCGGCGAACGGCGCCCGGGCATCCACCAGTTGGCGTTGCCGCACAGTTCCATCACCGCGGGGACGAGGATCATCCGGATGATGGTGGCGTCGATGAGCACGGCGACGGCCATGCCCAGACCTCCCTGCTTGACCGCGACGTCGGGACCGAGCAGCGAGGTCGTGAAGACGGCGACCATGATGGCGGCCGCGGCCGTGATGACCTTGGCGGTCCGCGCCATTCCGCGGGCGACGGCCGTCCGGGTGTCGCCGGTGCGCTCGTACTCCTCACGGACCCGTGAGATCAGGAAGACCTCGTAGTCCATGGACAGGCCGAACAGGACCGGGAAGATCATCATCGGCACCCAGGTCGTGATCGGCATCTCGGTGGGGAAGCCTAGGGCCGAGCCCAGCCATCCCCACTGGACGACCGCGACGAGCACGCCGTAGGCGGCGCCGATCGCCAGCAGGTTCATCACGGCGGCCTGCAACGCGATCGTGACGGACCGGACCAGCGCGATCAGCAGCACCAGGGACAGCGCGATGACGACCGCGATCATGAAGGGCAGGCGCGAGCCGATGTCGTCGGCCATGTCGATCGTGCCGGCGTTCGGGCCACCGACGTAGACCCCGTCGCCCCCGGGTGCCTTGGGCAGCACGTCGTCGCGGAGCCGGTGCACCACGTCCGCGGTCGCCTCGTCCTGGTATCCGGTCCGGGGGAAGGCCATGAAGATCGCCGCCTGCCCGTCCTTGCTGACCTGGGGCGGTGTGGTGTGGGCGATGCCCTCGGTCCTGCCGACCGCTTCGACGACGGGACGCAGACCGGTGTGGCCGGAGCCGACCTCGGCGGCGAAGACCAGGGGTGCGCCGTAGCCGGGACCGAAGCCCTCGGAGAGGATCTCGTACGAGGTGTAGCTGCTCCTGTCGTGGGGCTGGACACTGGCGTCGGGGTTGCTCAGCCGCATCGACAGCGTGGGGGCGGCCAGCACCAGCAGGACCGCGCCGGCCAGTACCGCGGCGACCAGCGGCTTGCGCTGCACCACGCCGGCCCAGCGCTCGGCGAGGGTAGGTCGCTCCCGCGCCGGGACACCGTCGGCCCCGCTCCGCCGGGACGTGCGACGCGGCAGGCGCAGCGAGTTGATCCTGTGCCCGGTGAAGCCCAGGAACGCCGGCAGCAGGGTCACCGCGGCGATCATCGTCACCAGCACGATCACCGAGGTGGCGACGGCCACCCCGGTCATCAGCCGCTGTCCCATGACGATCAGGCCCATCAGCGCGATCACGACGGTCGTGCCGGCGAACAGGACCGCGCGACCGGCCGTTGTGATGGCCTTGACCGTGGCGGTCTCCGGCTCGTCGCCTGCCTGCAGGCCGTCCTTGTAGCGGGTCACGATGAACAGCGCGTAGTCGATGCCGACGCCGAGCCCGATCATCGCGGCGAGGATCGCGGTGAAATCGGGTGACGGAACCAGGTATCCCACCAGCTTCATCAGGGCGATGCCGGCGACGATCGCCAGCAGTGCGGTCACGATCGGCAGTCCCATCGCCACCAGTGACCCGAAGGCGATGAACAGGATCACCGCCGCCGCCACGATGCCCACGCTCTCGGACGAACCCTGCGGGGGTGTCTCGGCCTTCTCCGCCTTCTCCCCGCCCAGCCCCAGCGTCACGCCGTCGCCGGAGGCTTCCTTGACCATGGTCACCAGGGGCTTGACCTCGGCCTTCTTCACATCCTTGGCGGTCAGCGGGATGGTCGTACGGGCGATACGACGATCCTTCGTCACCAGATCCTCGTCCCTGTACGGCGAGGTCACCGGTCCCGTGAGGGGGGAGGCGTCCAGATCGGCGACGACCTTCTCGATCTTCTGCCGGGCGGCGGGGTCGTCGATCCCCTTCTCCGCCTTGATCGCGAGAGTCAGCGTATCCCCCTGCCGCTCGGGGAAGTGCTTCTCGATCAGCGCCTGCGCCTTGGCGGAGTCGGAGCTTCCGCCGGAGAAGTCGTTGTCGGGGGCGGCGCCGAAGCCGAAGCCGGCGAACGCCACGGCGATCACGCCGACGATCCAGGCCAGGAGCACCGGGCGGCGCCGCCGGTAGCAGAACCGGGCCAGTGCCGCCAGGGCTCCTTCCGTACGGGGGGTGCCGGTTGCCGTCATCTTCTCCTCCTGCGACTGGACGTCGCCCGATCATGTCCTCCGGACCCGTCCCCGAACGTCCCGCAGGCGCGGACACTTTGGGCTGCCACCGACGGCGCACGGGACCGCGGCGGATACCGCGGGCGCCGCCCCTGTACCGCGGGCGCGGTACAGGGGCGCTCGTCCCCGAGCGTGATCCGCCCGCGGCGGCATCCCGTTAGGGTGCGCCCATGGACAGAGCACGGTTCGGTGTCCCGGCCGGTGTCGGGGACTGGGCGATCGCCGTCGGCGTGGCGGGGGCGCTGCTGGCCACCGGGCTGTCCGGGGGGCACTCCGCCGACGACCTCGGCCCGCTCGGCTACGCGCTGCTGGTGGCCGGCGGTCTGGCGCTGGCCGCGCGCCGCCGGGCCCCGCTGCCCGTGCTGGCCGTCACCGGACTGTGCGCGGTGGGTTACCAGGCGGTCGGCTTCGATGTGCCCGCCGTCGCCTACCTGTTCGCGGTGTACGCCGCCATGCGGGCGGGGCACCGCACCGTCACCGTCGCGGCAAGCGTGGGCATGCTGGCCGCCCTCCCCCTCGCGGCCCTCGCCTCCCTGCACGACACGGGGGAGGCGTTCGCGCAGGCCCGCGGCGCCCTCGAAGTGGCCTGGCTGATCGCGGCCGGCGCGGCGGGCGAGGCGCTGCGGCAGGCCGAGCGGCGGGCGGACGAGGCCGAGCGCACCCGGGAGGAGACCGCGCGGCGCCGCGCCGACGAGGAACGGCTGCACATCGCGCGGGAGTTGCACGATTCGCTCACCCACCAGATCTCGATCATCAAGGTGCAGGCCGAGGTCGCCGTCCATGTGGCCCGCAGGCGCGGCGAACAGGTGCCGGCGGCCCTGCTGGCGATCCAGGAGGCGGGACGTGAGGCGAGCCGGGAGCTGCGCGCGACCCTGGAGGCGCTGCGCGACGACGACACGGCCCCGCCGCGCGGAATCGACCACGTCCCGGAGCTGGTGGAACGGGCCCGTGCCTTCGGCCTGGACGCGACGCTGACGGTCAAGGGGCAACGGCACGACGTGCCCGCCGCGGTGGACCGGACCGTATACCGGATCGTTCAGGAGTCGCTGACCAACATCGCCCGGCATGCCGCCGCGGACTCGGCGTCGGTCCGGATCGACTGCCGTCCGGACGCGCTCACGATACGCGTCGACGACGACGGCAGAGCCACGCCGGGCACCGCCCCCGTGCCCGGCGTCGGACTGCTCGGGATGCGTGAGCGCGTCACCGCCCTCGGGGGCCGGCTGCGGGCCGAGCCGCGTGTCGAGGGAGGCTTCACCGTCCAGGCCGAACTCCCCGTGGAGCAGACGTCGTGATCCGTGTCCTGCTGGTCGACGACCAGCCGCTCCTGCGCAGCGGATTCCGCGCGCTGCTCGACATGGAGGACGACATCGAGGTGGTGGCCGAGGCCGGTGACGGGCTGGAGGGCCTGGAACTGGTCCGGGAGCACCTGCCCGACATCGCGCTCATCGACATCCGGATGCCGGTCCTCGACGGCATCGAGGTGACCCGGCGCGTCGCCGCGGACCCGGCGCTGTCCGGGGTGCACGTCGTCATCCTGACCAACTACGGCCTGGACGAGTACGTCTTCGACGCGCTGCGCGCCGGGGCGGCCGGGTTCCTCGTCAAGGACATCGTGCCGGAGGACTTCCTGCACGCCGTGCGTGTCGCCGCGCGGGGCGACGCCCTGCTCGCGCCGTCGATCACCCGCAAGCTGATCAGCCGGTACGTCACCCAGCCGCTCGACACGGGAGTCGGCCCGGGGCTGACGGAGCTGACCAACCGCGAACGCGAGGCCGTCGCCCTGGTCGCGCAGGGGCTGTCCAACGACCAGATCGCCGACCGCATGGTGATCAGCCCGATGACCGCGAAGACCCACGTCAACCGGGCCATGGTCAAACTCGGGGTCCGTGACCGCGCCCAACTCGTGGTCCTGGCCTACGAGTCGGGCCTGGTGACCCCGAGAAGCCGTTGAGCGCGGCGGGCGGCCGTGCCGGTCGGGTCGCCGCGGCACTCGGGGTGAGGACGGGCGTGGCTGATCACCCTGCCTCACCAGTGCTCCTGGCCCGGGGATCCCCCCATGGACAGGAGCGCTGATGACGGCCACTCGGATGGTGCGGATCGTGGAAGCGGACCGTGGCGCCGAGCGCGGTCAGGCAGCGGACCACCGCGGTCGCGGGTGACTCGCGCAGACCGGCGACGTCCGGCTTGCAGGTCACGCCGAGCAGCAGCACTTCGGCCCCCTGGACCGCGCACCCCGCTTCGTCCAGCAGCGCGGTCACCCGCCGCGCCACATGGGCGGGCATCTCACGGTTCACCTGCTGCGCGGCCGCGACCGTCCGGAAGGTGAACCGTTCCTGGAGACTGAGCGGGAGTGAGTCCTGTGGCCATAACCCGTGCTCAGCCAAACACCCCGAACGGTCTTGGGTGTTCTGGTCCACCGCGTTCGCTCCGCGTCCGGCGCGTACGGATCCTGTCCGTGGTCCGGGGACACGGGGGCGGTTTCCCTCGCTCCCTCGGCCGCCGGGTCGGGCCTGGGCGGTCCGATGCCCGTGCACATCGCTCTGGTGTGCACGGGGCGGTGCCGTCCGTCGCCTGATCCGGTATCCGAGGGCGCGCCTGCCGATGGCCACCGAGGCGGCGGCGTGTTGGCTGGTCATGTGGGTTTCGCCGGTGAGCGGGGCTTGCCAGTGCTGGGCGCCCCGGACGCTGGTGCAGGCGGGATCGACGGCGATCACGCCGATGCCGGCTTCCGCGCACATGCCACGGCCGTGCCCGCTGTGCATCGTGCACCGGGCCGCCGTCCCGGAGGCCGACAGGCCGCGCGCATCCGACCGGGCGATCACGGTCACTCCGCGCGGTGAAACCCGCGCGCCCCCGGAACCGGCCGTCCCGGCGGCAAACCCGTACCGCACGGCAGGGAGGCCGTGGTACGGACACGAACACAGCCGACACGGAGAGCGAGATGACTGTCGCTCAATGTGATCTTCTGTGAGTGTCGTCGGGTACCGGGCCCGAGATGTCCAAGGAGATCTCATGCACACATCCGCTGTCGGAAAGCGCCTCGCCATCGCCCTCGCCACCGCGTCCCTGGCAGGCGTCCTGGGCCTGGCCGGCTCGGGGTCGGCCCAGGCGGCGAGCGCGGGCGTCCGGATCCTCCCCGGACACGGCACGCACACCACGCAGCTGTCCGGCAGCTTCTCCTCCTGACACGGCGGACGGCGGACAGGGCCGGGGTCGCCCCGGCCTCATCCGCGCGCCCGGTCCCGTACTCACCCGCATCCCAGGAGCACTTGGTGAAGTCCGCTCTCCACGCACCCGCCGCCGCGGTCGCGGATCCCGGCGAGGGATACGCCTTCGACAACGACAACGTCCACGCGGCGGAGCAGCACCGCTGCCTCGCCGCGTCGCTGGACCCGATCACCACCGCGCGGCTGGCCGGCACCGGAGTCACCGACGGCTGGCGCTGCCTCGAGGTCGGCGCGGGCGGCGGCAGCGTCGCCACCTGGCTGGCCGAACGCGTGGCGCCCACCGGCGAGGTGGTGGCCACGGACATCAATCCGGTGCACCTCCCCGAGCACCCGCGGCTTCGGACGCTGCGGCACGACGTGACCCGCGACCCGCTGCCCGAGGAGGCCTTCGACCTGGTCCACTCCCGTCTGGTGCTGCTCCATCTGCCGCAGCGCCGGGCGGCGCTCGCCACGATGACCCGTGCCCTGCGCCCGGGCGGGTGGCTGCAACTCGACGAGTTCGACATCGACTACGGCCCGGTCCTGCTGGCGCCGAGCCGTGCCGGAGCCGAGGTGTACGAGCGGTTCCTGGCGGCCAAGGCACGCGTGTTCGCGCAGGCGGGAGCGGACGGCAGCTGGGGACGGCACGCCGCCGGGGCCATGCGGGACGCCGGGCTCGTCGACATCGACCCGGTGCCCTTCCTGATGCCGTGGCACGCCGACTCGCCAGGCGTCCACCTCCTGATCCACCACACCCACCACCTGCGTGACCGCCTCGTCGCCGCCGGCATGACCGACGCCGAACTCGCCGAGGTGCGCGAGGTGATGCGGCATCCCCGGTTCCGGGCCAGCTCGTGCGTGATCTACTCCGTGCAGGGGCGGCGGGCCCGGTGAGCGTCGACGCGTGCGTACGGACCGAGGCGCGTCGGGCGCCGGAACCACACCGGCCGCTGGCCGGGATCCAGGTGGGCGCCACGGGCGGCTCGACGGCGCTCGCGGTCGCCGCCGACCACCTGGCGCTCCTCGGCTGCGAACCGGCCACCGCCGGCCTGCGGCACGCCACCGGTGACACCCGTCCGGGGCACGGCACCGGTGACGCCGGTGACGCGGGCACCCTCGTCACCGCCACGGGTGCCGGCAGCCTCACCTGCGCCATCGACTGGGCGGGCCCGGTGGCGCTGCCCCTGGCGAGCGAGGCCGACGTGCAGTCCGCCTGCGGCATCGCCCACATCCACGGGCGCCGGTACGGGGCGCCCACGCTGCTCGGCCTCGACTACGCCGGAACGGTGGCCGGGGTGCTCGCCGTGACCGGCATGCTCGCCGCGTTCCACGCCGCCGCGCGCGGCACCCGGATCGGCCGGGTGCGCACCTCGGTCGCGCAGGGCGCGCTCCTCGCCACCGGCCAGTACCTGGCCATGGCGAGCGCCGCCGGTACGCACCCTTCGGACATGCCGGTGCCGCCGGCGTCCCCCGGTCCGGGCGCCGGCGCACCGCCGTTCACCAGCGCCGACGGGGTCAGGTTCGAGATCGAGACACTCGACGCCGAGGCCTGGCAGCGCTTCTGGACCGTCCTCGACGCCGAGCGGACCGCTGTCCGCCGAGGCTGGCCGCCGTTCCAGAACCGGTTCGCCACCGCCGTCTGCCCGCTGCCCGCCGCACTGCACCGCGTCGCCGCGCGGCGTTCCTACCAGGTGATCCGCTCCGTGGCCGCCCGGACCGACGTCAGCGTGCTGCCCGTCCGCGGCCCCGACGCGCCGGAGCCGGGCGCCCTGCCCGAGACCCCATGGACCGTCAGGGCACTGCCCGCGGACCGGCGGACGGCGGCGGGGCCCTCCGTGCCCTCGCCCGCCGCGGCCTGCCCCACGGTGTCCCGGCCGCTCGCCGGGCTGGTCGTCGTCGAGTCCACCGGACGGGTGCAGGGGCCGCTCGCCGGACACGTACTCGCCCGGCTCGGGGCCCGGGTCATCAAGGTCGAACCACCGGGCGGGGACCCCCTGCGCGGCACCGAGCCGCTGGTCGGCGGCTGCTCGGCCCGGTTCCTGGCGCTCAACCACGGCAAGGACGTGGTGGAGGCGAACCTGCGGACCCCGGGCGGCCGCGGGACGCTCCGCGAACTCGTCCGCGACGCCGATGTGTTCCTGCACAACTGGGCCCCCGGCAAGGCGGCCGCGTGGCATCTCGACGCCACCGATCTGGCCGGTGTCCGGCCCGGCCTCGTCTACGCGCGGGCGTCCGGCTGGGGCGAGGCCCTCGGGCCCACCCCGCCGCTCGGCACCGACTACCTGGTGCAGGCGGGCAGTGGTCTGGCCGGGCTGACCGCGCGGCACGGCGAGCCACCGACGCCCTCGCTGATGACGCTGCTCGACGTGCTCGGCGGCCTGGTCTGCGCCGAGGGGGTGCTGGCCGCGCTGGCGGCGCGCTCCACCAGCGGCCGGGACACGCACGGCAGCGCCCCACTGCTGCATGTGGACACCTCCCTGCTCTCCGCCGCGACCGTACTGACCCGGCACGGATCCGGCGCTGCCGCCTCCCGCCGTCCGGGGCCGTCGGTGCCGCTGACGTCCGACCTCACCGAACTCGCCGCGGACCCGCGGTTCGGCGCCGCACTGACCCGGGCCGGCTGCGTCCTGCCCGGCACGCCCTGGGAGTTCACCGCATGACGGGGACCTGGACCACGGCCGGAGGCGCCGAGGTGCCCGACCGGGTGCCGGCCCGGCTGCGCCGCCGGTACGTCGAACAGGGCCTCGTGCCCGGCCGTGACCTCTCCGCGCTCTTCCGCGCGCAGGCCACGGCCCACCCCGAACGGCCCGCGGTCATCGACCCCGAGGGCACGCTCGGTTATGCGGCCCTCGACCGGCGTGCCCGGCGGATCGCCGCGGCGCTGACGGCTTCCGGCGTCGGCGCGGGCGACGTGGTCGGCGTCCAACTGCCCAACGGATGGCGGGCGCTCGCCGCCGACCTCGCCCTGGCCGCGATCGGCGCCGTGGCGCTGCCCTATCCGGTCGGGCGCGGCCGCCGGGACTCCCTCGCACTGCTCGGCGGGGCGCGGGCCGGCGCCGTGATCACGACGGCCGAGTGGAGCGGCATCCCCCTGGCGCGGGTCCTGTCCGGACTGCGGGCCGACCTGCCGTGTCTGCGGACCGTCGCCGTCCTCGGCCCGGCACCGGACGGCTGCGTGCCCCTCGACCCCTGGCTCGCGTGCTCGACCGGCTCCGGCACACCGTCATCCGCGGCGGCTGCACCATCAGCCCGGCCGAGGTCGAGCGCCACCTCGGCGCACACCCGGCGGTCGGTGACGTGGCCTGCGTGCCGGTGCCCGACCCGGATCTGCAGGAGCGGCTGTGCGCCTGCGTGACGCGGCCCCGCGACGGCGAGACGCCCACCCTGGCGGAGCTTCAGCGGTTCCTGGAGCAGGAACGGGGGCTGGAGCGCCGCAAGCTGCCCGAGCGACTGCTGACGCTCGATCAGCTCCCGCTCGGCCCCACCGGGAAGGTGTGCCGCGCCACCCTGGCCCGTCTCGCCGCCGCGCAGGTCACCGGCTCCGCGCCGCCGGCCACGACCTCGCTGGGGGCCCCCGGATGAGCGGACGCGACCCTACCCGTGCCGTCGTGATCGGCGCCGGAGTGGCCGGGCTGCTGGCCGCGTTCGTGCTCGCCGGCAGCGTCGACGAGGTCACCGTGATCGAGCGGGACCGGCTGCCGGACGGGCCGGAGCCGAGGGCCGGAGTGCCGCAGGGCCATCACGCGCACGTCCTGCTGCCGTGCGGCGCCGCCGCGATCGACGAACTGGTTCCCGGCACCCTGGCCGCCCTCGTCGGGGCGGGCGCCCCCGGCGTCGGACTCCCCCGCGACATCGTGGTGCGTGGGCCCTTCGGCCGGCCGGCGCGCCACGGGCCCTGGGAGACGGTCCTCACCTGCACCCGGGGCCTGATCGAGTGGACGCTGCGCCAACGCCTCGTCGCGGACACCGGCACCACTCTGCCGGCGGGCACCGAGGTGGTGGGCCTGCTCGGCGGCCCCGGCCGGGTCACCGGCGTCCTGACCCGGCGGCGCGGCGACGGCCGCCTCGGCCGGGCCGAGGCGGACCTCGTCGTGGACGCGTCCGGCCACGGCTCGGCCGCACCACGCTGGCTCGCCGGCTTCGGCGCCTTCGTACGGGAGACGGTCGCCGACAGCGGCGTCGCCTACGCGACCCGCCCCTGCCGCCTGCCTTCGTCGCTCGCCGAAGGACTCCCCGCCGTGTACGTCAGGCTCGGCATGCGGAAGGTGAGCCGGGGCGGCCTGCTGGTGCCGGTGGAGGACGGCCGCCGGCTCGCCACGCTGTTCGGCACCCGGGGCGCCGTCCCGGCCTCCGGCGCCGACGGCCACACCGCGTTCGCGCGGGAGCTGCCGGACCCGCTCATCGCCGACATGCTGGCCCGTGCCGAACCCGCCGGGCCCGTCCGCGCGTTCCGCCGGACCGCCAGTCACCGCCCCCACTACGAGCGGATGCGGCAGCGGCCGGAGGGCTTCGTCGTGCTCGGCGACGCGGCCTGCACCTTCAACCCGGCCTACGGGCAGGGCGTCTCGGTCGCCGCGCTGGGCGCCCTCGCCCTGCGCGAGGCGTACGTGGCGGGCCCGCGTCCCGGCGCCGCGCGCGGCGCCCAGCGCGCGGTGGCACGCTCGGCGGACACCGCCAGGCGGATCGCGGTCGGCCTGGACCAGCGCCATCCGCCGGCCCGCGGCGCACGCCCGGGGCCTCCCCGCCGCCTGCTGAACCGCTACCTGGACCGGCTCGACGCGGTCTCGGCCCAGGACCCGCGCGTCCAGCGGTCGATGGTGGGGGTCTACGCGCTGACCGTCCCTCCGGCACGACTGCTCGGCCCCGCGACACTGCTCGCCGCCGTACGCGGCCCCCTCGTCCCGCCGGCCGCCGCTCACCCCGACGGAGCGGACCACGCTGGCCGGGGCGGGCCCCGCTCGGGCGACACCGCTGCTCCGCGTCCCGCGGACGCCCGACGCCACGACCACAGGGAGCGTCCATGACCAGTGAGCTCAGCACCGAAACCGCCACGGAGCCGCCGTCCCAGGAGGCCGGCGTCCGCACGGGCCGGCGTCCGGGGGCGCGGCTGCCCGCCTACCTTCGGCCGGCCAAGCTCGGCATGGTCGACTACTACCTCAGCCTGGCCGTCGTCTGGTCGCTGCTCCCCGCGTCCCAGCGGCTCGACGGGGCGTCCCTGGTGACGCTGGCGGCGTTCCTGCTGGGCGAGGTGTGCCTGGTGGCGGCGGCCGTCGCGTTCGACGACGTCACCGGCCACCGGGACGGAAGCGACGCCGCGAACTACGGCCCCGACGCCCCGGCTCGGGCACTGGCCCGCAAACCGCTGCTGGCCGGGACGCTCACCGAGGCAGCCGCGGTCCGTTTCGCCTGGTGCGCGCTCGTCGCCGGGTGCCTGTGCTGGACGGCGGCGCTGGTCTGGGCGCCGCACCGCCCGTTGTGGGCGGTGCTCGCCCTCGTGGCCGCCGCCGTCGTCGTCCCGCAGTACTCGTGGGGCCTGCGGCTCAGCTACCGGGGCTTCCAGGAAGTGTTCCTCGCCGTGGTCGGCTGGGCCTTCGTGCTGCCGCTGTTCGGCCTGCTCACCGGGGAGGTGACCGGGCTCGCGGCCGTGGAGGCGTTCCTGTTCGGGCTGGGTCCGGTCCTGTTCGGCGTGTACTCCAACACCCACGACGCCGAAGGGGACCGCGCGGTGGGCCGGCCGACCGCCGCGTGTCTGCTGTCCCTGCGTGGCAACCGCCGGTTCATCGGCGCGCTGTCGGTGCTCGAGACCACGGCGATCGTCACCGCGCCGCCGCTGGGGATCGCCCCGTGGTGGTTCCCGCTCGCCTTCGTCCCGCTGAAGGCGACCCGCGTCCGGCAGTTCACGGTCGGCATGGTGCGCGGCGACGTCCTGCGCGGCCGGCTGATCGGCATCCGGGCCCACCGGATCCTGGTCGTCACGCTCGTGGCGGTCAATCTCACGATCAGCGGCCTCCCCTGAGCCGGAAGGGCGGGGCGAGGACCCGAGCGGCGTCCCCGCGCTCCGTGCGGAAGCCCGCCCGAACCGCAGCCCCTCACCTTCCATCAGCTCCCGTGCGCCTAACGGGATTTCTCGGAGGTCACCCGATGAAACTCCTCGCCCCCGGACCGTTCTTCGACGTCCTGGCCGACCGCGGCACCGGAACGACGGTCCATCTGAGCCGGCCGCTGGACATCGCGGACGACGGCAGGACGACGTACGACATCCCGGACCTGGCCCACCTGGTGAGCCAGGCCGCGGGCTGGCTGGAGGGGCTGGGCGTGACGCCGGGCGACCGGGTCGCCGTGATCAAACCCAACCACTGGGACTACGTCCTGCTCGCCTGCGCCACCGCCCGCATCGGCGCGGTGCCCGCGCTGATCTCCGACCGCCTCCCGGTGGAGACGCTCCAGGTGCTGCTCAAACGCCTCGACGCCAAGGCCCTGGTCACCACCTCGGCCACGCTGGCGGCCGCGCGCGGCGCGGAGACCGACCTCACCGCCTTCACCCGCCGCACCCTCACCCTCGACGCCCCCGCACCCGGCGCGATCCCGCTCGCGGACGTGCGCGGCCACCGGACGCCGCCGCCCCGCCCCCGCCCGGACGACCTGACCCTGGCCATCATGCACACCTCGGGAACCACCGGGATCCCCAAGCTGGTCCGGCACTCCGCCAGAACGCTGATCCACCGGATCGCCGCGGCCGAGGCCCGGCGCCTGCCCCTGGTGTCCACCCGGCGTGCCGACACCGTCGCCCAGGCGGCGTCGTACGCGCACGGGCGGGGCCTCGCCTGGACGATCAGCGTGTTCTGGCTCGCCCCGCGCGCGGCGGTGATCCTGGACGCCTACGACGCCCGGCTCGCCGAACCCGTCCTGCGCGCGCATCCGCCGACCGTGCTGGAGGCCGCGCCCTCGGCCTTCGTGCGCTGGCAGCCGCTGGCGGCGGCGCCGGACAACCCCTTCCACGACGTGCGGCTCTACATCAACGCCTTCGACGCCGTGCACCCGCCCACGGTACGGACGTTCCTGACCGCGACCCGGCGCCGGCTGCCGTTGTGGGTGCAGGTCTGGGGGCAGTCCGAGACCGGGCCGCTCACCTTCCGCTGCCTGACGCGCAGGTCGGTACGCGCGACCGGGGAGCGCCACCCCACCACCCGGGACCTGGGGCGGACCGTGCCCGGCAGGGCCGGACTGCGCGTGGTGGACCCGACGACCCTCCAGCCGGTGGGGCGCGGCAGGCCCGGCCTGGTGCAGGCCCGTACCAGAACGCTGTGCGCCGGATACGTCAGCGAACCGGAGCGGATGCGCGCCAAGTTGTCCGGGCCCTGGTTCACCACCGGGGACCTCGGCCTCATCACCCACTCCGGCCGGCTGCTGCTGCTCGACCGCGAGGTGGACACGATTCCCGACGGCAGCTGCGTCGAGACCGAGGACGTGATCCACGACCGGCTGCCGGAGGTCGTCGAGGCGGTGGTGCTCGGTCGTGCGAGCGGACTGCCGCAGCCGGTCCTGGTGACCCGGGACGGCACGCTGGACCTCGGCGCGTGGAAGCAGGCCGTGACCGACCTTCCGCCGCTCGGCGAGCCGACGGTGCTGTCCCTGGACCAGCTCCCGCTCACCGCGACGGGCAAGGTCCGGCGGCAGGAACTGCGCGACCGGCTGCTCGACGGGGCACCGCCCTACGGCACCGGACGGTGGACCTGATCCGCACCCGGGCCCCGTCCGCGCGCCGCCGCCCATCCGCACGCGCGCGGCCACCCATCCGTACGCGCACCACCGCCCACCCGTACGCGCACCACCGCCCACCCGTCCACGCACCACCGCCCACCCGTCCACGCACCACCGCCCACCCGTCCACGCACCACCGCCCACCCGTACACGTGCGGTCACCCATCCGTCCGCGCACCACACCCGTTCCGTATGACACCTCGACAAGGGAGGGACCTCCGATGGCCGGGACAGACGTCGACATCGCCGTGGTGGGAGCCGGGATCTCCGGTCTGGCCTGCGCCTTCCATCTGGCCCGAGCGGGCCGCTCCGTGCGGGTGTTCGAGGCGGACGGCAGGGTGGGCGGGCGGATGGCCAGCCGCCGCCACGACGGCTACGTCCTGGACGAGGGAGCCGAACACATCGCGGTCCGGGGCTACGACAGCACCTGGCGGCTGCTGCGGGCGACCGGACTGGACCAGGACGCCGTCGTCCCCGTGGGAGGCCGGATCGCCGTGTGGCGCGACGGCCGCGCCCACGCCAACCTCGGCCATCCGGCGGGGCTGGTGACCGGCGCCGGCATGTCGTGGCGCGGACGGCTGGCCTGGCTGCGGTTCACCGGCGGGCTGCTGAGACGACGGGGAGCCTTCGACCAGGACCACCCCGAGGCGACGCCCCTGGGCGACGCGACCGTGACCGCGTACGCGCGCCGCTACCACCGAGACCTGCACGACCGGCTGTTGCAGCCGATGGCCAGTGGGTTCTTCGGCTGGCGGCCGGAGCGTTCGGCGATCGGGCCGATGGCCGCGCTGCTGCTCGCCGTCGGCGGCGCCGGGGCGCGCTGGGTGGCGTACCGCGACGGCATGGGCACCCTCGCCACGACGCTGGCCGAGCGGCTCGACGTCGTCACCGGCAGGGCGGCCCTCGCCGTCAAGCCGAAGGCGAACGCCGTGCGCCTGGACCTGACCGGTGGTCGGAGCGTGACCGCCCGGCGCGTCGTGCTCGCCGTCCCCGCCCCGGTGGCGCTGCGCCTCCACGCCGGCCTGCCGGACGACGAGCGTCCCTATCTCGCGGCGAGCACCTACAGCCCGATGCTGAAGGTGATGTGCCTGTTGGACCGCCCGCTGCCGAGCCCCACCCGGGAGCCGTCCTACGCACTGGAGGTTCCGGCCCTGGACGACCGGGTGTTCGCCGGCGCGATCCTCGACCACGTCAAGGTCCCCGACCGGGTCCCGCCCGGCCGCGGTCTGATCAGCCTCTTCGCCTCCCCGTACGCCTCACCGGACCTGCTGGAGCGGCCCGACGAGGAGGTCGTGTCCGTGGTCGCCGGGCGCGCCGAGCGGTATCTGCCGGGCCTGACGGAGGCGACCCGCGAGGCGCACGTGGTGCGCTGGCCGGTGGGGCTGCCGGAGGCGACGCCGGCCGCGCTGCGGCTGCGGCGGACGTTCCTGGACCGCCCTGCGCGCCGCGTCGACTACGCCGGGGACTGGGTGATGCTCCGTCCCAACAGCGAGGCCGCCGTCCGTTCGGCCGAGATCGCCGCCCATCGGGTCCTGTCCGCCGACGCGCGCTGAGGTCTCAGGGTCTGGTGGTCAGGACGACGCTGTTGGCCGCCTTGTCGTGCAGGCACTGCTGGAACGGCTTGTCCCACAGGCACCACAGCACGTCGAGCAGGCCCAGGAACGGCACGAATCCCATCAGGAAGCCGGTGAACCAGCGCAGCCACGCGCGTCCGAAGGAGAGGTGCCGCCCGTCGTCGAGCCTGGCGACACGCAACCCGCAGATCCGCTTGCCGTAGGTGGCGCCGGACTTCCAGTGCATGACGGGCTCGTAGCAGAGCAGGACCACGCCGATCCCGGAGTACCCGATCACCCCGGCCACCATGCCGATGCTGTCGTTGTCCACCGTCAGGTTCTGGATCAGGACGACCAGACCGGCCACGAGCAGCAGCGCCAGCAGCATGAACACCCCGTCCAGGAAGCGGGCGGCGAGCCGCGCGCCCTGGTTGCCGAGGGCCCCGGGAGGCGGGCCCACCGGAGCGGGCCCGGCGGGCGGGGGGTACGTCGGCTGCCCGTATCCGTAGGGCTGCTGCGGGGGCTGGTACATGCTCATGCGCGGTCCTGGGTCGTCGGAAGGTGGGTGAGCGGGGGCCGTCGTGACGCGAACCGTCCACGATCAGCGGGGTGGTCGGAGCGAGCCACGGTGTCCGGAGGGTCGCGGAGTCCTGACCGCACGTCAACGCCCTGGGCGATCTTGGCAGTTGCCCGCGTCGAACGCCCGTGTCCCGCGTGCCCGATCGCGGAACTGACAGGGTATTGACTCCCCTACGGCCATTAGGCTTTCCTAAGGGCATGAGGGAGGACCGGAGGCTACGTCGGCGCAACGACACCGTGCGGGAGATCCTCGACATCGCGCTCGAGGTGATGGCGGAAGAAGGCGTTGCCGCGCTGAGCATGGCCGAGGTGGCCCGGCGGATGGGCATGCGGCCGCCCTCGCTCTACCAGTACTTCCCGTCCAAGACGGCCGTCTACGACGCCCTGTTCGAGCGAGGGATGCGCGAGACGGTCGACGTCCTGGAGCCGTACCGGGCCATGCTCTCCCGCGATCCGCGCGGTGCCCTCCTGGCGGGCCAGCAGGCCACCGTCGCCTGGGCGATGGCCCATCCGGTCCTGGCACAACTGCTGTACTGGCGGCCCGTGCCCGGGTTCGAACCGACCCTGCGGGCCTTCGAACCCGCGGTGCGGCAACTGGAACTCCTGCGGGCCACCCTCCGGGCCGCGGTGCGCGCCGGGCAGCTGTCGCCCGCCGCGGCCGAGGAGGACGGGGTGGCCCTCTACACGGCGCTGATGGCCGGTGTGATCAGCCAGCAGCTCGCCAACGAGCCGTCCGCACGGGTCGAGGAGGGCCGTTTCACCCGGCTCACCCGGACGACGGTCGACATGTTCTTCCACTTCTACGCCCCCGAGGAGGGCGAGTGCGATGACTCAGACCTACGGGGAGGCCGCACGCCTGCCGCAGACCGGCCGTGACCAGTCGGCCGCGGTCGCCGAGGCGGAAGGCCGGGCCGCCATGGACGTACTCGGCAAGCTCGGGGACGAGGACTGGCACCGTCCGACCGACTGCGCGGAGTGGGACGTGCGCACGCTGGTCTCCCACCTCGTCGCCCAGTGCGAGGACAACATCTCCCTGGCCACCATGGTGCGCAGGGAGATCACGGGCAGGCGGCGCCACCGGGGCATGGGCCCGGTCGACGCGCACATGGCGGCGCAGGTCGCCGACCATGCCACCGCCTCCGGACCGGAGTTGGCCGAGCGGTTCACGCTGCTGTGGCCGCGCGCCGTACGGGCCCGTCGGCGCCGCCCGGGACTGATGCGGCGTGCCAGGGTCGACACCGGTGTGGCCGACGCACCCCGGATGTCCGTGGGCCATCTGCTCGACACCATCTACAACCGTGACCTGTGGATGCACCGCGTCGACCTGGCACGGGCCACGGGGCAGCCCCTCGTGGTGGGAGAGCACGACCGGCTCATCGTCGAGCAGGTGATCCGCGACCTGGCCCTGACCTGGTCCGGGGCACCCGTCGTGCTGGAGCTCACCGGGCCCGCCGGGGGCACGTGGCTGATCGGCTCGGGCGAGCCCGCGTCGGTCGTGCGGGCGGACGCCGTCGCCTATCTGCGCGCCCTGGCCGGACGCGATCCGGACGTGCCGCTGGAACTGCTCTCCGGATCCGACGCGGCCCTCGCGGCCGCCCGCCGGGCCCGGGTCGTGTTCTGATCCTCCGTCGGGCGCCCTGGGAGCGGACCCGGTCGGAATCGTGGGGCAGCCGTCGCGGTACCGACGCGCCGGTTGCCCGACCCGGTACGCTCGGCCCCCCGCCCCCAGCGGGAACTCGACCGCGCGTACACATGGCAGGAAGGGGCCGAAGAGCGTGCATCCCACAGTGCGGCCGGGCAACGGGCGGCCGTTGCCCGAAGGGCTCGCGGAGGCGATACGTGAGACCGCCGGTGACATCGCCGCACTGCTGCGGGGCGCGGCCGACTCGGCGCTTCCCGTTCCGGGGTCGGAGTGGACGGTCGGCGAGGCGGCGGCCCATCTGGCGCTGGCCAACGAGCTGATGGCCGACCTCGCACGCGGGCGGGAACGCCCCTACGGGGACGGCACACCGCAGAGCCTGGCCGCGGCCAACGCGCGGGCCCTCGACGCGTTCGAGGAGCGCCGGCCCGAGCCACTCGCGGCGCTGATCGCGGAACAGGCCGAGGCGTTCCTGGACGCCGTGGACCGGGCCGCGGACGAGGGCGCCGCGGACGACCCGGCACTCGTCACGCCGCTGGGCCCCATGGGCAGGGCCGCACTCGCGTCCTACCTACTGACGCACATGCTGGGCCACGGCTACGACCTGGCCCGGGCCCTGGGCCGCCCGCACATGGTCGACCGTGCCCGTGTCGGGCTGTGCATGCCGTTCATGCTCCTGGTCATGCCGAGGGTCACCGCCGCGTCCGCCGCGGGTATGACGGCGCGTTACGCCATCCGCCTGCGCGGCGGCGCCGCGTTCGGCGTCGCTCTCGACGACGGCGCCGTGCACGTGACCCCGGGGCCCGCGATCCGGCCCGACTGCACGATCCTGATCGAACCGGTCGCCTTCCTCCTCATCGCGCTGGGCCGCCTCAACCCGTGGCGGGCCATGGCCCGGGGGCACGTCATGGCCTGGGGCCGCAAGCCCTGGCTCGCGCCCCGCTTCCCGAACCTGTTCACGGCGCCCTGATCCGCCTTCCCGTGGCGCGGACCCCGGCCGTCCTGTCGGCGCCGCTACGAGGAGAAGGTCTCGACGTACTCCTCGGCCTCCCCCAGCTCCGGCGCGTCGCACAACTCGATCCGCTCCCCGAGGCGTTCCAGCTCCAGCAGGGTGACGGTGTTCTCGCCCGGCACCAGGAGCGGCGCCGGGACGTACAGCGTCGCCTGGGGGCCGATCTCCCAGTACCGCCCGAGCAGGAAGCCGTTGATCCAGACGAACCCCTTGCCGAAACCGGGAAATGCCAGGAAGGTGTCCGCCCGCTCGTCCACCGTGAACCCTGCCGTCGCGAATCCGGCCGGGCCCCGCGGGTCGGTGGCGGCCGCCGCGCGGCCGACCTCCTGCGGCGTCCACTCGTCCAGCGGCAGCGGGTGCGTCGTCCAGCCGTGGACCATCCGGCGTCCCACCCGGACATGGCCGAGGATGCCCTTGCCCTGGCCGAGGAGCGGGCCGTAGTTGATCCGCCCCTGGTTCTCGACGAGCAGTTCCAGCCGCACCCGCCGCCCCGTGCCGTGGAGGGTGAGCGAGCCGGTCTCCCGGTCGACCACGCCGGCCCGGGCGCCGTCCACGAAGACCTGGGCGCGGTCGTGCAGTCCGCTGACGGTCAATTCGAGGACGCCGTCGGGGAGTTTCGGGTGCGCACGGTAGAGCACCAGGCCGGATGACTGTCCCAGTTCCTCGAAGCTCGGCGGGTGGGGTGAGTCCACCGCCCGGGAGACGGCTTCCAGCCCGCCCAGCAGTTCGGCGCCCCGGACGACCGGGACGACGCGGGGTGCCAGCAGCGCGGGGTCGGTGGGCAGTGGCCGCTCCGGGAGGCCGGTCACGGCGCCGAGCCGGTCGCGCAGGGCGAAGAACTTCGCGGTGAGCCCGCCGTGTTCGGCGATCGGCGCGTCCGAGTCATAGCTGGTCACGGTCGGCTGGATGGCCTCGCCGTCGTGGTTGGCGCCTGCCCAGAGTCCGAAGTTGGTACCGCCGTGGGCCATGTAGAGGCTCACCGATCCACCGGCGTCGAGGATGTCGCCCAGCGTTCCCGCCGCGCTCCGCGGCGACCGGACGTGGTGCCGCTCCCCCCAGTGGTCGAACCAGCCGTTCCAGAACTCCGCGCAGAAGAACGGCTCGCCTCGGCGGCGCGCCCGCAGCAGTGCGGCGGCCTCTGCCGCCTGGGAGCCGAACGTCGCGGTCGCGAGCTCGTCGGGCAGCGTGCCGCCGTCGAGCATCAGCTCGGTCGGGCCGTCGGCCGTGAAGAGCAGTTCGGTGATGCCGCGTTCCACCAGGGCGTCGCGGACCCGGCGCAGATACACGTGGTCGTCGCCGTAGCTGCCGTACTCGTTCTCGACCTGCACCCCGACGACGGGGCCTCCCCGCGCCGACTGAAGCGCGGCGAGACGCGGGATCAACTGGTCGAACCAGCCCGCCACCGCGTCCAGGAAGGGGCCGTGCGAGGACCGCGGCCGCATCCCGGGGGTGCCCGTCAGCCAGGCGGGCAGCCCGCCGTTGTCCCATTCGGCACAGATGTACGGGCCGGGTCGCACGATCGCGTCCAGCCCGGCCTCCTGCGCGAGACGGAGGAACCGTTCGACGTCGCACCAGCCGTCGAAGCGCACGCGGCCCCGGTGCCGCTCGTGGAAGTTCCACGGCACGTAGGTGTCGACCGTGTTCAGCCCCAGGGCGGCGAGTCGTGCCAGCCGGTCCGGCCACTGGTCGGGATGGACTCGGAAGTAGTGCAGCGATCCGGCGAGGACACGGTGCGGGCGGCCGTGCCGCAGGAGTTCGCCGTCGGGGTGGGACAGGGCAGGCGTCGACCGGCGCATCGGGTGTGCCTCTCTCATGGCGCGGTGGTGCCCGAGGCCGGCCCGCGACCGCGGGGTCGGCGCGCGGGAACGGGTCCGGGCGGGACCGCGCTCGCCACTGCCGCCCTGCGCGTGGTTGGCTTCCTCACGGCCTCTCCTTCGACGTGGGGTGGGGAGGGCGGAACCCGGCTCCCCTGCGGTCCGCCGCACGGCCGGGACACGCTGACGTGCCGGAACTATGACACAGGATGATAGCGATGCCAATGGGGGGTCGCCGCCGCTGCGGTGGGCGCTCCGAGCAGCACGGACACCGCTGTACGGGCGCTATCATCACGGTGGGACGAGCGGACGAGGGAACGTATGAAGAAGCGGAGCGAGGACGACGGCGCCGCACGGCCCCCGGGCATGACCGATGTCGCCCGGCTCGCCGGGGTATCCCCGCAGACCGTGTCGCGGACCCTGTCCGGCCACCCCAACGTGCGGGAGAGGACGCGGGCCAAGGTCCTCGCGGCCGTCGACCAGCTCGGGTACCGCAAGAACAACGCGGCGCGGATGCTGTCGTCCGGCCGCAGCCGCACCATCGGCGTGGTGACGCTTCAGACCACCTTCTACTCGCGCACCGCCGTGCTGTACGGCATCGAGAGCGCGGCGCGCGAGGCGGGCTACTCGGTCTCCACCGCCACCACCGCCTCCCTGGACACCTCCGCCATCGAGGGAGCGCTGGCGCGGCTCGCGGAGCAGGATGTCGAGGGGATCGTCCTCGCCGTCCCGCTGATCCATGTGAGCAGGCGGATCGAGCAGCTCACGGGCTCGGTCCCCACCGTCACCATCGACGGGTCGCGCACCTCCGCCACCGAGGTGGTGGCCGTCGACCAGACCCAGGCCGCACGCCTGGCCACGAAGCATCTGCTGGACCTCGGGCACGAGACGGTCTGGCACGTCGCCGGTCCGCGCGAGTGGCTCGACGCGGTCAGCCGCACCCAGGGCTGGCGCGACACGCTGGAGGCCGAGGGCAGAAGCGTCCCGCCCGAGCTGGAGGGTGACTGGTCGCCCGCGTCCGGGTACCGCAACGGCCTCGTCCTGGGCCGGATCCCGGACGTCACGGCCGTCTTCGTGGCCAGCGACGAGATGGCGTTCGGAGTGATCCGGGCGCTGCACGAGCTCGGCAGGCGGGTGCCCGACGACATCTCCGTCGTCGGCGTCGACGACATCGCGCTGGCCGAGTACTGCTCGCCGTCGCTGACCACCGTCGCCCAGCCGTTCACGCAGATGGGAGCTCTCGCCGTCTCCCATCTGATGCGCCATCTGGAGAACCCGGACGCCGCCCCCGAACCCGCGTCCGTCGAGCCGGCCCTGGTCGTGCGCGCGAGCACCGCGCCGATGCGGCGGGGCGGCGGCCGGTAGAGAGCCTTCCGCTCCGGCCGCGGACGGCTGCCGGCGGACGCCGTTGTCCGGCGATGCACGGCGATGCCACATACACCGGGCAATCGCAGTCGGCATCTGGTGTTATCGATGCCATTCCCCTACTGTCTCCCCCGCCCCATCAGCGTCATGACGGCCCCGGCAGGGGCCACGCGTCTTCCTCGCTCTCCCGTAACGGAGTCATCAGGAGGCCCCACCGTGGATGCCATCCACCCGCAACGCCCTCGACGTACAACCCGGTCAAGAACAGGCGCCGCCGCCGCGACCGCCGCGCTGCTCACCCTGGGCACGCTGTCGGCCGGTGCCCTTCCCGCCCAGGCCGGCCCGGCCACCGCGTCCGCGACGGCGGCACCGGCTCCCCCGGACCACCCCGCGACACCGGTCGAGCTGACCGGTCCCGGCCTGACGGTCCAGGTGGCCAAGGAGTTCCCGCAGGTCATCTCGTACACGATGGGCGGCAGAACGCTCGGCGGCCAGGCTCGGGCCCTGGACACCTTCGTCGTCAACGGCACGGCGCACACCGCCACCACGACCATGACGGCGCGCGGCAACCAGGCCGTCTACACCTCGGTCTTCGCCGATCTGCCGGACCTCACCATCACCTCGACGATCACGGTGACCGACGAGCGGACCGTCGTCTTCGCGGTGAAGAGCATCGAGGGCGCCGCCGCGTCCACCGTCGACCAGCTGTCGATCCCCGACCAGTCACTCGTCTCCGCCGACTCCTCCTCCCCGCAAACAACCCTGGCCCGTACGAAGATCTCGACGAACTCGACCACCACAGCCGACGAGTTCGTCCCGATCACCGCCGCCACGGCCCCCGACAAGGCCGCCGTCGGCACGCCGTACGGCTTCGTGAGCAACGGCGATCTGGCGGGCGGCGTCATCACCAACGCCACCGACGACTCCGCGCAGGACAACAACGACAACTGGAACACCCGCCTCCAGTCGCGGATCGTGGACGCGGGCAACGGCGCCCGGCGCGCGGAGCTGTCGGCCGGCACGTACACCTACGCGCCCCGGGGCGCCACCGACCCGCGGGTGAGGACGTACGCCCTGCCCAAGGCGACCGTCGTACTCGCCGCGGACGCCAACGGGAACGGCCGGGTGGACTGGCAGGACGGCGCCATCGCCTACCGCGACCACATGCCCCGGCCACTCGGCGCGGAGCGGGTGCCCGAGCGCGTCGTGCAGCACATCCCGTTCAACTTCGCCAGCCAGGCGACCAATCCGTTCCTCAAGACGCTCGACAACGTCAAACGCGTCTCGATGGCCACCGACGACCTCGGCCAGTGGGTCCTGGAGAAGGGCTACGCGAGCGAGGGCCACGACTCGGCCCACCCGGACTACGGCGGCAACTACAACACCCGGGCCGGCGGGCTCGGCGACCTGAACAAGCTCACCAAGGCCGGTGCCGAGTACAACTCCGACTTCGCCGTGCACGTGAACGCCACCGAGGCGTACCCGCAGGCGAAGAACTTCAGTGAGGCCCTGGTCAAGGGCCAGGTCAACGGCTGGAACTGGCTGAACCAGTCGTACCACATCGACCAGCGCGCCGACCTGGGCTCCGGAGCCGTCCTCGACCGGTTCGAGCAGCTGCGCCGCGAGGCCCCGGGCGTCAAGGGCCTCTACATAGACGTCTACTACTCCAGCGGCTGGCTGGCCGACTCGCTGGCGGCGCGGCTGCGGACGATGGGCTTCGAGGTCGCGACCGAGTGGGCCTACAAGTTCGAGGGCACGTCGACCTGGTCCCACTGGGCGAGCGACAAGGGCTACGGCGGCGCCACCAACAAGGGCATCAACTCCAACATCGTCCGGTTCATCGCCAACTCCGACCGCGACGTGTGGAACGTGGACCCGCTGCTCGGCGGGGCCAGCGTCAGGGAGTTCGAGGGCTGGACCGGCCACGACGACTTCAACGCCTTCTACCGGAACATCTGGACCGACAACCTGCCGACCAAGTTCCTCCAGCACTACCAGGTCATGAACTGGGACTTCGGCAAGTCCGCCACCCTCACCGGCGGCGTCCGGGTCGCGATGGCCGACGGCAAGCGCCAGGTGTCGATGGACGGCACGGTCGTGCTCGACGGCGACACCTATCTGCTGCCCTGGGGCGAGGCGAAGGGCGGCAACGGCACCTCCTCGCCGAGCCGGGCCGACAAGATGTACTACTACAGCGCCTCCGGCGGCACCCGCACCTTCGACCTGACCCGGCAGTTCGCCTCCACCCGCAACTTCACGCTGTACAAGCTCACCGACCAGGGCCGGGTGAAGGCCGCCCAGGTGAAGGCCCAGGACGGGCGGGTGACGCTCACCGGCGACAAGGACCAGCCCTACGTCCTGGTGCCGAACGGGAACCAGGCCCCGCACCGCGACGCGCACTACGGCGAGGGCACCGGCCTGGCCGACCCCGGCTTCAACGCCGGTGACCTGGACGCCTGGAACCCGCGGGGCGGGGCGGCGGTCGCGCGCAGCGCCACCGGTGACAACGTCGCGCGGCTCGGCGCCGGCGAGTCCGGCATCTCCCAGCAGGTCAAGGATCTCAAGCCGGGCCGGCGGTACACGCTGAGCGCCCATGTCGAGGTCGCCGCCGGGCAGCGCCGCGCCGTCACACTGGGTGTGACCGGCGACGGGGTGAAGGCGCACAACGGTTTCGACACCACCCCGCTGCGGAACACCATGGCCGCCGACTCCAAGCAGGGCACCTACGCGCAGCGCGCGTCCGTCGCCTTCACCGCGCCCGCCGACGGCGAGGTCACCGTGGCGATCGGAGCGGCCGCCGGGGACGCGGCGGTCACCCTCGACGACGTGCGGATCATGGCCGACACCTCCACGCCGCTGCCGCGGGGCGCGAACGGCCCGTCCGGCGGCACCGTGGTCGCCCACGACGACTTCGAGGGCAACCAGCCCGGCTGGGGACCGTTCGTGAAGGGCGACGCGGGCGGCTCCACCGACCCGCGCACCAGCATCAGCGACCTGCACGCCCCGTACAGCCAGAAGACCTGGAAGAACACCTACTCGCCCTACGCCTCGGGCGCCCTCAAGGGCCAGGCGGTGGACGACGTCATCGGCGGGAAGCACTCGCTGAAGGCCCACGAGGAGAACACGGGACTGGTGTACCGGACGGTCCCCGCCACGGTGCCGTTCGTCGCCGGGCACAAGTACGCGGTCTCGTTCCGCTACCAGACCAACGTCGAAGGCCAGTGGGCCTGGGTGACGGGAGCGGACCGGGTCGGCGACGGCAAGGTGGTCTCGAAGGACATCACCCGCGAGACGCTCGCCCCCGCGCTGGACACCGCGACCTACTCCAAGGAGATCGTCGCCGGCTGCGGCGACACCTGGGTCGGCCTGCGCAAGCTCGGCGGCGCGGCCGGTACGGACTTCGTCCTCGACGACTTCCGCGTGACCGACCTCGGCCCGGTGAGCGGCGGCGCCGCCTGCGCGAGCGTGACCACCCCGGCCGGCGCCGACCTGAGCCCGGGTGTGCCGGGCGAGTACGTCACGACATTCACCAACAACGAGCAGAGCGACGTCACGAACGTCGCCCTGCGGCTCGACGGCCTGCCCGACGGCTGGACCGCGATGGTCGAGAAGCGCGACGGCAACCTCTTCGAGAGCGTGAAGCCGGGCGCGACCGTGAGCACCACCTGGATCCTCACGCCGCCGGCGAGCGCCGCGGGGACGTCGGCGACCTGGAAGGCGACGGCCGTCTACGCCGACTCCGGCGTCACCAAGACGGTGTCGGCGGACGCCAGGGCGACGGTCTCGACCGTGCCGGTCCTCTCGCCCGGCTCGATGACGGCGACCGCGGACTCGGAGAACCTCTCCTCGGGACCGGCGGAGGGCCCGGTGTCGAACGTGCTGGACGGTGACGCGGGCACCATCTGGCACACCGACTACAGCCACGGGAACGCGCCGTACCCGCACTGGGTGACGCTGAAGCCGGCCGGTCCGGCCGACGTGAACGGCTTCGGCTACCTCGACCGGCAGAGCGGCGGTCAGAACGGCCGTGTGGCGGACTACGAGGTGGCCGTCTCCGACGACGGCCGCACCTGGACCACGGTGGCCAGGGGCACCCTCGTCGACTCGCCGCAGATGCAGCGGATCTCCTTCCCCTCGGTGCGCGCCTCCTACGTGAGGTTCACCGCGCTGAACGCTCTCAACGGCCAGCCGTTCGCGGCCGCCGCCGAGATGCGCGTGTACGGCACTCCGGTGGACCTGCCCACCGGGTACCCGCCGGCCGACCGGCCGTAGCGGCCGTAACGGCACCACCCGCCTGCCGCCATCGGTGTGTTCACCACCGGTGGCGGCGGGCCCGTCTACGGGACGTGCCGGGCCGGCCCGGTGGCCACGTGGAGCAGGGACTCCAGGGGGCCGCGCCGGAACAGCCTGGTCCATGCCGTGGCCAGCAGCACGGCGGCGGCGATGAAGGCGAGGAGCACCGGAAGCGCGGACATGCCGTCGTCGTCGATCGCGGCCACGTGCCAGACGTCGGAGAGCAGCCACAGGGCGACGATGTGCAGGACGTACACGGTCAGCGCGGTCATGCCGACCGCGGCGACGGGCCTGGCCGCGCGCGTGAACCGTGGCAGCCGGTCGGCGACGGTCAGGCACACGGCCATCACGGCCAGGGCCACGCCCGTGTTGCCGAGGATGGAGAACGTCGTCTCACTGTGCGGTGCGGCCACCAGCAGCCAGGCGGGCGGGATGTGGTGCCCGGTGTCGCCGACCCGGTCGGACCACCACGCCGAGTTCGCCGCGCCCCCGTCCGTGGCGGCCG
Source organism: Streptomyces sp. NPDC001231 (assembly GCF_042896885.1). NCBI lineage: Bacteria > Bacillati > Actinomycetota > Actinomycetes > Kitasatosporales > Streptomycetaceae > Streptomyces > Streptomyces sp. NPDC001231. The sequence continues at coordinate 126,721 of NZ_JBIAXS010000020.1, forward strand.
AGATGGCCGACAGGGCGCGCGGGACCAGGCGCAGGGCCAGCCAGGAGCCGCCGTAACCGAGCAGGACGAGGGCGCCGCCGGCGGCGGCCAGCCGGGACCGGACGCCGGGCCGGGTGAGGTCGAGCCGGGCCACCGCCATGCCCGCGATCAGGTACGGCACCCAGGCGAGGACCGGATACCCCCCGGTGAACAGCAGTTCGATGACGCCGTTCGTGCCGGTGATCCGGGCCAGCGGATCCCGGGCGACGACCGCGTCCGCCCAGTGCCCCTCCTCGATCGACGTCCGCACCACGTAGAGGATCTGCGGCAGGACCAGCGCACCGGCGGCGGCAATGAGCGCCAGCGCCCCGGCCCGCAGCCGGTACAGCGGCAGGACGGCCAGGAAGAGCAGTCCGTAGAAGCTGAGGATCACCTCGACGCCGGTGTCGAGGGCGGTCAGGGCGTAGCCGAGCGGGACGAGCACGGCGGAGCGGATCATGATCCTGGCCATCGCCTGACGGCCGGCCCGCCCGGTCCGGGGGCGCGGCCGGCCGGTCAGGATGATCAACGAGAAGCCGGCCAGCAGCGCGAAGAGCGCGGACGACCGGCCCCGTGCCGCCTCCAGCAGGAACCCCACCGGTCCGCCCACGGTCACGTCGGGGCCGACATGGGCGGAGTACATGCCGAAGACCGCGAGTCCGCGGGCCAGGTCGATGCCGATCATCCGTCCCGTCGACGGGGGCCCGGCGGGCGTGGCGGTGGGCTCGGTCCCCGGCCCGGACGGCGCCTGTGACGGCACGGTCGACGATGCGTTCTGCGTCATGTCATCAGACTCTGCCAAATACCCGGCACAACGTACATGTCTCCTTTCCGGAAGCACCCGGCTGGTCGGCCGGAGGAGCCCGGGTCCGCGAGCGGGCGGACACCCCGCGTGATGCCGACATCCGCAAACACGCGCCCGGCGCCAGGGCGACCGTCCGCGTCCAGCACACAGCGGCGGCACCCTGCGCGCCACGGTCGCCAACACCGCCCCCACCCGGCCCGCCCTCCCGCTGCCCAGCGCCCGCCACGGCCTGGCGGGACTGCGCCGGCACGCCGAACTCCTCGGCGGCACCGTCACCTCCGGGCCCACGGCCGACGGGGGCTACGAACTCCTCCTGGAACTGCCGACCGGCGACCCGTCGTGACCACCCGCGGCGAACGGACCGCGACGGCGAAGCCGTCGGACGGCATGGCCTCACGCGGCCCGGGCGCCGGCCCCGAGTGCCCTGGCCGGCATGGAGAGTTCGGACAGGTGGTCGTCCTCGCTCAGGAACTCCTTCCCGACGGTGCCGGGACCCGCGTCCGACCGGGTGAACACATCGGTGTGCGGGCTGCGTCCGCCGCACGTCTCCAGGAACAGCGTCACGGTCGGCTCGCTCGTGTCGCACCATGCGCGGTGCAGGGTGCGCGCGGGAAGGGCGCAGGAGGAGCCCGCGGCGTACCGGGCGGTGCGGAGCGACCGCAGCCGCGCCGGTCCCACGGCGGTGAGCTGCCCGTGCGCGTCGTGTTCCGACAGTGATTGGCCTTGATCCGCCGTGCGGTGTTCGCGGTGTCCCCGGGCGCGGCCGGAGTCGAGGTGTGCAGGACGTACTCGATGGGTGTGGGCCGTCCTGTCCCCCGAAGACGCACCCGCGCAGCGACAGCGCCAGGACAGACCCGGGATGCCCGGTTGGTCGTCCGCCGGGACGGCTGTCCCGCACCGTCAGGACCTCCATCGCACATATGACTTGAAGGCCGGGCCGGGCAGCCGGGCGGCGAGGCGGTCCTGGCTGTGGCGGGACAGGCCGGCGAACGCGCAGCCGATCGCCGGGGCGGCGAGGAGCGCGATGAGGACGGCGACCAGTGCCGCGTCGAGCGCGCTCTCCCTCTGGTAGCCGCCGATGATCAGGGAGCGGACCCGGATCCGTCCTCCCGCCTCGCCCTCCGCCCAGTGCAGGACCGCGGCCGTGTCGACGAGGCTTCCGTCCTCGGCGACGAACGACCCGGAGCAGGCCATGCTCTTGCCTCCCCTGCCGCCCTCCTCCCGATGGCACTCGCGGGCCGTGAACATGCCCGGGGTGCCCGCCCATCCCACCGCGGAGGCGGCCACCGTGCCCAGCAGCACGATGCCGGTCAGGAACACGGCGGACCCGCACCACCACACGAGCCGCCGGAGCGGGGCGGCCGCGGACGCGTCCGCTCGATCGGCCAGTTTCCGCAGGGTCCGCTGCCGGTCCGTGCCGATGCCCCATCCGGCACCCCCCGGGACGCCGGGCGCGCGGTACGTGCGCGCGCCACCGGCCGCGGCCCTGCGGCGCCGCGCTCTCCGGCGCAGCGCCGACCTGTTGCGTGACCTCGCCACACCTGCCTCCCGCCCGACCGCGGCGTCGCCGCCGGCACGCCGGCTTCGTCGTCGACATCGGCCCGGCATCGTCGCCCGTCTCAGAGGCGACTGTACGTCTCGATGTCCTCGGTGAACTCCTCGATCGCTCGCGCGGTGAGCGTGGGCCGGGTGTCGGCTATGGCGTCGAGGTAGTCCTCGGTGGTGGCCGGACGGCCCTGCCGATGCGTGACCTCGCGTTCGAACGCCGCCTGCGCGCCCTTGCGGGCGGCGAACTCGATGTCGGCCGGGGTGAACAGCTCGCTGGCGGCGACCAGTTGTGCCACGTCCACCGAGTCGGCGGCCCGGAGATAGCGGTCCCAGATCGCCGAGCGGGCCGTCGCGTCGGGGGGTCCGATCGGGATGACGTAGTCGAACCGGCCCGGCCGCAGGAACGCCGGGTCGAGGGAGCGCACCGAGTTCGTGGCGCAGGCCAGCAGCCGGGAGTCGTGCTCGCGGAAGCCGGGTATGAGCTTCAGCAGTTCGTTGGTCACCCCGTGCCCCGGGTCCACCGCCATGCCGGATCGCACACCGGCGATCTCCTCGACCTCGTCGATGAACAGCAGCACCGAGTCCAGTTCCGCCAGATCGGCGAACACCACCCGCAGCGCCGCAGCCAGCCCCTCGCTCGTGTCGGCGGCGAGCCGGGACGGGAAGAGTTCCACGAACGGCCAGCCGAGCCGCGAGGCCACCGCCTTGGCGAAACTGGTCTTCCCGGTGCCGGGCGGGCCGAAGAGGATGACCCCTTTCGGCGGGGCGACGCCGTAGCGGTCGGCGAGCGTCGGCTCCGCCAGGGGGAGCACGACACGCCGTTCGACGACCTGCTTCTCCCGTTCCATGCCGGCCATGCCGTCCCAGAGCCCCTCGGGAAGCATGCGACCGCCCAGTTCCGTGAGGGCGCCGGCGTTGGAGGGGCCCTGCGGTTCGAGTTTCTCGTAGTAGACCAGGTCGTCCCGGAGCCGGTAGCCGCAGTGTTCCAGGGCCGTGGTTCCGGCGGCACCGGGGGGCAGCAGGGCGCTGATGCGACGCACGCCCAGTGCCCTCAGACGCCGTTCCAGCTCGGTGAGGAGGGCGCTCCCGATGCCGCGCCGACGCCACCGGGCGGCGAGCGCCACCAGGAGGACCCATCCCCGCTGGCCGCTCGCCCGTGCCGCGGCCATGCCCACCAGTTCGTCACCCACGACGGCGACCACGGCGTTCTGTCCGGCCCGGGCCTCGGCCATCACCTCCGAGACCGGGAAGACCGGATCCTCGTTGGCCTGCCGGCTCTCCTCCCAGATCAGGATCGCCTGGTCAAGATCGTCGTCGCGATAGTCGCGCAGGTGCCATGGGGGCATCGCAACCACCTCACCGCTCCCGGCAGTCCATTGTCTCCGCCGGGGCGCCGGGCGGCGAGCCATGCAGGCCGGGGTGGGTGCGACACGCACTGGTACGCACCCTTCCCGGTTCGTCAGCTTCGCGAGCTCGAGGCGAGGTGGGCGAACACGACCACGTTCTCCTGGTAGCCCCCCTTGGCACGGTCGAATTTCCCGCCGCAGGTGATCAGCCGCAGCTGGGGAGTCGCGGTGTCCGCGTAGACCCTGTCGTCGGGGAAGTGCGCCTTGCTGAAGGCGTCGATGGAGTCGACCTTGAAGCGGGCGACGGTGCCGTCCGCGCGGGTGATGTTCACGACGGCTCCGGGTTCGAGCGAGTCCAGCTCGGCGAAGACCGCGGGACCGGTCTTGGTGTCCAGATGACCGACGACGACCGAGGCTCCGCGCTCGCCGGGCGACGGCCCGCCCTTGAACCATCCGACCAGGTTGGTGTTCTCGGCCGGCGGCGAATTCAGTTGTCCCGAGGCGTTGACGGACAGTTTGGTGAACGGCGCGTCCACCCCGATGTCCGGGATCGAGATCCGTGTCGGTGCCGAGCGGGGCAACGACTTGCCGGCTTTGGTGCCGGACTTGGTGCCGGTCCTGGCGTGCGTTCCGGGGTCGGTCGTCGTGCCGGTCCTGGGATCGATCGTGGAGCCGGTCCTGGGATCGGCCGTCGAGCCGGTCCTGGGACCGCTCGTCGAGCCGGCCTTGGGCTCGGCCCTCGTGCCGGTGTCGACGCTCGGCTCCGGAGACATGGGAGCCAGGGAGGTGACCGCCGCCGGACGGTTCGTGTGCGTGGGGTGCGCCACGGGCGCGGCGACCAGGGAGTTGTGAATGAGAGCGATGCCCAGCCCGACCGCTGCCGCGGGCCACAGCAGGCGGAGCCGAAAACGACGCCTGGCGGGCTTGATCCCGCTCTGCTCCGTCTGGGGCGGCTGCTGAGAAGCCATGGACGGTGCCTTTCGTCAAGAGGTGGTACTGGCCGCGGGCGACGGTTGGGGTCGGCCGCCGCTGCCGCGGCCCGCGCTGCCCTCCTGGGGAGGTGACGCGGACCGCGGCAGCCCAGCGACAAGCAAGAGCAGCCCGATCAGGCCGCGGAGGGGTCCGACGCCTGACGGCGGCGGAGCATGTACGCACCGGCGCCCAGGCCGCCGAGCAGCAGCGCGGCACCCGCCCCGAGGCCCAGGGTGTTGGAGGACTGGGCCAGCCCGCCACCGCCGGCGTGCACGCCGCCGTGCAGCCGGCCCTCACGGCCCTCGCCACCGCCCTTGCCGCCCTTGTCACGGCCCTCGCGACCCTCGCCACGGTCCTCGCCGCCGTCGTCACGGCCCTCGCGACCCTCGTCACGGTCACCGCGCTCGTCCTCGTCACGACCACCGCGCTCGCTGTCGGCCTTCAACATGGCCAGGGCTCCGCCACCGGCGTGCACGCCACCGTGCGGCCGGCCCTTACGACCCTCACGGCAACCGTCGTCGCAACCCTCGCCACGGCCCTTGCCGCCCTTGTCACGGCCCTCGCGACCCTCTTCACGGTCACCGCGCTCGTCCTCGTCACGACCACCGCGCTCGCTGTCGGCCTTCAACATGGCCAGGGCTCCGCCACCGGCGTGCACGCCACCGTGCGGCCGGCCCTCACGGCCCTCGCCACCGCCCTTGCCGCCCTTGCCGCCCTTGTCACGGCCCTCGCGACCCTCGCCACGGTCCTCGCCGCCGTTGTCACGGCCCTCGCCGCCCTTGTCGCCGTAGTCGCGGCCCTCGTCGCCGTTGTCGCGGCCTTCGTCGTCGCCGCGGCCCTCGCTCTTCTGGCCCTCGTCGCTGTCGTTGTCGTCGGAGTCCTCGCCGCCGGAGTCGTCGGCCTTGACGGCCTGCTGCTGCGAGGAGGGGAGCGCGGTCAGGGTCAGCGCGCTCACAGCAGGGGCGGAGAACGCCACAGCCGCGGCCAGGGCCGCGGAGGTGAACAGAGTACGGGTGATACGCATGGGTGTTCCTTCCGTCACGACTGCGAGAGCCGGCCCAACGCCCACTCAATCGGGAATCGCAGCCGCGACGTGATCACCTTCAGCGGAATCCTGACGCCCCACCACCTGAGCGTCGCATTCGGACTACTGACGCCCTCTCCATACCTCCGCACGAGGGAACGAGGGCGTTCTTGGCCGCGGCTGCCCCTCGCTAGGTCGGGAAGGGCCCAATCCCGTTGTCCGGGTCGGTCTCCCGTTCTCCGGAGCCGTCCGCGGGCCGGCCGCGGGCCGAACGAAGCCGTGCGGGGGTCAGCGGCCCGTGCCGACCATCCATATGGCCCACAGCCGATCAATGACAGCCCGTTTTCAGCGTCGAACAGCCATCCGTCTTTGGTAAACCCGCGCACTGAATACGCAAAGAGGACACAAAGATTCATGAAACCACACAAAGACGCGACGGTCGCGCATCACCGCACGTGAGTCACGCGTTCGGAACAACGGCGGGGACGGAATCGGCACCCGATTGTCGTACGGCGTGTGTCGAAGTGTCCCCGAAGTCGTGGGCACGCCTGCACAGATGGGTCACCGGTGCGGTCAACCCCCCTCATGCGCCGTACCGGTTGAGTGGAGACCCCGGCCTGCCCCGTGCTTGGATCCTTCGCGTCGCGGGGGTGATCCAGTCGCGACCCGCACCCTGTCCCCAGCGGGTCGGCCCCCGTCGGCGGACATCGGTACGAAGGGAAGTTTCATGAACACCGCTCCCCGGATCCAGACGGCCGAGATCTCCGAGGCCGCGCTCGACGACATCTCCGGCGGCCTGAGCCCGCACGCCGGCATCGCCGTCGGCCCCACGGAGGTCAGCGACTCGGACCTGCTGGGCCAGGTCGCCGCCACCGGCGAACAGGTCCTCGGCACCGTCGGCCAGTACCGTCAGGCGAGCGTCAGCGTCTCCTTCTGAGCCGCACTGACGAGCACTGACCAGCACTGACCAGCACTGACCAGTGCTGACCGACACGGATCGACACCGGCCCGCGCCATGGACCGGTCTCTCCCGGCGGGAACGGGTGACACCTGCGCCCGCCGGGCACGTCGGACCCGCCTCCGGGCCGCGGTTCGGATCGCGCTTCCGGACCGTGGTTCCGGACCGTGGTTCCGGACCGTGGTTCCGGACCGTGGTTCCGGACCGCTCAGGGGGCTCTGCCCGCCCCTCGAGGAGTATAATTTTCATCATCTGATGAATTACTGCTCTCCTGAGAGGCAGGGCCGTGATGGAGCGGACCACATGTTGTGTGGTGGGGGGCGGTCCCGCGGGCATGGTGTTCGCCCTGCTGCTGGCCCGGTCGGGCGTCCCCGTGACCGTGCTGGAACAGCACGGCGACTTCCTGCGCGACTTCCGCGGCGACACCGTGCACCCCTCGACCTTGGCGTTGCTGGACGACCTGGGACTGGCCGAGCGCTTCGCGCGGCTGCCCCAGCGCCGGGTGCGCACCGTCCAACTGCCCGCCGGACCCGGCCGGTCGATGGTGACGGTGGCGGACCTCGCGGCGCTTCCCGGCCCGTACAACTACGTCGCGATGGTGCCCCAGTGGGACCTGCTCGACCTCCTCGTGGACGAGGCCCGACGCGAGCCGTCCTTCGACGTGCGCATGAACACCGAGGCGACCTCCTTCCTGATCGAGCACGGACGGGTCACCGGGGTGCGCTACCGCACCTCCGACGGCCGCACCGGTGAACTGCGCGCGGTCCTCACGGTCGCCTGCGACGGCCGCGGCTCACTGGCCCGCTCGCGGCCGGAACTGGGGCTGCGCCGCTTCGACTGCCCGATGGACGCCTGGTGGTTCCGGCTGCCGCGGCACGACGGCGACCCGAGCGGACTGGTCGGCGGCGCGGGCGACCGCATCCTGACGGCGATGATCGACCGCGGGTCGTACTGGCAGTGCGCCGCGCTCATTCCCAAGGGCACCGACGCCGAGCGCCGCGCCGCCGGCCTCGACCGCTTCCTGGCCGACTTCACCACCGCCGTGCCCTGGGTCGCGGACCGCACGCACACCCTGCGCTCCTGGGACGAGGTCAAGCTCCTGGACGTGCGGCTGGACAGGCTGCGCCGCTGGCACCGGCCGGGGCTGCTGTGCATCGGCGACGCGGCGCACGCGATGTCCCCGGTCTTCGGCATCGGCATCAACCTCGCCGTGGAGGACGCCGTCGCCGCCGCCCGGCACCTGGTCGAGCCGCTGCGCCGAGGGACCGTGGGCCTGCGCGACGTACGCGCCGTGCAGCGCCGCCGCCGTCCCACCACCGTCGTGACGCAGGGGCTGCAACGGGCCGCCCACGCCGGATTCATCGCGCCCGTCCTGCGGGGGCGGCAACCCCTCGGCAGCGCCGACCGGGCCCGGCGCACCGCCGGCCTGCTCACCGGATCCCGGCTGGTCCGGCGGCTGCCCGCGTACTTCCTCGCCTACGGCGCGCTGCGCGAGCGCCCACCGGAGAGCGCCGTCCGCCGGCTCGGGCGGCCGTAAGACCGGGCCGTAAGACCGGAAGACCCGACGGCGGCTCGGCAGGACCGGCACCGATGGATTCGGGGCGGGGCCTCTCAGCCGGTGCCGTCGCGCAGTGCCTGGTGGATCTCCCGCAGCGAGCCGGTCAGCCGGGCGTAGTCGTCGCCCGCCACCGGTGTGACGAAGTAGCGCTCGACGACGTCCGCGTGCACGGCCGCGGCCCGGAGGAAGACGGCACGGCCCTGTTCGGTCGGCTCCACCAGGACGCTTCTGCGGTCCTCGGGGGACGGCACGCGCCGGACCAGGCCGGCCTCCTCCATACGGTCCACCAGGCGGGTGATGCCGCTGCTGGTGAGGGTGAGGTCGGTGGCGAGCACACGCTGCGAGACCTCCTCGTCCGGCTGCCGGCAGAGCCGTATGAGGACCTCGAACATCGTGTGGCCGATCCCGCACTCATGACGCAGAGCGGTGTCGATCCGCTGCTCCAGGCGGGTGGCGGCCTTGATCAGCAGGCCGAAGTCGTGCACGAGCGGACTGTTCGCGGCACGGGCGGCCTCGTCGTCCTGCCGGGTCGTGTCATTCACCTGCCTGACGTCCTCTCCCACTTCGGCGCTGCGCGGTCCCGTCCCGCCTACTTTACTGCCGAATCACCTACCGACAACTCAATCACTGAGCAATCAATTGCTGATCAGTCAACGAAGTTCTATGGTGGCCGGGTCCGCACGAGAGCCGGAGAGAGGGAGAGCAGTGGACCTGCAGCACTGGCTCGGCCGAGCCACCCAGGCGATACAGGAGTGGGCCGACACCTTCGCCCCCTACCAGCCGCACCCGTCGCTCCAGGTCGACGACGACCGGTTCGCCGCCGCCTTCGAGGAGTTCACCGGCCGGCTGAAGGACAACTACCCCTTCTTCCACCCGTCCTACGTGGGCCAGATGCTCAAGCCCCCGCACCCCGCGGCCGTGGCCGGCTACCTCACCGCCATGCTGATCAACCCCAACAACCACGCCCTGGACGGCGGTCCGGCCACCGCCCGCATGGAACGGGAGGCAGTCGCGCAACTCGCCGCGATGTTCGGCTACGACACCCACCTCGGCCACCTCACCACCAGCGGCACGATCGCCAACCTCGAAGCCCTCCATGTCGCCCGGGAACTCCACCCCGGGAGGGGCGTCGCCTACAGCGAGGACGCCCACTACACCCACGGCCGCATGTGCCGCGTCCTGGGCGTGGAGGGCCACTCCGTCCCCACCGACGACCGGGGCCGTATGGACCTCGGCGCGCTGGAGGACCTGCTGCGGACCGGCCGGGTGGGCACGGTGGTCGTCACCGCGGGCACCACGGGGCTCGGGGCCGTCGACCCGATCCACGACGCCGTACCCCTCGCGCGGCGTCACGGCGTCCGCGTCCACGTCGACGCCGCGTACGGCGGCTTCTTCACCCTGCTCGCGGGCGCCGACGGTGACGCGGGGCTGCCGCCCGAGCCGTGGCGGGCGATCGCCGGGTGCGACTCGGTCGTCGTCGACCCGCACAAGCACGGACTTCAGCCCTACGGCTGCGGTGCCGTCCTCTTCCGCGACCCGGAGGTGGGACGCTTCTATCTGCACGACTCCCCGTACACCTACTTCACCTCCGCCGAACTGCACCTCGGCGAGATCAGCCTGGAGTGCTCGCGCGCCGGCGCCTCGGCGGCCGCCCTGTGGCTCACGTTCCGGCTTCTCCCGCCCACGCCCGACGGTCTGGGCGGCGTCCTCGCGGCCGGCCGCCGGGCCGCGCTGAGGTGGGCGGACCTGATCGACGCCTCCGAGATCCTGGAGCTGTACCAGCGGCCCGAGTTGGACATCGTCACCTACTTCCCGGCGGTGGATCCCGCCACGCTGAGCGGCGTCGACGCCGCCTCCGCGCGCATCCTCGACGACGGCATGACCGGCCCCGACCCCGTGTTCCTGAGCACGCTGAGGGCAGGCCGTGAGGCGTTCACGGACCGCCACCCGAAGGTCACGGCGGACGCCGACGGCGCCCGCGTCCTGCGCAGCGTCCTGATGAAGCCGGAGTCCGAGCACCACGTGGAACACGTCCACGCCCGGGTGGAGCGGCTCGCCCGGTCGCGGTGACCGCCCGGAGCGGCCGCGACAGGCCCGCGCCCGGTGCGGAGCGCGGGCCCTCCCGCCCTCGCCTGGTCAGGGTCGCCGGGTGGTGCGACGCTAAGGGGGGTGAGGTGTCCGAGGAGAGGGTTCCGGGAGGGCCGATGGGACGTGACGTCCCGGCGCTGGTCTTCACCCGCGAGGACCGCCGCCGGTACCGGATCAAGATGCAGCAGTGCCTCGACGCGTTCGCGCAGATGCTGCGCGAGTCACGGTTCGAGTCCGAGCGGCCCCAGGTGGGGCTGGAGATCGAGCTGAACCTGGGCGACGACGGGGCGGAGCCCGCGATGCGCAACAGCGACGTGCTGGAGGCGATCGCGGACCCCGCCTGGGCGACGGAGCTGGGCCGGTTCAACCTCGAGATCAACATCCCGCCCCGCAGGCTGACCGAGGGCGGCCCGGACGCCTGGGAGTCCGAGATCCGCGCCGCGCTGAACCACGCGGAGGAACGTGCCGGTTCGGTGGGCGCGCATCTGATCATGATCGGCATCCTGCCCACGCTGCGGCAGGAGGACGTCGGCGAGGCGGCGCTGTCGGAGAACCCGCGCTACCGGCTGCTCAACGACCAGGTCTTCGCGGCCCGGGGCGAGGACCTGCACATCGAGGTGGACGGCGTGGACCGGCTGCGGACCTACGCCGACACGATCACTCCCGAGGCCGCGTGCACCAGTACCCAGTTCCACCTTCAGGTCTCCCCGGAGGAGTTCGCCGGCTACTGGAACGCCGCGCAGGCGATCGCCGGGGTCCAGGTCGCGCTGGCGGCCAATTCACCGTTCCTGTTCGGCAAGGAACTGTGGCACGAGACCCGTATCCCGCTGTTCGAGCAGGCCACCGACACCCGCCCGGAGGAGATCAAGGTGCAGGGGGTACGGCCCCGGGTGTGGTTCGGCGAGCGGTGGATCAACAGCGTCTTCGACCTCTTCGAGGAGAACCTGCGCTACTTCCCGGCGCTGCTGCCGCTGTGCGACGAGCAGGACCCCGCGGAGACACTGGACCGCGGCGACATCCCGGAGCTGGGCGAGCTCACCCTGCACAACGGCACCATCTACCGCTGGAACCGCCCCGTCTACGCCATCGACCACGACAAGCCGCACGTGCGGGTGGAGAACCGGGTGCTGCCCGCCGGCCCGACCGTCGCCGACACACTCGCCAACGGCGCCTTCTACTACGGGCTCACCCGCGCCCTGGTGGAGGAGGACCGGCCGGTGTGGTCGCGCATGTCCTTCTCGGCCGCCGAGGAGAACCTGCACACGGCGGCGCGGCACGGCATGGAGGCACGGCTGTACTGGCCCGGGATGGGTGAGGTGCCGGTGCCCGAACTCGTGCTGCGGCGGCTGCTGCCGCTGGCCCACCGTGGGCTGGAGCAGTCCGGCATGGACGACGCCTGGCGCGAGCCGCTGCTCGGCATCATCGAGCAGCGGTGCGTCACCGGCCGCAACGGTGCGATCTGGCAGAAGGAGATGTTCCACCACATCGACGCCACCACCCACTGCGGCCGGCACGAGGCGCTGCGGCGCATGACGCAGCAGTACGTCGACTACATGCACCTCAACGCCCCGGGCCATACGTGGCCGGTCGACTGACGGGACCGTCCGGGTATGTAATTGCGTTGCCGTGCAACTATGGTGGAGGTCCGCCGCCAACGCCGAGGAGGTGAGAGACATGGACTCCAGTAGTAGTCCGGGCCGTCCCCGGCCCCGCGTTCCCGTGTCCCCCAGCTCCTCGGGCATCCGGTAGCCCGCGGCCCCGCGCCGCCGGCGGCTGCCGTGCCCTCGTCCTGCCCCGCTCCCACGGGGCGAGGGGAGGTTCCATGGCGAACCCGACCACGTTCGATGTCGCTCTCCGGCCGGCGGCCTGCGCCGACTGCGACTCCGGCGGCCCCACCCGGACCGCCTCCTGCGTCGTCTCCGGCATCGGCTTCCTCGGCGGCGTCATCCCGCATGAGGGCGGCGGTGCTCGTGGCACCGACTGCGGGGTGGCCGCGACCGGGCCGCGGGTGCGGCGCGACAGCTGTAGGACCACGGCCCTGCGGGCCGCCGTCTCCCTGGCCAGGAGCCCGGCGGGCGGGCTGGAGCGGCTCGTCGCACGGCCGGCCCCGGAGTCCGGTGTCCGGGACCCGCGCCGGCATCCGGGCGACGCCAACCTCGGCACGGAGCGGAAGGCGGTGGCGGCATGAGCGACCTCGACGTGCTGCGCGCCCGCCGCGCCGTCCGCCGGGCGGCCCGGCAACTGGCCGAGGACGCCCCGAAGCTCGCCCGCGGCTCCGCGGCCGCGTACCGGGCCGGCCTCGCCGTACGCGCCGCCGCACTGCACAGGGCGGCGCTGGCCGCCTGGTCCTCCGGCATACCCGAGGACGTCATCGCGGCCGACGGGCACCTGCCGCGGGCCGTGGTGCGCCGATGGATCGCGGCCGGGTACCCGTCGCGACGCCCGTGCGACAGCCGCAGGTGACCGCCAGCGCCGGTGCCCACGAGGGCAGTCCGAGCCACTGACGCCAACCTGCCCCCGAACGCCACGACAGGCCCGCCGTGATGAGCGGCAACGCGGCGAAACAACGGGCAACGACCCGGACAGGTAAGGGCGGATGACGCCCGGCGCCCTGTGCGCGAGCCGGATCGTGTCCACGGCGACACGTGAGCCACCGCGGACCGGGGGCGGATCCCGCGCCTCGGTCGTCACGCTGTCCGAGGAGCGCCTGTATCCGGCGAACCTCGTCCGGTAGACGTGGAACGGCTCCGCCCGTTTCCGTCCGCATCCTACCCGGTGGTGATCATGGGCTCTCAACTCGCCCTGCCCGCACCCGTCCTCGGCCTCCCGCAGCACAAGCGCCCCTGGCGCGGCGCCCCGGCCACGGGAGCCGCCGGGTGACCGGCGACGGACCGGGCCCCGGCTTCCGGCCCCGGGCCGCGCCGGCCATGTCGCCGGACGCCGCCGCGGCCGTCCTCGACGTCGCCGAACCCGAAGTCCTGCCCGCCGACCACCCGTTGCGGGACTGGGAGCACGCGCTCCTGACCCCGCACCTCGCCGGATCCGAGGGCAACGCACGGCGGCGCCTGGCCGAGCCGGCCCTGGCCGGGACCGCCCGCTGGGCCTCGGGCTCCGGCTTCCACCGTCCCGTACGACACGAAAGGCCGGCCTTCCCCGCATGAGCAACCCTCTCGAACTCCCCGCCGAGGACCGCGTGTCGAGCCCGTACACCGGCTACACCCGGGCGCACTGGGAAACGGTGGCGGACGGCCTGACGGCGGCGGCCTGGCGGTGGAGCACCCCCGGCGACGCCCTGCTCGATCTGCCGGGGCGGCCCTCGCGTTCGGGAACGCGGTCCGACGGACTGGAGGGGTATGCCCGCACCTTTCTCGCCACCGCCTTCCGCGTGGCCGGTGCCGGCGGGGACGACCCGCGCGGCCTGCTGGAGCGCTACGCGCGCGGCCTCGCCTCGGGCACCCGTACGCCCGGCCGCGACGACACGGAGTCCTGGCCGTTGATCCTCGACCACCATGTGCGGGGCCAGCCGATGGTCGAGTCGGCGTCGGTCGCGCTCGGCCTGCGGCTGACCGCGCCCTGGCTGTGGAAGCACCTCGACGACGGCGTGCGGGACCGGGCGGAGGCCTGGCTGCGCGGGGCGCTGCGGCACACGCCCGCGCCGAACAACTGGTACCTCTTCCCGTTCACCGTCGCGGGGTTCCTGGACTCGGTGGGGCGCGGCGACGCGGAGACCGCCCGGGTCCGGGAGCGCGCGCTGGAGTTGTTGGAGGGCTGGTACGCGGGCGACGGCTGGTACTCCGACGGCGACGGCCGGGCCTTCGACCACTACAACGGCTGGGCGCTGCACCTGTATCCGGTGCTCGACGCCCACCTCGGCGGCGACACCGCGCTCCTCGCCCGCTACGGCGACCGGCTGCGCGCCCACCTGGAGAGCCTCTCGCTGATGTTCGGCGGGGACGGCGCCCCCGTGCACTACGGGCGCTCCCTCACCTACCGTTTCGCCGCGTCGGCCGCGGTCGGGCTCGGCGCCCTGACCGGCCACACGCCGCTGGCTCCGGGCACCTCGCGCCGCCTCCTGAGCGGCAGCCTGCGGTACTTCCTGGACCGGGGCGCGCTGACCGGCGACGGTCTGCTGAGCCTGGGCTGGCACGGTCCGCACGAGGCCACGCTCCAGGCGTACTCGGGGCCGGCCTCCCCGTACTGGGCGTCGAAGGCGTTCGTGTCGCTGCTGGCGCCGGCGACCCATCCGCTGTGGACGGCGGTGGAGACACCCGCGCCGGTGGAGGAGCGCGACCGCGTGCTCGCCCTGCCGGCCGCCGGGCTGCTGGTGCAGTCGACCCGCGCCGACGGGATCGTACGGCTGCACAACCACGGCAGCGACCACGTCGCTCCGCACGTGGGCGAGGCGGCGGCCGGCGACGCCCCGCACTACGGGCGACAGGCCTACTCGACCCGGACCGGCCCGACCGCGCCCGGGAACGTGGCGGACAACCACCTGTCGGTGGAGGTGGACGGCCGGCCCAGCACCCGGCGGCGCATCCACCCGCTGGGCGCCGGCCACGGCGACGGCTGGGGTCGGGCGGCGTCCTGGCACCGGCCCGTCTTCGTCACCGGGCCTCCGATGGTGCCGGGCCTGCGGGTGGAGAGCGTCACGGTGGCGTACGGACGTCACGAACTCCGGGTGCACCGGGTGGTCGGAGCCCCGGCCGATTCCCGTGTCACGCACACCGGTTGGGCCACCGGACCGGAGCAGGAGGTGGTCTCGGCGCTGCACGGGCTGCACGGCTGGGACCCCGCCCCCGGCACGGTCCGCGCTCCCCGGGACACCGCCTGCACCCGGCGGGCCCGGGTGCCGCGCCTCACGGGACGGGCGGAGGGCACGTGTGTGCGCGTCAGTCTCGCCACGCTGACTGCCGGGCCGGATCCCGCGCCCCTGGCGCAGGCCGTCTCCCGGTGCGTGGCCGACGAGACCGGCGTGGAAGTGACCTGGGCCGGCGGCGCGCGCACCCGGATCGCCTTCGACCCGCTGACCGTGTCGCACGACGGAACCGTTGAACGCCCGAGAGGCGTCCCTGCGTAATGACCTGTGGGCGTGGGCAGCCTCGTCTGTGAAAAAAGCGGTGCGGGGTTGTGAGCGTGTGGTGCGCCGGGCTCGCGATGGTCCGTCAGATCCACGCTGAGCGTGGGGACTTGACCGTATAAATCGTAGATATCCCGCAATCCGCCTTATGTAGCGAACACATAACGGTTAACGTCCCGGCTGCGGGAAGGCAACACCCCGCATATCAGGACGCGGCCAAGTGGCGAACGATGCCGGGCACTTGCTCTCGAGGAGTTGCGGAGGGTGCCCTAAGTCAGTGATAGCATCCCCGCGTCTGTGACCTTGGTCCACTCGGCTCGGGCACTGCATTGAGGTCGGCCTGCTCTCAACGCAACAGCGGTCGGGTCGCTCTGAGCGGTTGTGCCGCGGACTCCCACGAGGCGCCACCCACCGACGGCTGCAGGCTAAACGCCAGGAAAGGTTTCCATGATTCGAGACGCACTTGTTTGGTGCCTGGTTGCCGCGGTGGTGCTCGCCGTCGCCGCGGCCCTGGTGCTCTATCGTCGAAATAATGCCATCACGACGAAAAAGAGCCAGGCCGAGGCTGCCTACACACAGAAGCTGAGCGAGGCCGAGGGGCAACTTGCCACGGTGTGGCATGAATTGCAGCGTCACAAGGCCGAGCACGACCAGACCATCCAAGAAGCCGAAGAGGGGGCCGAGGAGAGCACCAAGGCCGTTCTCAAGGGTTCGGCCCGCTTTCTGCAGAGCCTTGCGGCCGAGCAGTTGGCACTCCTTGAGGAAATTCAGCGGAAGTACGGCGGCCACGCCGTACTGGCGGATCTGCTGGAAGTGAACCACGCCAATGCGCAAATGGCGCGGAAGGCTCAGGGTATTGCGGTGATGTGCGGTGCGCCGCTGGGTCGCCGCAGTAAGCCCGCCAGTGTTTATGACGTGGTGCGCAGCGCGCAGGGACAGATTCGCAACTTCCGCCGCGTCGAAATCATGCAGCAGACCGGTTTCGCGTTGAAGGCGTCCGCCGTTTCCCCGGTCGCTCTCGCCGTCGCGGAACTCCTCGACAACGCCGCCAGTTTCTCCCAGCAGGGTTCGCCGATCGAGGTGACCTTCCAGCGGGTGCAGAAGAACCTGTGCATCGTCATCGACGACGCCGGTGTCGGCATGAACGACGAGGACCGGCAGAAGGCGTCCACCCTGCTGTCCGGCGAGTTCCGCCCCCGGCTGTCCCAGCTGGGCAACCAGCCGAAGTTCGGTTTCCCCGTCATCGGCCTGCTCGCCCAGCAGTACGGGTTCCGGGTGGACGTCACCGGCATCTCCCGCTACGGCGGCGTCCGGGCGGTCGTCCTGCTGCCGGAGGAGCTGTGGACCGAGGAGGAGACCACGCCGACCGAACCGACCGAGGTCTCCCAGGTCAGCCCGATCCGCAGCGCGACGGGCCGGTCCGAGTCCGGTCCGCGCACCGCGCACGGTCTGCCCAAGCGGGGGGCGCGCCAGGTGCCCATCGCCAGTGTTCCCGACGCCGTTCCCGACAGCTTGCCCGACCGCGACGACTCGGGACAGTCCGTCGCGCCGCCGGACGAGGCCGGCCGCGCCGGCCGAAGCCTGGGAGCCTTCCAGCGCGGCACGCTCTCGGGCCGGAACCTCTCCGCGGCTCCGTTCGAAGGGTCCGATAACGCATGACCAACGACCTGTCGTGGATGCTCGAGGACATCGTGAGCAACGTGCCGAAGGCGCGGCACGCTGTTCTGCTGTCCGCAGACGGTCTCCCCCGCGGCGCGACCGACGGCATGTCGGAGAAGGACGTGCGCACCATATCCGCCGCCATGGCGGGGATGCAGGCGCTGAGCCGGGCGACCTCCCACTTCGCCGGTCCCGGCGAGGACAGGCAGTGGAACCAGACGATCATCGAGTTCTCCCACGGCTGGATCTTCCTGATCGGGGCGGGGCAGGGTGCCTACCTCGCCGCGGCCGCGGCGCCCGACGTCGACATGCAGCAGATCTCCTTCCGCATGCACCGGCTCGTCGCCCGGCTCGGCAACAACCTCACCTCGCCCCCCAGGGTCAACGCGGAGGCCGCGGCCGAGCGTTCCGACCGTGCCGGGGGCCAGTTGGGCGGCAGGCGGGGAACCGGCGTCCCGATCGCCGACCTCGACGAGGCGGTCGGCGAGGTGCGGGGCGCCCGCCACGCGGTGCTGCTGGGCGCCGACGGTCTGCCCCGCGGTGCCACCACGGGAATGAACCAGGACCTGGCGGACACGATCTCGGCGGCGATGACGGGCATCCACGCCTACAGCCGCGCCACCTCGCAGTTCGCCGGTGTGCACGAGCACGCCCGGTGGCGGCAGACCGTCATCGAGTTCCAGCACGGCTGGATCTTCCTGATCTCGGCCGGTCAGCGCGCCTTCCTGGCCGCGGCGGCCGACCACGACGCCGACATCGAGGAGTTCACGACCCGGCTGCACCAGGTGGTGCCTCGGCTGAGCGCGCATCTGTCACCACAGGGGGCGGTGAGCAGCAAGTGAACGACGAGCCCGATCTTGAGCTGACCTCGGCATTAGTGCCTCTGTTCGTGGTCACGAACGGGCGTTCCCTGCCCCCGGACCACGCCTACGAGCGCACGACCCTGGTGTCCGCGGAGGACGGTGCCTCCGCCGCCGGTCGCATGCTTTCCCCGGAGGCGGGCCAGGTTCTGGAGATGGTCACGGACGGCTTTCTGTCCGTCGCCGAAGTGGCCGGCCATACGCACCTGCCGCTGGGTATCGTCCGGATTCTTCTGGCGGAGTTGGAAGAGGGCGGCCTCGTCATCACGAGGAAGCCCGTCCCCCGCGCCGAACGTGTCGATCGAGAAATCCTCAGCGCGGTACTCGACGGCCTCAAAGCCCGATTCGGAGCGTGATACGTGTACCTGGATTCAGCGGTCTCCACCGCGGTCAAGATCCTTGTGGTGGGCCACTTCGGAGTCGGGAAGACCACGTGCATCGGAAGTATCTCCGAGATCGAGCCTTTGCGGACCGAAGAGGAGATCACCGAAGCGAGTGTGGGATTTGACGACCTGTCGGGAACTCCGGACAAGACGACCACGACGGTCGCCATGGACTTCGGCCGCCTGACCATCAGCGACGAGGTGGTGCTCTACCTCTTCGGAACGCCCGGTCAGGAACGTTTCAAGGAGATGTGGGAAGAGCTGTCCCGGGGCGCGCTCGGCGCCCTGGTGCTGGTCGACCCCGAGCGGCTCTCCGAGTCCTTCCCGGTCCTCGACCTGGTCGAGCGCTTCGGCCTGACCTACGCCATCGGCGTCAACCGCTTCGAAGGCACCACCAACTACCCGCTCTCGGAGGTGCGCGAGGCCCTGAACCTGTCCGCGGAGACCCCCGTCGTCGCCTGTGACGTACGGGACCAGAACTCGGCGGCGCAGGCCCTCATCACCCTCGTGCACCACCTCCTGTCCCTCATTTCTTAGGAGCCACCCGCTCATGCAGCAGCGTCCCGGCATACAGGGGCCACCTCCCGGCTGCCCCGCCCACGCCAATGTCCCGGTCTACGGAGCCCAGTTCGGCTCCGATCCCGACAGCCACTACGAGTACCTGCGCACCCTCGGCCCGAGCGCGCCGGTCGACGTCGCCCCGGACGTCCAGGTCGAGCTGGTCACCAGCTACGACGCCGCTCTGTACATCCTCCAGAACCCCGCCTCGTTCGTCCGGGACTCCCGGCGCTGGAACGCGCTGAACCAGGGACGTGTCCCCGAGGACAGCCCGGCGCTGCCGATGATGGGGTACCGGCCCAACGCGCTGTTCAGTGACGGCGCGGCGCACGCCCGCCTGCGCCAGGCGGTCACGGACAGTCTGGCCAGCGTCAACGAGCTCCAACTGGTGCGGCAGACCCAGCAGTCCGCCGACTACCTGATCAGCCGGTTCAGCACCGACCGACTGGGCCAGGCCGAGTTGATGGCCGACTACGCCCAGCCGCTGCCGCTGCTGGTCTTCAGCGACCTGTTCGGGTGCCCGCCGGAGATCGGCGACCGCGTCATCGTCGGCATCAGCGGCATCTTCGACGGCACCCCCAACGCCGACCAGGTACTGGGCGAGGCGCTCGCGGAGCTGATCGCCCTCAAGCGGCGCCGTCCCGGACAGGACCTGACCACCCGTCTGATGGAGCACGCCGCGGGGCTGACCGACGAGGAGGTGCTGCACCAGCTGGTGACCCTGCTCTCCGGAGGCACCGCTCCCCTGGCGGCGGCCATCGGCACGAGCAGCGCGCTGATCCTCGACGAGGGGTGGCAGGCCGGCCTGCCGATCGAGGACGCCGTCACGCAGGTCCTGTGGAACTACGCGCCGATCGCCAACTACGCGGCCCACTACCCGACCCACGACGTGGAGTTGGGTGGCAGGACGCTCAAGGCCAACGACCCGGTCCTCATCTCCTTCGCGGCGGCCAACACCGATCCCCGGCTGGCCGAGCACCGGGAGCAGCTCAGCGCGAAGGCGCATCTGGCCTTCGGCGCCGGCCCGCACGCCTGTCCGGCCAAGGACCCCGCGTTCATGATCGCCGTGACCGCCGTCGAGTCGCTCCTCAACCGGCTGCCCGACGTCGAAGTGCGCGTGCCGTTCAAGGACTTGAGCTGGGTTCCGGCCCCCTGGAGCCGTTCGCTGGTGACGCTCCCGGTCCGGTTCACGCCCCGGGCCGTGGCGCCGACGCCCGCGCAGACGCAGCAGGCGGCCGCCCCCGTCGCCCCGATGGCCGCCACCGCGGCGCCCAGGCCTGCGGTGACGTCCGCGGCCAAGCCCAAGGCGGGCATGTTCAGCCGCTTCCTGGCATGGACCCGAGGGGAGTGACGAAGGCAACCCCAACGCGCATAGTCATCTCGTATGTTTAAGCCACCGTTGGGGTATGCATGGCGGCTGATACCTAGAAAGGAGCCGTCGTGGAGACAGCGGTAACTCCGCCCCCCGACAGACGTTTTGCGGTCTCGCTCTTCTCTCGTCTACGGACAGCGAAGGGCCAGGCCAACCCCTTTCCGATCTACGCGGAGCTTCGGTCGAGGGGCGGAGTCGTCGCAGCGCCCTGGGGAGGTCATCTCGTCACTCGCTTCGATCTGTGCGATCAGATACTGCGCAACCGTGAGTGGCTGGAGCCCGACGCCCGCTGGCGAGAACAGCAGGGGGACGGCACCCGGTGGACCGCCCCCTCCTCTCGTGAGATGAGCAGGACGCTGCCCGCCCTCAATCCCCCCGAACACACCTGGGTGCGCCGGTCGGCCGGCATGTTCGACCGCACCTCCATGGAGGAGATCCGTGGCACGGTCGGCCGTATCACGGGTCGGCTCATGGACTCCCTCGCCGTTCAACTGCGCGACGGGGAAGCCGATTTCAACGCCCTGGTCAGCGAGGAGCTGCCGGTCGCCACCATCGGGCACT
The DNA here is from genome assembly GCF_042896885.1 of Streptomyces sp. NPDC001231. Taxonomy (NCBI): domain Bacteria; kingdom Bacillati; phylum Actinomycetota; class Actinomycetes; order Kitasatosporales; family Streptomycetaceae; genus Streptomyces; species Streptomyces sp. NPDC001231. Next base: position 147,508 of record NZ_JBIAXS010000020.1, read on the forward strand.
GGCTGGGCCTGCCGAGCGCCGACTTCCCCCGGCTGCGCGAGCTGACCCACGACCAGGTCTTCACCCAGGAGTTGCTGCCCTCGGCCAGTCAACTGGCGCTGTCCGACGCGGCCACGGCCGAGCTGCGCGCCTACTTCCTGGACCTGGTGCGCGAGCGGCGGGCCCACCCGGGCGACGACCCCGTATCGCGCTGGATCACCCTCTGGGACGCCATGGAGAGCGACCAGGACAAGGCGGACGAGGCCGTCTACTTCCTGGCGCTGTTCGTGCTGCTGGCGGCCCTGGAGACGACGTCCACCCTGTTGTCGACCATGACCCTGCTGCTCCTCGAACACCCCCGGCAGTGGAACCGGCTCACCATCCACCCCGACCTCGTGCCGGCCGCCGTGGAGGAGTCGTTGCGCTACGACCCGCCCACCCATGTGATCAGCCGCGTCTCCTCCAGGGACACCGAGCTGGGCGGTGTCGAGGTGCGCAAGGACGAGATGGTCCACCTCATGGTGGGAGCGGCCAACCGCGACCCCGCCAAGCACGAGGACCCCGAGCTGTTCAACCTGCACCGCAAACCGGCGCACCTGGCCTTCAGCGGCGGCATTCACTACTGCCTCGGTGCGCCCCTGGCCCGGCTGGAGGCCCAGACCCTCCTGCACCACCTGGTCAGGCGCTTCCCGCGGCTCACCCTCGTGCGCCGTCCGACGTGGGCGCCGCGCGTGGCCTTCCGGCGCCCGCTGAACCTGGATGTCGCTCTCATATGATTGAAATGACCAATACCTTCGACAACTTCCCCTACAAAGCGATACAAGTCGAGCACGACGGACCTGTCCTCCGGGTCCGGCTCAACCCGTCGGCGCAGGACAGCTCGCTGACGGTCGCGGCTCTCGACGACCTCGTCTCCCTGCTCAACAGCCTTCATGAACGGCCCGACATCCGGGTGCTGCTGCTGTCGGCGGAGGGCGACGACTTCTGCCTCGGCGCCGACCGCGACGAGTTCCAGGCGGCACTGGCGGAAGACCCGACCGGCGGCGCCATGCGCCGCATCGTGGACAAGGCCTACCGCGTGTGCGACGCCCTGGAGAACTCGCACGCGGTGACCATCGCCAGACTCCACGGCAGGGTCGTGGGCGCCGGCCTGGCGCTCGCCTCCTTCTGCGACCTGCGAGCGGGGGCGGACACCTGCCGGTTCCGTATGCCGGAGATCGCCCTCGGTCTGCCCCCCGCCTGGGGAGGCGCCATGGGCCGCCTGGTCGCCGAGGGCGGATCCGCCAGGATCCGTGAACTCATGCTCACCTGCGAACCGTTCGACGCGGCCACCGCGCACCGGCTCGGCCTCCTGCACAAGGTCGCGCCCGTGGAGGAGCTGGACGCGGCCGTCGACGCCTGGATCAGGCCCCTCGTCCGGCGCGCGCCGGAAGCCCTCACCCTCACCAAGCGCATGCTCGCCGGCTACGCGCGGGCCGACCGCACCGCGGACGTCGCGCTGCTCGACGCCCATCTCCTCACCGCACAGCTCAACCAGGGCCGGGCCATGGCCCAGCGCTGACCGCACTGCCGTCCGTACGCGCCCGACGCCCCTGGCGTCGGGCGCGTACGGCGTTTTCGGCGTCCCGACGACAGCGGGCCGACCGGGACGAGGGCAGGCCGGCCGGGACGACGCACGGGGACGCATCCGCCGCTCCCCTGCGGTGGCGGATGCGTCCCCGGTGCCCTAGCGGCACGGTGTGTGCCCGGAGCCGGTCAGGCGGTTCCTGCCTCCGGCGCCGGGCGGGTCAGGACGAGGGCGATGACGACGACGCTGAGGATCGTGAACACGGCGACCAGGGCGACCACCGCGGCCGGGACACCGCTGACGAAGAACGCCGGGAGGGCCGAGACCACCGACAGGATCCGGGAGGCCGCCACGACACGGGAGCCGGTCCGGTTCAGCGTGCGCCAGGTGTAGACGACCGCGAGCACCGTGATCACACCGAGCACGCCGTCTGCGATGCCGACGGCCATCGGCGGGCCCTGGGTGTCCGGGTCAGGTTCCGAGAGCGTGAAGAAGTTGGTCATGTCGAGCAGGCCCAGAAGACCCGCGAGGACGAGGCCCACCTTGTTCTTGCGGGTGAGGCCGGGGACGGTTTCCGTGCGGCTGGTCTGGCTCATCTGGGCTCCTGTGTCCGGGAGTCGGGGACGCCGGTGCGGCGACCCGGTGCGGTGAGCATGCGCCGGCGCCGGTCCGGCGCGCATCGGTGGACCGTCCCCGGCGGCAGGGAGGTTTTCCCGTACGTCCCGGGAGAAGAGCCTCCCCTCCGGGAACCGGTCTCCGCCATCATCGGGACATGACCTCCGCGGCCCGTCCCATCCGGGTGCTCATCGCCGACGACCATCCCGTAGTGCGACGCGGGATGAGCGCGCTGCTGACCTCGCTGGCCGGGGTGGACGTGGTGGCGGAGGCCGCCACGGGTGAAGAGGCGCTGCGCGAGGCGCAGTTGAGCCGTCCCGACGTGGTGGTGATGGACATCCGGATGCCGGCGATGGACGGGGTGGAGGCCACCCGGCGACTGACCGCCCTGCTGCCCCACGTCGCGGTGCTCGTCGTCACCATGTACGAGGACGACGAGACGGTGCTGTCGGCGCTGCGTGCCGGGGCCCGCGGCTATCTCCTCAAGGGGGCCCAGCAGGAGGAGATCCTGACCACCATCCGGTCCGTGGCGACCGGTCAGTTCGTCATCGCGCCGGGTGTGGCGGCCCGTCTGCTCGGCCAGGTCGGACCGCCGCCCCGGCCGGCCGATCCCTTCCCCGAACTGACCGCTCGCGAACGCGAGATCCTCGACCGGGTGGCACGCGGCCACGGCAACGCCCGTGTCGCGGCCGAGCTGGAACTGGCCGTCAAGACCGTCGCGAACCACCTGTCCGCCATCTTCGCCAAACTGGGGGTGAGCGGCCGGACCGAGGCCATCCTGCTCGCCCGCGAGCGGGGACTGGGCGACGACGCGTCCGGCACCACCTCATGACCGCGCGCCTGCGGACCGCTCTGCGGTGTGCGGCCCTCGCGCCGATCGCCGGTGCGTCGGTCGCGTCCCAGTGGTGGGCGCCGCCGTCGCCGTCCGGGCGGTGGGTCCTGTGGGCCGTCATCGTCGGCCTCGGGCTGACGGCGTCGTACGCCCTGGTCACCGCCCGGCGCGGGGCCTCGGCCGCCTCCCGGCTGCTCGGCCTGTCCGCGGCGGCGCTGCTGAGCGCACCGCTCCTGGCCGTGGCCGGTGTCCCGGAACTCGCCGTCGTACCGGTGGTGCTGGCCTCGACGGTCACCCTGCCGCTGGCCGCCCTCCGCGTCGTCGAGGTGCGGCCGGTGTCGCGGGCGCTGCGCTGGGCGGAGGCCTCGGTCGCCGTCTGCGGGGCGGGCTGCGCGGCCGCGTCGATGACGGGCGGCGAGCCGGCGCTGATCGCGGCCGGGGTGGCCTCCGGGACCGCGATGTGCGCCGGCACCTGGGTGCTGTTCGAGCTCACCTCCGGCGACGACCGGCGCCGCGTGCTGTGGCTGGTGCTGGGTACCGCCGCGACGACGCTGGCCGGGATGCTGCTCTTCGCGGTGGACAACTCCCTCACGCTGGGCTTCCCGGCCACCGCTGTGGCGGTCGGCGCGGTGTCCCTGCTGCTGCCGGGCTCCATCACGATGGCGCTGGTCGCGCCCCGCGCGGTGGACGTACGGGTGGTGATACGCGGCGCCGCCGTCCTCCTCGTCATGCTCGCGTTGAGCGCCGCGGTGTACGAGGGTGCCGCCGCCGTGTGGGAGCTGGCGGTGGGCGCCCGGCCGGGCAAGGGCGTACCGCCCCTGCTGGCGGCCGGGATCGCCGCCGGGTACCAGCCGGTCCGGCGTCATGTCGAGGCGGTGATGGACGAGATGCTGTTCGGCCGGTCGGCCGACCCGGTGGAGACGCTGACCCGGCTCGGCACGGACCTGACCACCGGCGCCCCGCCCCCGCTGTGGCTGCACACCCTGCGCACCACGCTCGGCGTGCCCGGCGTCGAGCTTCGCCAGGAGGACACCGTGGTCGCCACCGCGGGCACCGTCGACGCGGACCACGTCCAGGTCACCGCCCTGCGCGCGGACGGTGAGACGGTGGGCGATCTCGTGGTCGGTCTGCCGCCGGGACATCTGCGGCTGCCCCGCGCGGCCGCCGCGGTGGTCGACCTGGTCGCGGCCCCGCTCGCGCAGGCCCTGCACGCGGCCCGGCTCAGCGAGCAACTGCGCCTGTCCAGGGGCCGTACGGTGACCGCGCTGGAGGAGGAGCGGCGGCGCATGCGCCGCGATCTGCACGACGGGCTGGGCCCCACCCTGACCGGCATCGCCTACACGGCGGACGCGGTCGTCAACCTCATCGCCACCGACCCCGAGCACGCGGTCGGGACGCTGCGCGCGCTGCGCGCCGACGTGGGCGACACGATCACCGAGATCCGCCGGATCGTCTACGGGCTGCGCCCCCGCGCCCTCGACGAGCTCGGCCTCGTCGAGGCCATCCGCCAGCGCACCGCCCCGCTGCGGGTCGCCGACGGCCGCCTCCTCACGGTGACGGTCGACGCCCCGGAGCGGTTGCCGCAACTGCCCGCGGCCGTCGAGGTCGCCGCCTACCGGGTGGCGGTGGAGGCCGTCACCAACATCGCCCGGCACGCCGCCGTCACCGCCGCAACGCTCACCCTGGAACTGCGCGGCAGCACCCACCTGCGGGTGACGGTCGCCGACTCCGGCTGCTGCACCGAGCCGTGGACACCCGGCGTCGGCATCCAGTCCATGCACGAGCGCGTCGAGCAGATCGGCGGCACCCTGACCGTCCGCACCACGCCCGAGGGCGCCACGATCACCGCCGAACTGCCCCTGGCCATCCCGGAGTGACGCCGTGCGCCGCGCACGGCACAGCCGTCGTCCCCGGCCGCCGCCGCGAGAACACCGTCGCCGCTTCACACCTCTGGCCCCGGGGACTTACCGAACGGTATACAAGCCCAGTCGAACGTGCGACGGCGGTGCCCCGGTGCCGACGGCGTGCGATGTCCCGGCCCAGGGGGGAGAACTGATGGACCATCAGGAACGCACGGGTGCGGCGGTGGCGAGACGCCGGCGGTGGCCGGCCGCGGTGGGGGCGGCGCTCGGCGGATGCGCCCTCGTCGCCGCTTCCACGGCGCCCGCCTCGGCGCACGGTGCCGGGTCCGGCACGGGGTCCGGCCGCGCCGCGCACTACGTGTCGCTCGGGGACTCCTACACCTCCGGTCCCGGAATCCCACGGCAGGTCGACGACAACTGCGGTCGCTCGGACCGCAATTACCCGTCGCTCGTCGCGGCCGAGCGGAAGGTCGCCTCCTTCGAGGACGTGAGCTGCGGCGGGGCGACGACCGAGGAGATGTGGAAGCCTCAGGGCTCCAACGACGCCCAGCTCAACGCCCTGCGCAAGGACACGGACCTGGTGACGGTCCAGATCGGCGGCAACGACGTCGGGTTCGGCTCCATCATCGCCACCTGCGCCCAACTCGGCTCCCAGCAGCCGACCGGGGACCCCTGCCGGCGTCACTACGCCTCGTCCGGCATCGACCGGCTGGCGCTCGACATCGCGCGGACGGCACCGAAGGTGGACCGCGTGCTGCGGGCCGTGCACGCCAGGGCGCCGCACGCCCGGGTGCTCGTCGTCGGCTACCCGGACCTGCTGCCCGACGACGGCAGCGGCTGCTTTCCCTCGGTGCCGTTCGCCTCGCAGGACTTCCCCTATCTGCGGGACACCGAGAAACGGCTGAACACGATGCTCCGCCTGGTGGCCGCGTGGAACCACGCGGAGTACGTCGACACCTACCGGCCCACGGTCGGCCACGACATGTGCAAGGCCCCGGCGGACCGCTGGATCGAGCCCTTGCAGCCGGCCTCGCCCGCGGCCCCGGCCCACCCCAACGCCCGGGGCGAGGAGGCCATGGCACGCGCGGTGCTGGAAGTGCTGGGCAAGCGGCACGGGCGGGGCTGAGCCCCGGCCGGGGGGGGGGGGGGGGGGGGCCCCCCCCGGGGGCCCCCCCCCCCCCCCCGCCCCCCCGGGGCGCCCCCCCCCCCCCCCCCCCCCCCCCCCCCCCCCCCCCCCCCCCCCCCCGCCCCCC
>NZ_JBIAXS010000020.1:153624-160175 GCF_042896885.1 Streptomyces sp. NPDC001231
GGGGGGGGGGGGGGGGGGGGGGCGGGGGGGGGGGGGGGGGCGGGGGGGGGGGCCGCGGGGGGGGGGGGGGGGGGGGGGGGGGCGGGGGGCCCCCCCCCCCCCCCCCCGCCGGCGGCGCGGTCCCGGCACGGCCGCCGGGCCCGCGCGGAACGTCACAGGCGCGGGGTGTCGAACCAGTCCCTCGTGTCGGGCCCCGTGGCCAGGAACAGCAGGACGGCGCCCAGCACGGCCCCGGCGCTCCACGCCCTGTGGTGCGTCAGGGCGCCGACGACCGCGGTGCCGATCATCAGCCAGCCGGCGACGACCGCGCCGACGCGGACGCCGTTGCCGCCCTTCGCGGTCTTCAGCGCGACGACGAGCGACAGCACGGCCAGCGCGGCGAAGGGAAGGGCCTTGAGGAACAGCAGGCCCATGATCAGCTCGCCGAAGGCACCGCTCCTGACCGTGGCACCCGCCACCGCGAACCGCAGGGCCACGGTGCCGCTGACCGGGACCACGAGGAAGCGGATGACGCGGACGGCCCTGACGGCGGTCGGCATGTAGGGCATGGCGGGCATCGTGGCGGGCCCCGGCTCTGCGGTCAACGGCCCGGTGCGCCAGGTGCGCAGACGTGATCTCGCCGAGCCCGGTCCGCAACCGCGTCAGACCGGTTCGGTCAGGCGGCGAGCGGTCTGGGCCGCGCGCTGGGACGCGCGGTGCCGTCGGCCGCGGCGGGTCAGGCCCCAGGGTTTGAGCACGGAGATCACCGTCATGAAGACGTATGCGGTCAGGGAGACGATCGGGCCCATCAGGACTCCGCGGGAGCTGGGCAGCGGCTCGCCCGCGGCGACGTCCCGAACCGTCGAGTCCAGCCCGGGGCGCAGCACGAGGAGCGTGGCGGTGGTCGTGGCCAGGGTCAGCCAGAACTTCGTGTAGACCCACCGGTGCCGTGCCAGCCCCCACGGGGTACCCAGGGACAGCACCAGACCGCTGAACAGGGTGAGGAAGGCGACGGGGAGCAGGAGCCAGTCGGCGAAGAGTTTCATCGCGCGGACCGAGGTCTCCACGGTCACCGCGGACTGCGTGGTGACAGCGGCGGTCCCGAGGGCGAGCAGTCCGAGGGAGAGGCCGAGCCAAGCGGCGGAGGCGACCACATGGACCACGAGGAAGGCACGGCGTGCGGGGCGGCTTGTTCTCACCCGCCACACGGTGCCGGACGGTGGCGCGGCCGGCGTCCGACGAGGGGAGTAACCCCGTGTACCGGCCTCGGCGTACGCGACCGGGCCTCCCCCGTCCGGGTGCGCGTGGGCCACGGCGCCCACCGTGCGGCTCGTCCGCCGCTCACGCTGGAGACAGCGACCCCACCGGGCCGGCACCCCCTGATCAAGGAGAGCGACATGCCCATCGATACCGTCGAGCGATTCCTGGCCGCCCTCGACCCGCACCACCGGGAGCACGTCCAGGGCCTGTCACGCGAGGAACAGGAGAGCCTCGCCGCCGCCTGGGAGACGGAGCTCCAGCAGGACACCGACCTCGACACCCTGAGCGAGCTGTCGCCACCCGCGGCCGAGTGCGAAGCGGCGGCACGCGTGGCCAGGAAGCTGCTCGAACACTGAACGAGGGCTCGGACCCGGCGGCCGGCCTCCGCCTCCGGCCGCCAGGGCACGCTCGTGCGCACTCCGGGTCCGTGCCGCGGGAGTACGCGGCGACCGACGCCGTACTCCCCCCGTCGTACGGGTGCGCCGTTCGGCCCGCGGTTCTCCCGGGACCCGGGACCCGTGCGGTCCCGGGTCCCGGTGACCGTCAGGTCCCGGCGGCCGCGGACACGGCCTGCCGGGCCGCCCGCTCCACCAGGGAGACGCCGTCGCTCATCGACGCGCTGCCGTCGGACAGCACGGCGACGAGGTAGCGGTGTCCGTGCGCCGTGATCCGGCCGACGCTGTTGACGTCCCAGAGCTCGGAGGTGGTGCGCTGGAGCCAGCCGTTCTTCAAGGCGTACTGGGCATCGGAGGCCGCCGAGACGCCCCATGCCTGGTCGCTCGCGACCTGGCTCATCAGCGTCCGGATGTAGGTCCGGGACTCCTTGTTCAGCGGGGAGCCGTTCTTCGACGCCCCGGCGCTGTCGAACACCGCCTGCAGCAGGCGGACCTGGTCGGAGGCCGTCGTCCGCGTCAGCCCCCACTTGGCGCCGGGACCGCCCTTGGTCGAGGTCAGCCCCAGCCGCTTGTTGGCCGCCTCAAGACCCGGCGCCATGCCGATCTCGCGCCACAGGGCGTTCGCCGCCGCGTTGTCGCTCTTGCGGATCATCGGCTCGGCCAGGGCGCGTTCGTGGGCGGTGAGATGCCGGCCCGCGTCCTGGGCCTGAAGCAGCAGCGCCGCGAGAATGTCGACCTTGATGATGCTGGCGGTGTCGTACGGGGCGTCCTCGCCGTACAGCAGCGGCTTCCGGCTCGCGCCGTCGAGGCTGAGCACCGCCGCCGTCACCCGCGCCTTGCTCTGCGGCTGCGGCGCCGCCGGGGCGGCCGCCGCCGCGTGGGCCTGCTCCGCCGGGGCGGGCGCGGCGACCGCGGGTGCCGCGTGCAGCGCGCCGAGGGAGAACAGGGTCGTCACCGAGACCAGGAGGGCACCGGCGCAGGCGCCGACGCGGCTGCCCCGGCGCCTTGCCGTGGTCGCCGTGGTCGCCGGGGTCTTCGAATGCGGCATGGAACGCGGATGGGACATCGTCGGGCAGGCCTCCGCAAGGGGTCGACAAACGGGGGAAACTGCAGGCGAAGATAGACAAAATGTGCGCCAGGCGAAGTGGCCACCGTCACTGCGAACCCGTTTCGACCCGAATTGTGAGAAGGCCCACGCCGATACCCACCCCCGTCAGCCACCCCCGCCCCCAGCCCCCCGTCACCGACCGGTCACAGCAAGCCGCGCGGCCGTCTCACCGGCGCCGCCGGGACGTCCTCCGCCGGGCCCGGGCCGGGCCGGACGCCGGGCGCGCCACGACCGTCGGGACCACGAGTGCCGCCTGCCTGGCCCGTGGCGGCGCCGCCTGCCCGAGGTCTCGTTCGAGTTCGTCGAGGGCCCTGCGGGCCGCCGCGATCCGGGCTGCGAGGTGGTGCTGGACGTCCGGGGGGTTACCGGCGTCCGCCGCTTCGGCGGGCTCGTCCCTCTCCATCTCCCGGGCCTCCTCCAGGGACGTGATGACCACGCCGATGAGGACGTTGACCAGGACGAAGGAGGCCAGCAGGACGTAGGAGGCGTAGTAGACCAGGCTCCAGCGCGACACCTCCAGGCCGCTGTGGACCGCGTCGCCGATGCCGTCCAGGGTCATCAGCAGGAAGAGGGTCAGCACGGCGCGGCCTATGGAGCCGTAGTGCTCGGGGTCGTGGCTGCCGAAGAAGACCCAGCCGACCATGGCGTACACGTACAGCAGCAGGGCACCGACCAGGAGGAAGCTCATGGTGCCGGGCAGGCTGCGGACCACCGCCACCAGCACGATGCGCACCTGCGGCAGGAAGCGGGCGGTGCGCAGCACGCGCGCCAGCCGCAGCAGCCGCAGCACCGTGGCGTTCTCCCGTACGACGGGCACGAAGGCGCACAGGACGACGACCAGGTCGAAGGAGTTCCACGGGTCCTTCCAGAACCCCCGCGGGCGGTCGGCGTAGGCCAGCAGGCGGACGAGGATCTCCACCGTGAAGGCGGCCAGGCAGACGTGTTCGGCCTGCCGTAACCAGTGGTGCCACTGCGCCGCCAGACCGGAGTACGTCTCCACGCCCAGCAGGGCGGCGTTGAGGAGGATCACCGCGAAGACGCCGAGGGCGAACCAGCGGGCCTCGGTGACGGTCCGGCAGCGTTGTGCCAGTTCTCCGCGCAAGGACCGCGATGCGATGTCGGCGTTCTGATCGTGCTGCTCCGGCATCTGCTGCCCTTGCCCCTTCACATGCGGTGGCAGTCCCGGCCGACCGGGCTGGAAGGACGGGCTGGTTGAGTGATGATCATCCTCCAACACGGACGTCCGCGGCACCGTGGACGGCGACACGTTCGCGGACCGCGTACCGCACGTCGTGCGTGCGGTACGCGGTCACCGTGTGTGCTCAGTCCCGGAGCCGCGGTCCGGTGGTCACCTTCGGGTGCCGCAGGACGGGCAGAACGCCGCGCCGTCCGGCAGGTCCTGGTGGCAGGAGGAGCAGCTGTCCGTCTGGGCGAGGCGGTGTCCGCAGGCGGGGCAGAAGGTCGCTCCCCTGGTCTCGGCGCGGCACTGCGGGCAGACCAACTGGCGCGGCGTGGTGACGTCGTAGTCCTGGCCGCGGTGCTGCCCGGCGTCGTAGGCGCGCTGGGCCACCATGTCGTTCAGGCCCCGCTGCTGGGCCGCCTGGGCCTCCGCCGCGGTGTCCGGGGAGCAGGTGAGGCAGAGTCCGAGGCCCGCGTTCCAGCAGCGGCCGCAGACGTAGGCCGTACAGCGGGGGCAGCGGTCGAAGTGGCCCTGCGCGTTGGCGATGGCACGGGTGAACGCCGCGTCCCGCTGGGTTCCGTAGTTCGCTCCGGCCAGCCCGTCGGCCGCGTCGGAGACACCCCGGGCGGCGCCACCGCCGATGACCGACCAGGCCGCGTTCGCCCCCCGTGACAGCCAGCCCGCCATCTGGCCCGCCCGGAAGGGCTCGAACGGAGAGCGCCAGGTGTCCGAGCAGCGGGAGCAGTAGAACTCGAACTGGAATCCGGCGCCGGTTCCGTGCTGCTGGCACAGGTCGCGGTGATTGTTGTTGAAGTAGATCTCGGTACTCATGGCGCGTTCCCCCCAGGGCCGACCTTGTGACGGTGTTCCGCCCACGCGACGCCCGTCCTCGTCGTGCGGGTTTCCGGAATTCTGCCAGGCGCGCGGGCGCCCCGGCACCCGCTGTCCGGCGACTGGTCCTGGAGCAAAGGGGTACGCGTGTGGTGAACAGATACAGCTGAAGACCCGGGCAGCGCCGGCGCTGCCCGCGGGTTCGGCCCCGTGGATGTGCTGTGCCTGCGCTCGTCGGGCTCTGGCCGGTTCTGCCGGCCTCAGGTCGAAGGGATTCCGGTCATGACTGACGACACCAGCGACTCCGTCCGCGCACAGGCCCGCCCGGCCGACCCGACGCCGGTCGCCTACGCGGATCCGGCCCCGCTGGGCCTGGCGGGGTTCGCGATGACCACCATCCTGCTGTCCCTCATCAACACCGACCTGCTCAAGGAACCCGGCGCGGTCTTCCCGGTGCTCGGGCTCGCCGTGTTCTACGGCGGCCTGGCGCAGTTCGTCGCGGGGCTCTTCGAGTTCCGCCGCGGCAACACCTTCGGCGCGACCATGTTCGGTTCCCTCGGCGCGTTCTGGTTGACGTACTGGTGGCTGGTGCCGCGGGTGGCGGCCGTCGGCGACGCGCACAACGCGCTGGGGCTGTTCCTGCTCGCCTGGGGCATCTTCAGCGCGTACATGGCGGTGGCCGCGCTGCGCACCAGTCTCGCCGTCCTCGCGGTGCTGGTGCTGCTGGCCATCACCTTCGTCCTGCTGGCGATCGGCGAGTTCCAGGGCGGTCCGGCACCGCACGTCGTCACCCGGATCGGCGGCTGGTTCGGCATCGCGTCGGGACTGGTCGCCTGGTACGCCTCGGCGGCCGCGGTGATCAACGCCACGCACCGGCGGACACTGCTGCCCACCTGGCACCGCTGAGCCGTATCGGGCCGCGGGCACTACACCGCGGTATCGGGGTATCCGGAGAAGTGAAGCACTTTCCCACGGAGGCGGTCATGCTCATCCTCGGCGTCATTCTTCTCGTCGTCGGCTTCGTCACCGGCATCTCGATCCTGTGGACCATCGGCATCATCCTCGCCGTGATCGGCGCGGTCCTGTGGCTCCTCGGATCGATGGGCCACGCGGTCGCCGGTCACCGTCACTACTGGTGACCGACCCGCGACGACCGGAGCGGCGGCCCGCGGGCCGCCGCTCCGGTCAGTGTCTGCCGAGGTGACCGGCGTTCAGCGGGCGTGGCCGGAACCGCGGCCGGACATCCGCCAGATCCTGATCTCGCGCAGGAGCCCCGGCATCTCCTTGACCAGCACGGCGAGCACCAGCCCGCCCACCAGGGCGGCCTCCACCGCCAGCAGCTGTTTCGCTGTCATCCCGTTCCTCCCTTCTGTCCTTCTGTCCTTCTGTCCAGCCCCGTTCCCGCCCCTGACGCGGCCCGTCATCCGGGCGAGATGTTCGGCATGGCCTTCATGATCGCGTCGTGCTTCTTCCAGTGGATGCCCGTGGACCGCCGGGCATCGGAGGTGCCGTCCTTGTGGTGCCCCGTCTGCCGCTCGTACGGGCCGAAGTTGCCCTGGTGCAGTCCGGTGACGTGCCCGGGGGTGTCGGGCTTCACGTCACGCCTGCCGACTCTGATCGTGCCCATGGTCTGCTCCTCGTCTCCCCCGATGTCTCTCCCCCCGGTCGCCGGCCCGGCTCACGGGTCGCGAACGGTTCAGCCGTGTTCGGCTCCGTAGGTGGGGGTGTGGGTGGTGGTGAGGGTTTTGCCGTTGCCGAGGTACATGTGGACGCCGCAGGGGAGGCAGGGGTCGAAGCT
>NZ_JBIAXS010000021.1:0-47019 GCF_042896885.1 Streptomyces sp. NPDC001231
GAGTCACACACTCCCAACGCCACACCGGCCCAGAAGGACACGCACCACCACACCCGACCTGACCAAGCCCTACTAGTGCTGTGACCGGAAAGGTTTGCCGGGAAGCTCGCGGCGTCCGGTGCGGTACATCGCAGGGCGGAGCATGACCCGCGTACTGGATGTACTCGGGTGATGCGCAACGCGGCGAGGTGCCGTGCCGGGCGTCGCGAGCCGGTGAACCTTTCCGGTCACAGCACTAGCAGGTCCTGTCGTCACCTCCTCTCACCGGTGCGTGGGCCGCGTCACAGGTCGGCTTCAGTCCCGCCGCGACAGCGTCCGCGATCCGTGTGTGTCCGTGGCGGCTCGTAGACTCGCCTGCGTGGATACGAGCCTTCAGGACCCTCTCGTCGGGCAGGTGCTCGACGGCCGTTATCGCGTCGACGCGCGGATCGCCGTCGGCGGGATGGCCACGGTCTACCGGGCCCTGGACACCCGCCTGGACCGGGTCCTCGCGCTCAAGGTGATGCACCCCTCGCTCGCGGCCGACGGCTCGTTCGTGGAGCGGTTCATCCGGGAGGCCAAGTCGGTCGCGCGGCTGGCCCACCCGAACGTCGTGCAGGTCTTCGACCAGGGCACGGACGGGTCGTACGTGTACCTGGCCATGGAGTACGTGGCCGGCTGCACCCTGCGCGACGTGCTGCGCGAGCGCGGGGCGCTCCAGCCGCGCGCGGCGCTGGACATCCTGGAGCCGGTGCTCGCCGCGCTGGGGGCCGCGCACCGGGCCGGGTTCGTGCACCGCGACATGAAGCCGGAGAACGTCCTGATAGGGGACGACGGCCGGGTCAAGGTCGCCGACTTCGGGTTGGTGCGGTCCGTGGACACGGTGACGAACACCACCGGTGCCGTCCTCGGCACCGTCTCCTACCTGGCGCCGGAGCAGATCGAGCGCGGCACCGCCGACCCCCGGGTCGACGTGTACGCGTGCGGGGTCGTGCTGTACGAGATGCTGACCGGCGGCAAGCCCCACCAGGGGGAGTCCCCCGCCCAGGTGCTGTACCAGCACCTCCACGAGGACGTACCGGCCCCGTCGGCCGTCGTGCCGGGACTCGCCTTCGAGCTGGACGAACTGGTCGCGGAGGCCACCGCGCGCACCCCGGACATCCGGCCGCACGACGCGGTCGCGCTGCTCGCGCGGGTCCGCGAGGCGCGGTCCGCGCTCGGCCAGGACCAGCTGGACGCACTGCCGCCGCAGGCCCTCACCGCGGAGCACGACAACGCGGAGGACCGTACGAGCGTCATCCCGCGCGCGCTGACGACGCGGATCCGCGGCGGGGACGGCGGGACCGGTGGGGACGGCGCGCGGTCCGAGGCCGCCCTCAACCGCACCAGCCGTCTTCAGGCTCCCCCGCCCCCACAGCCACCGGCCGGCGCGCCGCGTCCCGGGCGGCCCCGGCGCACGCTGCTCACGGTGGTCGTCGCCGTCCTGCTGGTCCTCGGGGCCGGCGGGGGCGTGTGGTACATCAACTCCGGCCAGTTCACGAAGGTCCCGCCGCTGCTGGCGAAGACCGAGGCGCAGGCCAGGGAGCAGCTCAAGGAGGCCGGTCTCGGCGTCGACCGGGTCGAGCACGCCTACAGCGACACGGTCGGGCGCGGCACGGTCATCAGCACCGACCCGCAGGCGGGCGCGCGGATCCGCAGCCACGACTCGGTGACGCTCACGGTCTCCGACGGGCCCGAGACCGTGCGGGTGCCCGATCTGAAGGGCCACCGGCTGGGCGAGGCGCGAACCCTGCTGAAGAAGGAGGGCCTGGAGCCGGGCATGGTGAGCCGGGAATTCAGCGACGACGTCCCCCGCGACGTCGTGATCGGCACGGACCCCGAGGCGGGCACCGAGCGGCGGGCCGGCTCGGCGATCGCGCTCACCGTCAGCAACGGCCGCGCGGTGGACGTGCCGGACGTCACCGGCGACGACCTGGACGAGGCACGGTCCGAGCTTCAGGACGCCGGCCTGAAGGTGCGGATCTCCTCGGAGCAGGTCAACTCCGATTACGACAAGGGCCGGGTCGCCCGGCAGAGCCCGGAGGGCGACAGCCAGGCCGCCAAGGGCGACACGGTCACGCTGACGCTGTCCAAGGGCCCGGTGATGGTCGAGGTGCCGGACGTGACCGGCAACAGCGTCGGCGACGCGAAGAACACCCTCCAGAAGGCCGGCTTCCAGGTGCGGGAGGACCGCGGGCTGCTCGGTCTGTTCGGCGACACCGTCAAGAAGCAGTCGGTGAAGGGCGGAGACCGGGCGCCGAAGGGCTCGACGATAACGATCACCATCCGGTGACGGCCGCCCGGCGGCCACCGGCCGCCGGGCACGTGACACCCTGAACGGGTGAGCAGTCAGCGGTCCCGCCCCCTCCCCGGCCCCTCCCGCAACCCGATCGGCGGCCATGTGCCCGTCGCCGGCGGGCTGCACTCCGTGGGCCTGTCCTACGCCCGTGACCTCGGCGCCGAGACCGTGCAGGTCTTCGTCGCCAATCCGCGCGGCTGGGCCACGCCCGCGGGCAACCCGCGGCAGGACGAGCAGTTCCGGGCGGCCTGCGCGGAGCAGTCGGTTCCGGCGTACGTCCACGCCCCGTACCTGATCAACTTCGGCTCGCACACCGAGGCGACCGTGGAGCGGTCGGTGGAGTCGCTGCGGCACTCGCTGCGGCGCGGCCGGGAGATCGGCGCGCTGGGCGTCGTCGTGCACACCGGGAGCGCGACCGGCGGCCGGGACCGGTCCGTCGCCCTGAAGCAGGTGCGGGAGCACATGCTGCCGCTGCTCGACGAGCTCACCCACGACGACGACCCGTATCTGCTCCTGGAGTCCACCGCCGGCCAGGGTGCCTCGCTGTGCTCGCGCACCTGGGACTTCGGGCCGTACTTCGAGGCGCTGGACGCCCACCCGAGGCTGGGCGTGTGCCTGGACACCTGCCACATATTCGCGGCCGGGCACGACCTGACCGGCCCGGACGGCATGCACCGGACGCTGGACCTGCTGGTGGAGACGGTCGGCGAGGGCCGGCTGCGGCTGATCCACGCCAACGACTCCAAGGACGTGGCCGGCGCGCACAAGGACCGGCACGAGAACATCGGCGCCGGCCACATCGGCGAGGACCCCTTCCGCGCCCTGATGACCCACCCCGCCACCGAGGGCGTCCCGCTGATCATCGAGACCCCGGGCGGCAAGGAGGGACACATGGCGGACGTGGAGCGCCTGAAGCGGCTCAGGGACGGATGACGAAGGTGTGAGCAGGCACCGGGACGGCCGCCGGGGCGGGCGTCAGAGTTCCGGCCCGTCTCCCGGTTCCTCCTGGTAGGAGTATCGCTGTTCCTTCCAGGGGTCGCCGAGGTTGTGGTAGCCGCGCTCCTCCCAGAAGCCGCGGCGGTCGGCGGTCATGTACTCCACGCCGCGGACCCACTTGGGGCCCTTCCAGGCGTACAGGTGGGGGACGATCAGGCGGAGCGGGAAGCCGTGCTCGGCGGTGAGCAGTTCGCCGTCCTTGTGGGTGGCGAAGAGGGTGTGCTCCGAGGTGAAGTCGGACAGGCGCAGATTGGAGCTGAACCCGTACTCCGCCCACACCATCACGTGGGTGACGTTCGCCGCGGGCGGGGCGATGTCCAGGACGGTGCGCGCGGGGATGCCGCCCCACTCTGCGCCGACCATGCTGTACTTCGTGACGCAGTGCAGGTCGGCCACCACGGTGGTGTACGGCAGGGCCGTGAACTCCTCGTGGGTCCAGCAGTGCTTCTCGCCGTCGGCGGTGGCGCCGAACACCCGGAAGTCCCAGCGCTCGGGCCGGAACTTGGGCACCGGCCCGTAGTGCGTGACCGGCCAGCCGCGCTGGAGCCGCTGTCCCGGCGGAAGTTCCGGCTGTGCCGCTCCCGTCGGCACTGCTCCAGACGCGTCCCCTGACGCGCGTTCCACCGGCTGACCCATGACTCCATCCTGACAGACCGGAGAGGGTGCACATGACCAACCGGGGGACCATTCGGACAACTCGTACTAAGCATGCACTTACTGGACGGCCGTGTGTGCCGGTGCAATCATGCGCGAGATCGGCCCAGAGACGTCCGGAAGGAGCCCCGCCGCCATGCAAGGCGACCCCGAGGTGATCGAACTGCTCAACGAGCAGCTGACCGCCGAGCTCACCGCGATCAACCAGTACTTCCTGCACTCCAAGATCCAGGACCACAAGGGCTGGACGAAGCTCGCCAAGTACACCCGCGACGAGTCGTTCGACGAGATGCGGCACGCGGAGCTCCTGACCGACCGGATCCTGCTGCTGGACGGCCTGCCGAACTACCAGCGCCTCTTCCACGTCCAGGTCGGGCAGACGGTGGCCGAGATGTTCCGGGCCGACCGGCAGATCGAGGTCGAGGCCATCGACCGGCTGCGCCGCGGCGTGGAACTGATGCGCGACAAGGACGACATCACGTCGGCGAACATCTTCGAGGCGATCCTCGCCGACGAGGAGCACCACATCGACTACCTGGACACCCAGCTGGAACTGGTCGACAAGCTGGGTGAGGCGCTCTACCTCTCGACCCTCGTCGAGCAGAGCCAGCCGGACCCGTCGGGCCCCGGAACGCACGGCTTCTCCAGCCCCTGAGGCGACCGCCGACGGCCTTCACACCCCTAGGCGGCGTCGCCCAGCTCCTTCGGGTGGGCGCCGGCAGCCCCGCCCGTGAGCGGCGCGAGCGCCGGGCCGCCCTGGTCGATCAGCTCGCGCCGCGGGCAGGTGCCGCGGCCGAGCAGCGCCTGGATGCGACGTACGCACCCGCCGCAGTCCGTGCCCGCCTTGCAGGCGGAGGCGATCTTGCGGGGAGTGCAGGCGCCGTTGTCCGCGTGCTGCTTGACCTGCTGCTCGGTGACACCGAAGCAACTGCACACGTACACGCGGTTCACCTCCCGCCGGGATCGGTTTCAGTAGTGCCGCCCCGACTTCTCGGTGAGGCAAACCTAACCTTACTCACCGCACGAATGCCCGAAAAGGGGATGGGGCGCGGATCCCATGTGATCCGCGCCCCACTTCGCGTTCACGCTCCCGCGAGGGGCGCGCGCCTCACTGGTCCCGGTACATCTCCGCGACCAGGAACGCCAGGTCCAGGGACTGGCTGCGGTTCAGACGCGGGTCGCAGGCCGTCTCGTAGCGCTGGTGCAGGTCGTCGACGAAGATCTCGTCGCCGCCGCCGACGCACTCGGTGACGTCGTCGCCGGTCAGCTCCACATGGATGCCGCCGGGGTGCGTGCCGAGCCCCTTGTGCACCTCGAAGAAGCCCTTGACCTCGTCGAGCACGTCGTCGAAGCGGCGGGTCTTGTGACCGGAGGCCGCCTCGAAGGTGTTGCCGTGCATCGGGTCGGTCACCCAGGCCACCACCGCGCCCGAGGCCGTGACCTTCTCCACCAGCTCCGGGAGCCGGTCGCGGATCTTGTCGGCGCCCATGCGGACGATGAACGTCAGCCGGCCCGGCTCCCGCTCGGGGTCGAGGCGGTCGATGTACCGCAGCGCCTCCTCGGGCGTGGTCGTCGGGCCCAGCTTGATGCCGATCGGGTTGCGGATGCGCGAGGCGAACTCGATGTGCGCGTGGTCCAGCTGCCGGGTGCGCTCGCCGATCCACACCATGTGCCCGGAGACGTCGTACAGCTGCCCGGTGCGCGAGTCGACTCGGGTCAGCGCCGACTCGTAGTCGAGCAGCAGCGCCTCGTGCGAGGAGAAGAACTCGACGGTCTTGAACTCCTCCGGGTCCGTGCCGCAGGCCCGCATGAAGTTCAGCGCGTTGTCGATCTCGCGCGCGAGCTGCTCGTAGCGCTGGCCGGACGGGGAGGACTTCACGAAGTCCTGGTTCCAGGCGTGCACCTGGCGCAGGTCGGCGTAGCCGCCGGTGGTGAAGGCGCGCACCAGGTTCAGCGTGGAGGCGGACGCGTGGTACATCCGCTTCAGCCGCTCGGGGTCCGGGACGCGGTCGGCCTCGGTGAACTCGAAGCCGTTGACGGAGTCGCCGCGGTAGGTCGGCAGGGTCACGCCGTCGCGGGTCTCGGTCGGCTTGGAGCGCGGCTTGGAGTACTGGCCGGCGATCCGGCCGACCTTGACCACCGGCACCGAGGCGGCGTACGTCAGCACGGCGCCCATCTGGAGCAGGGTCTTGAGCTTGTTGCGGATGTGGTCGGCGGACACCGCGTCGAACGCCTCGGCGCAGTCGCCGCCCTGGAGGAGGAACGCCTCTCCCTTGGCGACGGCCGCCATCCGGGCGCGCAGCTGGTCGCACTCGCCCGCGAAGACGAGCGGCGGATACGACTCGAGGTCCGCGATCACTGCGCGCAGAGCCTCGGTGTCGGGGTACTCGGGCTGCTGCGCCGCGGGCAGGTCTCGCCAGGTGTTGCCAGCGCTCGCGCTGGTCTTAGCGTTCACGGTCACCCCACCAAGATTACGGGGTCGCCAGGCGGGTCCCTTTCTCCGTTCATCCAATGAGACGGACGGCGCCCGGTCGCGGGACGTCCCGCCCGGCGCCGTTCAGGCGCCGGTGCCGACGTCCAGCTGGTCGCGGTCGATGTTGATGGTCACCGCGCCGTAGGTCTCGGTCCTGTTGCCCGCGTACTGGTGGATGCGCTGGTGACCGGCCCACAGGTCGGCCGGGATGGCGGTGTGGTGGGTGGTGTTCTCGCCGTTCCAGTGCGCGAAGTGGATCACGTCGGGCAGGGTGACCTTCCCGGCGTTGCCGACCAGGTCGGCGACCAGGGACGAGACGCTGCCGTACGCGCCGGACCGGTAGCCCAGTTCGTGCAGCCGCTCGGTCCAGGCCTCCAGATAGCCGAGTACGCGCGTGGTGAGGGTGCCGCCCGTCGCGTACTGCTCCAGGTCGTTGTAGAGCACCGACCCCTCGGCGAAGCCGAGCGCCACCGCCTGGGCGACCGCGTCCTCCGCGGCCTCCTTGCCCTGCGGCACCGGATCGGTGATCGACGCGCAGGAGTTCCGGCAGCTGCCGGCGCCGGAGGAGGGCTGCGGGCCGACGTAGAGCGGGAAGAAGCGCCACCCGTTCGCGTACTGCGTGCGCACCCACTCGGAGGTCAGCCTCGCCTGGGCACAGGCGCGGTTGACCCCGCCGATGTAGACGCCGACAGCCCCGTACGGCGAGCCGGTCCTCCAGGCGTTCATGGCCGTCCGGCTCGGGGCTGTGCAGGTGTCGAAGCCCCTGCCCCGGTACGCGGTCGCGTCGGCGGGCACGGCGCCCGCGGTCGGCGCCCGGGCGGGCTCCCCGACGCGGGCGGTGGCGACGGGCAGTCCGGCGCTGCGCAGCACCCGCTGGATCTCCGCGCGGTCCTCGCCGTACGGGGCCGTGATGGAGACTCCCTCGTTGGTGGCGGTCGCCCGGTAGACGCGGGACGTGCGGTCCTCGGTCACCAAGGACTTCGTCGCCACCGCGGGCTGTACCCAGAGACCCTCGGTGCGCCCGACGGCACGGGCCGGGCAGTCCTGCTGCTCGCCGGGGGTGCCGAGGTAGACGGCGTGCCGGTCGAAGCGGACGCAGGCGGTCGGCTCCTGGTCGAGGTCGACGACGGGCCAGCCGGCCGGGACGGTGAACGTGTGACCGCGGTAGCTGACGGTCTTCGTCGCGTCGTCGGCCACCGGCCGCGCGGCGGCCGGCGCGGCGGCGGCGAGCACCGCGCAGGCGCTCAGCGCGGTCAGCGCACGCCTCATGCGGGGGCGGGGCCGCGCCGGGTGGGGCGATCGTGGTGCGGGAATGGCGTACTCCTCGTTCGGGCACGAGCGCGCGGCGAACGCCGGGCCCGAGCGGCACACGGTCGACGCGGACCCTCTTTCCACCCCGCACGGCCGCCGGAAACCGGCCTGTGCTGCGTACGGGCGACACGGCCGCGAGGGCCGGACGGGGCCGCGTGGCGGCCCGATGCGGTAGGGTGCCGGGCATGTTCGCGCACTCGACCCAGAACCAGAACTGGTGGTGGACCGCTCCTCCGGCGGCCCGCTGACTGCGCGTATCCCACACTTCGCGAAGGCCGCCCGAGGGGCGGCCTTCGGCGTTTCCGGCGCCTTGGCCGTTCCTCACCGACATCGACCGCTATCCACCGGCATCGACCGGCATCGACGGAAGAGGAACCCATGGACCTGGCACGGCTGCTGCACGACCCCCGCCCCTTCGCCCTGCTGCGCCGCCGTACCCCGGGGCACGACCAGGACCTGGTCGAGGTGCTGCTCGGCCCGGTGACCGCCCGCGACCGCCTGGCCGACCTGCCCGACGAGGGCCTGGCGCTCGTACCGTTCCGGCAGATCCGCGAGCGCGGCTTCGACGTCCGCGACGACGGCACCCCGCTGCTGGTGCTGACGCCCGAGGAGACGGGCACGGTCCCGCTCGCCGAGGCCCTGGCGCAGCTCCCCGCGCACCAGGTGCGCGTCGAGGGCGGCACCTTCGACGTCGGCGACGAGGAGTACGCGGAGATCGTCGGGCGGGTGCTGCGCGAGGAGATCGGCGCGGGCGAGGGCGCGAACTTCGTGATCCGGCGGACGTACGAGGGGGCGGTCCCGGGCTTCGGGCGGGCCGACGCGCTGGCGCTGTTCCGGCGGCTGCTGGAGGGCGAGCGGGGGGCGTACTGGACGTTCGTCGTGCACACCGGGGACCGGACACTGGTGGGCGCCAGCCCCGAGGTGCACGTGCGCATGTCCGGCGGGACGGTCGTGATGAACCCGATCAGCGGGACGTACCGCTACCCGGCCGAGGGGCCGACGCCCGAGCACCTGCTGGGCTTCCTCGCCGACGGCAAGGAGATCGAGGAGCTGTCGATGGTCGTCGACGAGGAGCTCAAGATGATGTGCACCGTCGGCGACATGGGCGGGGTGGTCGTCGGCCCGCGCCTGAAGGAGATGGCGCACCTCGCGCACACCGAGTACGAGTTGCGCGGCCGGTCCTCCCTGGACGTGCGCGAGGTGCTCAAGGAGACCATGTTCGCCGCGACCGTCACCGGGTCGCCGGTGCAGAACGCCTGCCGGGTCGTCGAACGCCACGAGACCGGCGGGCGCGGCTACTACGCCGGCGCCCTCGCCCTCCTCGGCCGCGACTCCGGCGGCGCCCAGACCCTGGACTCCCCCATCCTCATCCGCACGGCCGACATCGACGCCGGCGGTCGGCTGCGCGTGCCGGTCGGCGCCACCCTCGTCCGCGGCTCGGACCCGGCGGGCGAGGTCGCCGAGACGCACGCGAAGGCGGCGGGCGTGCTGGCGGCGCTGGGCGTACGGCCCGCACGGCCGCGCGCGGAGCGGTCGCGGCCCCGGCTCGCCGACGACCCCCGGGTGCGGGCGGCGCTGGACGGGCGGCGCGCCCTGCTCGCGCCGTTCTGGCTGCGGATGCAGAACGGGGTCTCCGCCGCACAGACGCGGTCGGAGGCCGGGGGAAGCGCGCCGGGACTCACCGGGCACACCCTGGTCGTGGACGGCGAGGACACCTTCACCGCGATGCTCGCGCACGTGCTGCGGTCGTCGGGGCTGACCGTCACCGTGCGTCGCTACGACGAGCCCGGACTGCGCGCGGCCGTGCTCGCGCACCAGGGGCCGGTCGTCCTCGGCCCGGGTCCCGGCGACCCGTGCGATCCGGACGACCCGAAGATGCGGCTGCTGCGCGCGCTGACCGCGGAGGTGCTCACCGGGCACCGGCACGGCGTTCTCGGGGTCTGCCTCGGGCACGAGCTGATCGCGGCCGAACTCGGCCTGGACATCGTCCGCAAGGAGGTGCCCCACCAGGGCGCCCAGACCGGGATCGACCTGTTCGGCCGGGCCGAGACCGTGGGCTTCTACAACAGCTACGTGGCGCGCTGCGACGACGAGGCGCACGCCGAGCTGTCGGCGCACGGAATCGAGGTCAGCCGGAGCGCGTCCGGTGAGGTGCACGCGTTGCGCTCCGCGAGGTTCGCGTCGGTGCAGTTCCACCCCGAGTCCGTGCTGACGCTGAACGGCCAGGCGATCGTCCGCGCGCTGCTGGCCGAGCAGTTGCGCGGCACCGGCACGCGCTCCGAGCCGCGGCCCGTCCGGTAGCCGGGTACGCGCGCGCCGAGGGCGCCGCCGGTCAGGTCGACGGCGCCCTCGGTGCGGTCCGCGGGAGGCCGGTGGCGGGTCAGCCGAAGAAGACCCCGACCTCCTCGTACAGCTTCGGGTCGACCGTCTTCAGCTTGACGGTGGCCTCCGCGATCGGGACGCGGACGATGTCGGTGCCGCGCAGGGCGACCATCTTGCCGAAGTCGCCGTCGCGGACGCAGTCGACGGCGTGCAGCCCGAACCGGGTGGCCAGCCAGCGGTCGAAGGCGCTGGGCGTGCCGCCGCGCTGGATGTGCCCGAGAACGGTGGTCCGGGCCTCCTTCCCGGTGCGTGCCTCGATCTCCTTGGCCAGCCACTCGCCGACCCCGGACAGCCGCACATGCCCGAAGGAGTCGAGCGAGGCGTCCTTCAGGACCATGTCGCCGTCCTTGGGCATGGCGCCCTCGGCGACGACGACGATCGGGGCGTACGACGCCTTGAAACGGGAGGTGATCCAGGCGCACACCTGGTCGACGTCGAAACGCTGCTCGGGGATGAGGATGACGTTCGCGCCGCCGGCGAGGCCGGAGTGCAGGGCGATCCAGCCGGCGTGACGGCCCATCACCTCGCAGACCAGGACCCGCATATGGGACTCGGCGGTGGTGTGCAGCCGGTCGATCGCCTCGGTGGCGATGCCGACCGCGGTGTCGAAGCCGAAGGTGTAGTCGGTGGCCGACAGGTCGTTGTCGATGGTCTTGGGCACGCCCACACAGGGCACGCCGTACTCGTCGCTCAGCCGCGCGGCCACGCCGAGGGTGTCCTCGCCGCCGATCGCGACGAGCGCCTCGACCTCCTGCTTGGCGAGATTGTCCTTGATCCGCCGGATGCCGTCCTCCTGCTTGAGGGGGTTGGTCCGCGAGGAGCCGAGGATGGTGCCGCCGCGGGGCAGGATGCCGCGCACCGCGGGGATGTCGAGACGGATGGCGTCGTTCTCGAGTGGGCCCCGCCAGCCGTCCCGGAAGCCGACGAAGTCATAGCCGTACTCCTGCACGCCCTTGCGGACGATGCCCCGGATGACGGCGTTGAGCCCGGGGCAGTCGCCGCCTCCGGTCAGTACTCCGACCCGCATGGAAAAGTCCCTTCGCCGCGGTTGCCTGGTGAAGGTCACGCTAATGGTGACGCACGTCACTTCGGCATGGGGCGGAGAGTCAATTCCACTGAATTGTCGGGTAGTTGATCAAGGCGAATCCACCCGAAAGGGTGGTTGCCGCACGTACGCGGGTTTACTCGCCGTCGAGCCCGCGCTCGATGGCGTACCGCACCAGCTCCACCCGGTTGTGCAACTGGAGCTTGCCCAGGGTGTTCTGAACGTGGTTCTGGACCGTGCGGTGGGAGATCACCAGGCGCTCGGCGATCTGCTTGTAGCTCAGGCCCTTGGCGACCAGGCGCAGTACCTCGGTCTCGCGGTCGGTGAGCCGGGGCGCCTTCGGCTCACCGGCGTCCGTGGTGGGCGCGGGCTCGGCGGCCAGCCGCCGGTACTCGCCGAGCACCAGGCCCGCGAGCCCCGGTGTGAACACCGGGTCGCCCACGGCCGTGCGGCGCACCGCGTCCAGCAGTTCCCCCGTCGAGGCCGACTTCAGCAGGTAGCCCGTCGCGCCCGACTTCACGGCCTCCAGCACATCGGCGTGCTCACCGCTCGCGGACAGCACCAGCACGCGCAACGCCGGGTTGGCGCCGACGAGTTCCTTGCAGACCTGGACCCCGGGCTTCGCGGGCAGGTTCAGGTCGAGCACGAGCACGTCGGGCGCGGCGGCCCGGGCGCGGCGCACCGCCTGCTCGCCGTCGCCCGCGGTGGCGACCACCTCGAAGCCGGACTCGGCCAGGTCGCGGGCCACGGCGTCGCGCCACATCGGGTGGTCGTCGACCACCATCACCTTGATCGGGCCCTGCTCCGCGCTCATCGGCTCTCTGCCTTCCCCCGCGTCCACGGCGCGCCCTTCGCGCTCTTCGTGTGCTCGCTGTCGTTCGTGGTGTTCGTGTTCTTGGGCACGTTCAGTTCGACCTCCGTGCCCTGACCGGGCACCGAGATCAGCTCGGCGGTGCCGCCGATGTCGCGCAGCCGGCCCCGGATCGACAGGGCCACACCGAGCCGGCCCTCGCCCTCGGCCTGGGCGAGCCGCCCCTCGGGGATGCCGGGACCGTCGTCCCGCACGGTCACGATCACCGACTCCGGCTCGTCCTCGACCAGGATCCAGGCCCGCGCGTCCTCGCCCGCGTGCCGGCGGACGTTGTCCAGCGCGGCCCCGACGGCGGCGGCCACCTCGTGGGCGGCGGCGGGCCGCAGCAGCACCGGGGCCCCCGGTTCGGCGAGGCCGACCCGGGCACCGGCGTACGGGGCGAGCAGCGCGCGCAGATCCACGGGCCCGTCGGCGTCGTCGTCCGTGTCCTCGTCGCCGGTCCGGACGACCGCGCCCCCGGCCGTATCTCCGGACGTGTCCCTCGACGCCCCGGGGAGCGGGACCAGCCCGCCGGAGACCAGGGTGCGCAGCGCCACCTCCTGCTCGCCCGCCAGCCGGCCCAGTTCGGCGGCCTCGCCCCCGATGACCGCGCCGCGCCGCTGCACCATGGCCAGCACCTGGAGCACGCCGTCGTGGATGTCCCGGGCCAGGCGCTCCCGTTCGCGGGTGGCCGCCTCGATCTCCAGGGCGCGGGCGAGGGTGCGCTCGGAGGCGCGGGCGACCTCGACGACGTAGCCGATGGCGATGGAGGCGACCCAGACCAGGATCACGTTGTGCACGGTGTCGCGGGCCGGGGAGCCGCGCTCGACCAGGTTGGCGAGGGCGACGGCGGTGGAGGCGACGGCGGCCCAGCGCCAGCCGCCCTTGACGGCGAAGGCCAGGACGGAGCCGGCGGTCCAGATCGACGGCAGGGTCGGGCCGCCGTCCGCGATCCGCGCCGGGGCGTCGGCGACGGGGGTGAGGAGGATGCCGGTCAGCGCCAGGGCGAGGTCGGCGGCCAGGAAGCGCTTGGTGCAGCTCGCGGCGTTCGCGACCTTGGGCAGCGTGGCCAGGGTCCACACGGACAGCACGCAGTAGTAGGCGATGGCGACCCAGGGGCGCGGGAACCGGCCGTAGCCGGTGGTGAACAGGCCGACCGCGTAGAGCATGGTCAGCACCCGGTATCCGGCGAGCGCGCGCCACAGCGGCTGCTCGACCGACATCCTCATCACGCGTTGCCGCTTCGGCATGTCCCCCCCTTGGCGGTTCGCCCTACTCCGCCCGCTTCTCCTTCTCGGCCTCTTCCGTCCCGGCCGGCCCGGGCGACGCCTTCGCCGCCTTCCGGGCCTCGTCGGCCGCCTTTCCCGCCGCCTTCCCCGCTTCCTTCTCGGCCTTGGCCGCCTCCGCGATCTGCCGCTTGGCCGCGGTCGCGTAGATGTCGACGTACTCCTGGCCGGAAAGGTTCATGATCTCGTACATGACCTCGTCCGTCACCGCCCGCAGCACGAAACGGTCGTGCGCGAGGCCCTGGTAGCGGCTGAAGTCCAGGGGCTTGCCGATGCGTATGCCCGGGCGCATCAGCTTGGGGACGACCTTCCCGGGAGGCTGGATCTTCTCCGTGTCGATCATGGCGACCGGGATGACGGGCGCTCCGGTGGCCAGGGCGACGCGGGCCAGGCCGCCCGGCTTGCCGCGGTAGAGGCGGCCGTCGGGCGAGCGGGTGCCCTCCGGGTAGATGCCGAACAGCTCGCCGCGCTCCAGCACCTCTATGCCGCTCTTCACCGCCGCCTCACCCGCGCCGCGCGACCCGGAGCGGTCCACGGGGAGCTGGCCCACACCCTTGAAGAACGCGGCCGTCAGCCGGCCCTTCACACCGGGTGTGGTGAAGTACTCGGCCTTCGCGATGAAGGTGACCTTGCGGTGGAGCACCGACGGCAGGAAGAAGGAGTCCGAGAAGGACAGGTGATTGCTCGCCAGTATGGCGGGGCCCTCGGCCGGGATGTTCTCCAGGCCTTCCACCCAGGGCCGGAAGGCGAGCTTCAGCGGCCCCCCGATGGCGACCTTCATCGTGCCGTAGAACAACCGAGTGCCTTCCTGTGTGTGTCGATCAGACGATACCGCCGGGTACGGCCTGTGGGCCCGACGGCCCTGGTCGGTGTCAGTGCGGTCGCGTACGGTGAAGTACCTGCAATCGACGACCACAGGAGAGCAACGTGCCGGTGCTCCCCGGAGCCGAACCGTTCCGCCACGAGGGCGGGGAGGTCGGCGTCCTCCTCTGCCACGGCTTCACCGGTTCCCCCCAGTCCCTGCGCCCCTGGGGGCGGTACCTCGCCGAACGCGGTCTGACCGTCTCGCTCCCGCTGCTGCCCGGGCACGGCACGCGCTGGGAGGACATGCAGCTCACCGGCTGGCCGGACTGGTACGCGGAGGTGGACCGCGAGCTGCGTGTCCTGCGCGAGTCCTGCGCGCAGGTGTTCGTGGCCGGACTGTCCATGGGCGGCGCGCTGGCGCTGCGGCTGGCCGCCCGGCACGGGGACGCGGTCGCGGGCGTCGTGGTCGTCAACCCGGCCAACAAGGTGCACGGACTGTCCGCGTACGCCCTGCCGGTGGCCCGCCATGTCGTACGGACCACGAAGGGCATCGCGAGCGACATCGCGCTGGAGGGCGCCGCCGAGCTGGGGTACGACCGGGTGCCGCTGCACGCCGCGCACTCGCTCAGGAACTTCTTCCGGATGGTCGACGGCGAGCTGCCGCAGGTCACCCAGCCGCTGCTGCTTCTGCGCAGCCCGCAGGACCATGTGGTGCCGCCGGTCGACTCGGCCCGGATCCTCGGCCGGATCTCCTCCACGGACGTCACCGAGGTCCTCCTGGAACACAGCTACCACGTCGCGACGTTGGACCACGACGCGGACCGGATCTTCGAGGAGAGCTACGCCTTCGTCGGCCGGCTCGCACCCAGTGTCGGCAAGGAAGGGACGACGGCAGGTGGCTGAGCACGACTCCGACCGCGAGAACCTCGACGGCCGCGAGCCGGTGGAGCCGGCCGAACCGGTCACGCCGGCCGAGCCCGTCGGGCCGGCCGAGCCCGTCGGACCGGCCGAGCAGCGCGCCGAGCCCGGTGTACCCGCCGGGAAGGAAGGCGTCGCCTTCGACGAGGCGGCCGCGTGGGCGGCGATCGTCGCCGGGTACGGCGAGGAGCCGCCGGACCCGCCGGGCTCCAGGCCGTTCCGGCCGATCGAGGACCTGGCGCTGCCGCCGGACCCCGGGACGCCCGACGAGAAGCTGTGGAAGGAGAGGAAGGACAGCAAGGCCGAGGACGCCAAGGGCGACACGAACGACGAGAGCGGCAAGGACGGCGAGAGCACGGAGGGCCCGGCCGGCCGGCTGGGCAGCTCGGTCTCCTTCGCTCCCGGTGTCGGCAAGTCCGCTGCGGGGCCGCGCGACTACTCGCTCGCCGAACCGTCCGACGAAGACTTCGACGAGGGCGACGAGGGCCATTTCGTCCCGCCGGAGCCGCCCCCGCTGCCGTCCGCCGACCCGACCGCGAAGTTCGCCTGGCTCGCGGTGATCGGCGGGCCCGTCCTGCTCCTGCTGGCCGTCCTGTTCGGCTGGGACATGACGTGGTGGCTCACCATACTCGGCATCGGCGGCTTCCTGGGCGGCTTCGCGACGCTGGTGATGCGTATGAAGCCGGGCGACGACGACGAAGACGACCCGGGCCGCGGGGCGGTGGTCTGAGCCCGGGGCCGGCGGCCGGCCGGCCGCCGGCCCCGCGAACCGGACCCCGGCCCCAGAACCGGCTTCCGGCCCTAGGCGAGCGCCGGGATCCTGAGGGCGGCCAGCACCGGCAGGTGGTCCGTGGCCGCCCTCAGGTCCGCCTCGATCACGCCGGGCGTGCCGAGGGGCACCCCGCAGCCGAGGACCTCGACGCCGCGGGTGGCGAAGACCGCGTCGATGCGCCGGTGCGGATCGGCGGACGTCCAGGTGTCCTCCGCGCCCCAGGGGGCGGTGGCCCAGCCGTCCTGGAGCGAGCCGGCCAGCCGCCGGAACGCCGGTCCGTCCGGGCGCTCGTTGAGGTCGCCGCCCGCCACCGCGTGCTCCACGCCCATCCCGGCCAGCCGGTCCAGGAGCACACCGGCCTGCTCGTACCGCTCGTCCGCGTCGAGCGAGAGGTGGCAGCTGACGACGCCGAGCCGGGCACCCCCGAACCGGACGACCGCCGTCGCGAGGCCCCGCCGGTGCAGTCCGGGGGTGAGCGGCAGCAGCACGTCCTCGGTGCGCTCCACGACGGCCCGGAGCGAGCAGAGGATCGCCGGGCCCGCGGCCGTCGCGCCGCCGGTGAGGATCACCAGGTCGCAGGCCGCCGCGAGCCGGGCCAGCTTCTTGCGCCAGCGGAAGAAGCGCGGCGCCTCCTGGACGAGGACGAGATCGGGCGCACAGGCGCGGATCACCCGGGCCAGCGCCTCGGTGTCGTCCCGCATCGACCGGATGTTGTGGCTCAGGACGCGGATGACGGCGGAACCGTCGGGCTCCGTACGGGAGTTGGGCAGCAGCATGACGATCAACATACGCCGCGGCCGGCTCGGAGCCGGTACGGCGGCGCCCACCGGTCCCGGCCGGACGGGGACGGTGGGCGCGCTCGGGTGCGACCGGCACTACATGATCGGGTCGGGCTCCCGGGCGAGGTCCGCGGCGCCCACCAGACCGGCCTTGTTGCCGAGCTGGGCGGCGAGGACCTCGGCGACCGGACGCCAGTTGCCGCCGACCAGCCAGCGCTTGTAGGACTTGCGGATCGGCTCCAGGACCAACTCGCCCTCGTCGGAGAGACCGCCGCCGACGATGAACGCGGACGGGTCGAACAGCGAGGCCAGGTCGGCCAGGCCGGCGCCCACCCAGCGGGCCAGCTCGCGGTAGGAGTCGACGGCCACCGGGCAGCCCTGGCGGGCGGCCATGGAGATGTGCTTGCCCTCGATGCCGTCAGGGGTGCCGTCACCGAGGGCGAGCAGCACCTCCGCGCTCTCGGGGGCGGCGTTGGCGCGCTGCTTGGCGTACCGCACCAGGGCGCGCCCGGAGGCGTACTGCTCCCAGCAGCCCTGCGAGCCGCAGCCGCACAGCAGGCCGTCCGGGACCATCCGGATGTGGCCGAACTCGGCGGCCACGCCGAAGTGGCCGCGGCGCAGCTTGTTGCCGATGACGATGCCGCCGCCCAGGCCGGTGCCGAGCGTGATGCAGATGACGTTGCGGTGGCCCTTGCCGGCGCCGAACTTGTACTCGCCCCAGGCCGCGGCGTTGGCGTCGTTCTCCACGACGACCGGCAGGCCGACGCGCGCCTCGACCTCCTCCTTCAGCGGCTCGTTGCGCCAGTCGATGTTGGGCGCGAAGTAGACCGTGGAGCGCTGCCGGTTGACGTATCCGGCGGCGCCGATGCCCACACCGACGATCTCGTGCCCCGCGCGTGCGCCCTCCACCGCCGAGGCGATGGCGTCCACGATGGCCTCCGGCGTAGTGGGGGTCGGCACCTTGAAGGTCGAGAGGATGTTGCCTTCCTCGTCGACCACGCCGGCCGCGATCTTCGTGCCGCCGATGTCGACGCCGATGGTGAGTCCCATGAATCCCTCAGTTCCGGTCGAGCCCCGCTACGGCCAACCGTACCCGAGGCCCTGCCGTCGAATTCGCGTCGTCCGGACGGTGGTCCAAGTCGTCCGGCCGGTCAGTCCAAGTCGATGCGCTCGCCGCCGCCGGTGCCCTCACCGGGGTCGCGGCGGCCGTCGGAGCGGGTGTCCGGCTCGCCGGGTTCGTCCCGCGGGGACTCGCCCGTGCCGGACGACGTCCAGCGGCGCTCGTGGGACTCGACGGCCGAGCGGTACGCGGCGAGGAGTTCGCCACCGGCCGCCGCCAGGTGTTCGAAGACCTCGGGGTTGCGCTCCACGACCGGCTCGACGGCCGCCTTGGCCTGCTGGACCATCTGCCGCACCACCTGCTCGGCAGCGGGTCCGGCGAGAGCGCCGAGCAGCGGTGCCTGGAGCGACGACAGCTTGTCGGCGACGGTGTCGACGAACTTGCGCAGTTCCTCGGCGGCCGAGCCCGGCGGCGGGCCGTACCGCTCGCGGCGGCGGGCCTGCTCCGCGGCGAGGTCCTCGGCGCAGGCCGTGGACCAGGCGTCGGCGTCCGTGGCGCGCCGCTCCCCCGGCTTCTCGGCCTCGCTCGAACGGGGGGTGTCCCCACGGCCGCCGGGCTCCTCCTGAGCGGCGTCGTCCCGAGCGGCGTCGGACGGTGTGCGCTCTTCGCTCATGGCGGACTCCTGACTACGGTTCGTCCCTACGACGTTACCCGAACGGGGGTACGCGGTTCATCTCTCGCGGGGCCACAGCGCGGGGTCCGGCGCGAACCGGATCCGCAGCTCGCCGTCGCGCAGGGCGGCCCCGTCGACGGTGCACCGGCGCAGGGCCGAGGGCAGCGGTACGACACGGCGGAACGGCCCGGCGGTGACCGCGAGTTCGTCGCCGAGCCGGATGAGGTCCAGCTCCTCGCGTATGGCGCCGGGCAGCGGGATGTGCCACACGAGGACCCCGTCCTCGGCGAGCCGGTCGGTCACGGGCCACTCGACCGGCGCGCTCGCCGGGTTCGCGCCGGGCACGGCGAGGGCGGCGAGATCGTCCAGGCCGCGCGGGTCCCGGCCCAGGTGGGCGGCCGGGTGGACGGCGTACGCCTCCCGCCACTCGTCGAGGGTCTTGCGCTGCTGTGCGACCGGGCCGGCCAGCCAGGAGTCCGCGGCGGTCTCCGGCAGGACCCGGCCGGCGACCAGGCACTCCACGGCCAGTCCGCGCACGGCCAAGCCCAGGGCGGCGCTCCGGACGGCGTCGGCGCCGGCCGGGCCGGGCTCGGCGACCAGGCGTACGCGGGTGCCGCGGTCGGCGAGGACCGCGGCCACGGCGGCGAGTTCGACGTCCCAGCGTGCCGCCGTCTCGTACAGCCACTCGGCCGGCATGGGGACGCCGGCGAGGCGGCCGAGCACCGGCCGCAGGGCGCGGGCCGCCTGCCGCTCGGGCGGGAGCAGCCGGCGCAGATAGCGGCGCAGTTCCTCGGGCAGCGCGAGCAGGGCGAGTGCCTGCGGCGCCGGGGGCAGGTCGACGACCAGCAGTTCGAACCGCTCCGACAGGGCCGCGTCGCGCAGCGCGCGCAGCAGGGCGAGTTCCTCGGCGCCCGGCAGCGGCGTGACCTCCTCGGTGTCCAGGCGGGAGGCCCCGAGGAGGTCCAGTACGTTGCCCGCGCGGTCCTGGAAGGCGGTGAGGTCGGCCCGGAAGCCGGCCGCCGCGTCGGGGCGCCAGGCGGTCAGCCGCGGCGCGACGGGCACCGGCTCCGCACCCGTCGGCACCCCGAGCGCCGCGCCGAGGGAGTCCGTGCG
Organism: Streptomyces sp. NPDC001231; assembly: GCF_042896885.1. Taxonomy (NCBI): domain Bacteria; kingdom Bacillati; phylum Actinomycetota; class Actinomycetes; order Kitasatosporales; family Streptomycetaceae; genus Streptomyces; species Streptomyces sp. NPDC001231. The sequence goes on from NZ_JBIAXS010000021.1 coordinate 19,434, forward strand.
GTCGGCGCTGAGCACGAGGGTGTCGACGCCGTCACGGGCGGCGGTCAGGGCGGTGGCGGCGGAAACGGTCGTACGGCCGCTGCCGCCCGGGCCCGTGATCAGGAGGGTGCGCATGAGGTTGAACGGTAGCTGGCTTTGACGGCCCGGTCGCCCACGGGCGCCCTCCGCCGGTGTCGGCGGCGCGCCCTCCGCCTCCGTCGCGGCCGGCGCCCGGCGACGCGTGTCGCGGGTGGGCCCGCGCCGTCGGTCCGGGACCGCCCGCAGGCCGGGCGGGCCTTACTTCTCGCCCGACTCCACGCGCTTCTTCAGGCCCGCGAGGGCGCGGTCGATGATGACCTTCTCGGCCTTGCGCTTGATCATGCCGAGCATGGGGATCTTGACGTCGACGGTGAGGCGGTAGGTCACCTCGGTGGCGTACACGCCCGCGGGCCTGAGGACGTAGGAGCCGTCCAGGGAGCGCAGCATCTGGGACTTCACCAGGGTCCACGAGACCTCGTGGTCGCCGGTCCAGGTGTACGCGAGGGTCTGGTCGTCCTTGATGGCGCCCGCGTCCATGACGAGGCGGACCTGATGGGCACGGCCCTGGTCGTCGGTCTTGAGGACGTCGGCCTCCTTCACCTCGCCGGTCCAGTCGGGGTAGCGGGCGAAGTCGGCGATCACCCCCATGACCTCGGCCGGTGGCGCCTCGATCGTGATGCTCGAGCTGGTGTGTTCCGCCATCGCCGTGGCTCCTCCAGATGCGGGCCGGTAGTGCGGCCGGGTGAGGCCGGGGGTGCGCTCCTCGTGCGCACGTGTGTGCAGCGTGAAGGCTACCGCGCGCCCGACCGCCGGACTCCACCCCCACCTGCGCGATCGGCCGGAATGCTCACCATTCGAGCACCCAGGGCCGGCCGCTCCCGGCGAAGTGCCCCACGTTCACGCATTCGGTCGCGCCGATCCGCATCCGACGGACCAGCGGCTGGTGGACATGGCCGAAGAGGGCGTACCGGGGCCGGGTGCGGCGGATGGCCTCCAGCAGGGCGCGGCTGCCCCGTTCGAAGCGGCGCGCGACGGTGTCGTAGACGAGTTCCGGCACCTCGGGCGGGATGTGCGTGCACAGTACGTCGACCTCGCCGACCGCCTCGATCTTCGCCGCGTACTCCTCGTCGCCGATCTCGAACGGGGTGCGCATGGGGGTGCGCAGGCCGCCGCCGACGAAGCCGAAGACACGGCCGCCGATCTCGACCCGCTGCCCGTCGAGCACGGTGGTGCCCTCGCGGGCGTACTCCTGCCACAGGGCCGGCATGTCGACGTTGCCGTAGGTGGCGTACGTCGGGGTGGGGAACGCGGCGAAGAGTTCCGCGTACTGCTTGCGCACCGCCTGCTCCATCACCGTGGCCCGGTCGCCGTCGATGCCCGCCCACAGCCGGGCGCCGAACTCGCGCGCCTCGGTGAAGCGGCGGGCGGTGCGCAGCGCGACGATGCGGTCGGCGTTCTCCACGCCGAACAGGTCGGGGAAGATCCCGCGCGAGTGGTCGGCGTAGTCGAGGAAGAGGATCAGGTCGCCGAGGCACACCAGGGCGTCGGCGCCGTCTCCGGCTCGGGCCAGGTCGCGCGCGTTGCCGTGCACGTCGCTGACCACGTGGATGCGCGTTCTGCCGTGACGGGCCGGTGTGGGTGCCATGACGATCAAGCGTAGGCGGGCGTGGCATACGTGAACAGTGGCGGCCGGAAACGGCGTTACTGGCCGGTCATTCGGCGGGTCGACTACTGTGCGCAGGGGAACATCGATCCGTGTGACGCAGCGAACATCTCGCCGGGTCCCCCTGTCGAAGAAGCATACCGGCGGGTAACGTCCGGCCCGTCAAGTCGTTTCTGGATTTCAACAACGTCGTGGCGCCGGCGCCCTATGAGGAGCAGCAGTCTTGCGCGAGTTCAGCCTTCCGGCTCTGTACGAGGTCCCTGCGGACGGGAATCTGACCGACATCGTCCGCAGAAACGCCGCGCAGCATCCCGACGTCGCCGTCATCGCGCGCAAGGTGGACGGCGCCTGGCGGGACGTCACGGCACGGGCCTTCCTCGCCGAGGTGCACGCCGCCGCCAAGGGGCTGATCGCCTCCGGCATCCAGCCCGGCGACCGGGTGGGCCTGATGTCCCGTACGCGCTACGAGTGGACGCTGCTGGACTTCGCGATCTGGAGCGCGGGCGCGATCACCGTGCCGGTGTACGAGACCAGTTCGCCGGAGCAGGTGCGGTGGATCCTCGGCGACTCGGGCGCGACCGCCTGCGTCGTGGAGCTGGACCAGCACGCCGCCGCCGTCGACGCGGTGCGCGACACGCTGCCCGCGCTGAAGAACGTCTGGCAGATCGAGGACGGCGCGATCGAGGAGCTCGGCCGGGCCGGGCGGGACATCAGCGACGCCATGGTGGAGGAGCGCGGCTCGCTGGCGAAGGCCGACGACCCGGCGACCATCGTGTACACCAGCGGCACCACCGGCCGGCCCAAGGGCTGCGTGCTCACCCACCGCGCCTTCTTCGCCGAGTGCGGCAACGTCGTGGAGCGGCTGCGCCCGCTGTTCCGCACCGGCGAGTGCTCGGTGCTGCTCTTCCTGCCGCTGGCGCACGTCTTCGGCCGGCTGGTCCAGGTCGCCCCCATGATGGCGCCGATCAAGCTGGGCTGCGTCCCGGACATCAAGAACCTCACCGACGAGCTGGCCGCCTTCCGCCCCACGCTGATCCTCGGTGTCCCACGGGTCTTCGAGAAGGTCTACAACGGGGCGCGCGCCAAGGCGCAGGGGGACGGCAAGGGCCGGATCTTCGACAAGGCGGCCGACACGGCGATCGCCTACAGCAAGGAGCTGGACAGCCCCTCGGGCCCCTCGCTCGGGCTGCGGATCAAGCACAAGGTGTTCGACAAGCTGGTCTACAGCAAGCTGCGCGCGGTGCTCGGCGGGCGCGGCGAGTACGCCATCTCCGGCGGCGCCCCGCTCGGCGAGCGCCTCGGGCACTTCTACCGCGGTATCGGCTTCACGGTCCTGGAGGGCTACGGCCTGACCGAGTCGTGCGCGGCGACCGCCTTCAACCCCTGGGACCGGCAGAAGATCGGCACGGTCGGCCAGCCGCTGCCCGGCTCGGTGATCCGCATCGCCGACGACGGGGAGGTGCTGCTGCACGGCGAGCACCTGTTCAAGGAGTACTGGAACAACCCCGGCGCGACCCGGGAGGCGCTGGCCGACGGCTGGTTCCACACCGGTGACATCGGCACCCTCGACGAGGACGGCTACCTCAGGATCACCGGCCGCAAGAAGGAGATCATCGTCACCGCCGGCGGCAAGAACGTCGCGCCGGCCGTGATCGAGGACCGTATCCGAGCGCACGCGCTGGTCGCGGAGTGCATGGTGGTGGGCGACGGGCGGCCGTTCGTGGGCGCGCTGGTCACCCTCGACGAGGAGTTCCTGCGCCGCTGGTGCGCCGAGCACGGCAAGCCGGCGGACTCCACGGCGGAGGCGCTGCGCGACGACCCGGACCTGAACGCGGCGATCCAGGCGGCGATCGACGACGGCAACGCCGCGGTGTCGAAGGCGGAGTCGGTGCGGAAGTTCCGCATCCTGCCCTCCCAGCTCACGGAGGACTCGGGTCATCTCACCCCGTCGCTGAAGCTCAAGCGGAACGTGGTGGCGCAGGACTTCGCGGACGAGATCGAGGCGCTCTACGCCAAGTAGCGCGCCGTTCCGCTACAGCAGTTCCCTGAGCCGCTGGGCCAGCAGGTCCCACCGCCACTTCTCCTCGACCCAGGAGCGTCCGCGCTCCCCCATGCGGCGGCGCAGCGCGGCGTCCCCCAGGAGCGTGACGACGCGCTCGGCGGTCTCCTCGGAGGAGTCGCCGCGCACGACCCAGCCGGTCTCGCCGTCGAGCACCGCGTCGGGGGCGCCGCCGGAGTCCCCGGCGACGACGGGCAGCCCGGTCGCCGACGCCTCCAGGTAGACGATGCCGAGCCCCTCGACGTCGAGTCCGCCGCGCCGGGTGCGGCAGGGCATGGCGAAGACGTCGCCGGCGCCGTAGTGCGCGGGCAGCTCGGCCCAGGGCACCGCGCCCGTGAAGCGCACGGACCCGGCCACCCCGGTGCGCTCCGCCAGGGCACGCAGCTCCTTCTCGTACGGGCCACCGCCGACGATCAGCAGCACGGTGTCCGGTTCGGCGGCCAGGATCCGGGGCATGGCCCGGATCAGCGTGTCCTGCCCCTTGCGCCTGACCAGCCGTGAGACGCACACGACGACCGGCCGGTCGGTGAGCCCGAGCCGGGCCCGCACCTCGTCACCGCCCGAACCGGGGTGGAACGTCTTCTCGTCCACGCCCGGAGGCAGTTGCACCATCCGGCCGGCCGCCTCGGGCGTCAGCGCGGTGGCGATCCAGGAGCGGGTGTACTCGCCGAGGTAGGTGATCGTGTCCGTCGACTCCCCGACGCGGCGCAGGAGTCCGCGCGCCGCGGGCAGTTGCGCCCACGCCGCCTCGTGCCCGTGGGTGGTGGCCACCAGCCGCTCGGCGCCCGCCCTCCGCAGGGCCGGAGCCATCAGCCCGAGCGGCGCCGCCGCCCCGAACCACACCGCGGTGCAACCGTGTTCGCGCAGCAGCCCGACCGCGCGCCGGGTCGCGCCCGGCGTCGGCAGCAGCATCGTCGTGCGGTCGCGTACGACGGTGAAGGGCTGCTCCGCGTCGAACGCGGCCGTCGCCTCGGCCCCCTCCCGGCCCCGCTTCCAGGTGGAGGCGTAGACCACCAGCCGCTCCGGATCCAGCCGCAGCGCCATGTTGTGCAGAAACGCCTGGATCCCACCCGGCCGGGGCGGAAAGTCGTTGGTCACGATGAGGGTCTTGCGCACACCGGCCGACCCTACCGAACCCAACCGGGACACCCGGCCGCGGCCATGCCACCCGCCCCTCACCGGCCCCCCGGGAGATCATGTGCCCCGCACCACGAACCGCGCGGACCGGTCGGACTCGCGGGTGCCGCCAGCGAGTGACGGGGGCCACGGCCGCCTTCGGCCGGCTGCTGCGGCGGCTGCGGGCCCGCCGCTTCCGCCCGCACACGGCCGCCCGGGCCGCGTTCACGGCCGTACTGCTGTTCACGGTCACCAGCCGGGTCCTCAGCCCCCAGCACGTGGTGTGGCCGATCGGGCCGGCCGCCGTCTGCCTGTGCTTCCGGGACGACGGCATGCGGCTGCCGGCCGGCCTCGTCCTGGCGGCCGCCCCGGTGACGGCCCTGGAGTTCCCGGTGTACTTCGCGCACGTCGTCGCGAGCGACCGCCTCGGCGTCAGCCTCCTGCTGCTGCGCAACGGCCTGCTGGTGGCCGCGTGCGTGACCGCCTGCCGGGTCCTGTGGCGCTCGACGGTCACCGCCGCGCCACGGACACGGCCGCCGCACCGGGCCGCCCGGCCCACCGCCCGGCTCGATCAGCCCAGCTGACGTCCGAGATACGCACGCCACTGCTCGGTGAACCGGTCCAGGGTGGTGCCGAGGACCTTCTGCAGGGCGTCCTCGACCGCGCCCTCGCGGGTGCCGTGCGCGCCGACGGAGCGGTAGAAGTCGTCGAGGCGCCGCTCGCCCCACTGGTCGGCGATCATGCGGCAGGCCATCCAGCCGCTCTCGTAGGCCCGGGCGAGCCGGGCCGGGTCCCCGGCGAAGCCGAAGTCCTCGTCGGACGGCAGCGCGGCGGGAACCTCCCCGTCGGTCACGGCGCGCCGCAGTTCGGGCGCGACCTGGTCCGGGGGGCGGCCGGTGCCGCGGTAGCCGACCCAGTCGGCGTAGCCCTCGGAGAGCCACAGCGGGGTGGCGGCGTTGGTGTGGGCGCGGGTGGCGACATGGGTCGTCTCGTGAGTGAGGACGACCTGCTTGCCGAGCGACCCGAGCATGCCGTAGGCGGCGGGGTTGACGATGATCCGGTCCGCGGGCGCCCGGCCCGTGCCCCCTGTCTCGCCCGTGGTGACGGCGGCGATCCCGCGGTAGTTGGAGGCGGGCGAGCCGAGCAGTCCGGCCATGCCCTCCAGGGACTCGGGGACCAGCAGGACGACGTGCCGGCCCCAGTCGGTGCCCCACGCGTCCGACACCGCGGGTATCGCGCGGTCGGCCAGGCCCGCGTAGCCGCGCAGGACCGCGTCGCCGTGTCCGACGCCGAGCACGAGGCTGCGCAGCCCGTGCACCACCGAGACCGTGCCCTGGTCCCACAACTGCTCGGCGGCCTTCTTCTGCGGCCGGTCGGAGTCGACGTACCACTTCCCGTCGGCGCCGGTGGACAGGGTCAGCGTGCGGCCCGCGGTGACGGGCGCCCTGTCGTACCCGGTGACCCGGTAGCGCAGTTCGGCCTGCGCGACCGCGGTGTCGCCGCTGCGGCGCAGGCTCTTCAGCCGGTAGGACCAGTCCGTCAGCGGGACGGCTCGCAGTCGCGCGTACGGGGCCCGGTCCCCGGTGGCGGCGTACGCCGCCGGGTCGTGGTGCAGGACCGCCGCCGCCCGCCGGTCGAGCACCCGCTGCACCTCGGCCTTCGCGGTGTCGGCCGCGGACGGCCCGCCGCAAGCCGTCAGAGACGCGAGCAGCAGGCACACCACCGTCACCGAGGATTTCGACGCCCGCCCACGACCAGCCATTTCCCGATCGTACGGCGGCACCGGGACGGCCGTCAGACCCTGGTGACCGACGAGACCGGCATCATGTTCACCGGGTCGTAACGCACCGGAGCACCCGGATGGGGCGCGTGGATCACCCGGCCGTTGCCCGCGTACATCGCGACATGGCCGGCGTCGGAGCGGTAGACGATCAGGTCGCCGGGCCTGGCCTGGGACAGCGGGATCCGCCGGCCCGCGTTGCGCTGCTCCTGCGAGGTGCGCGGCAGATGCACTCCGGCCTGCGCGTACGACCACTGCATCAAGCCCGAACAGTCGAATCCCGTGGGTCCGTTGGCGCCCCAGACGTAAGGGCGGCCGAGGGCGGAGCGGGCGGCGGCGAGGGCGGCGGCCGCGCGGACCGAGGCGGCCGGTCCGGCGTCGAGGCCGGGAAGGAAGTCCTCGCGGCCGGAGCGCGAGGCCCGGTCGTAGGCCTCGCGCTCCGACGGGGACAGGGAGCCGAGGAGTTGGCGGGCCCTGGCGAGCTTCTGCTCGACCGTCCGCTTGTGGGTCGCGACCGCCTTGCGGTTCTTGTCCAGTTCGGCGAGGGCGCGGGTGGCCTCGGCGCGGTCCTGGGAGAGTTCGCGCAGCACCCGCCGCAGGTCCTTCAGTTCGCCGGCCTGGTGGGCGGTGATCCGGTCGAGCGTGGCGGCCTTGTCGAGGTAGTCGGCCGGGTCGCGGGAGAACAGCAGGGCGATCGACGGGTCGAAGCCGGAGCGGTACTGGGCCCCGGCCAGCGAACCCAGCGACTCCCTGAGGTCGTTGACGCGCTGCTGCCGCCGGGCGATGCGGTCCTGGAAGTCCCGCACCCGGGTGCGCAGGAGGTCGGCGCGCTCGCCGGCCTTGTCGAAGGCCTCGGTCGCCTTCTCGGCCTCCTGGTAGAGGCGGTCGACCTCGGACCGGGCGTCGCCGTGCGGAGCGGCGACGGCCGAGGTGGCCGGAACGGCGCCGAGGGCGGCGGCCGCGGCGGACAGAACGCAGAACGCGGCGCCCGCGCCCCGGTCGAACCCGGACGGTGCTGGGCGGCGATGAGACCCCACGGGAAGCCGTACTCCCTCCACTGGCGGACACTGACCGCTTCCCGGGGCCGGGGCGCCGAGCGCCCGGCCTGTGGGAAACGCGCCAGACAGTAACCGCGCGGACACACGGCGACCAAAGCCGCGGAGAGGGCACCGAACACGGGCGCCCCGCCTCTGACGCAGGTCATAGGCGGGGCGCGGGGTCACCGTGGGGTGCCGCGATTCGCCCGTTCGGGCGAGTACGAGGCGTGCTCCCGGGAGGCGTCAGATACGGACGCCGAACTGGAAGGGCATGTTGTTGATCGACTCGTAGCGCACGACGGTGCCGGTGCGCGGGGCGTGCAGCACCTGGCCGTTGCCCGCGTAGAAGCCCACGTGGTGCAGGTCGCCGTAGAAGATGACCAGGTCGCCGACCTGGAGCTGGCTCTGCGAGTAGATCCGGGTGCCCGCGTTGGCCTGCGCCTGGGAGGTGCGCGGGATGCTGACACCGGCCTGGGCGTACGCCCAGGAGGTCAGACCCGAGCAGTCGAAGGACGACGGGCCGGTGGCGCCGTAGACGTAGGGCGAGCCGATCTTGCTCTGGGCGGCGGAGTAGGCGGAGGAGGTCCGGCCCGTGGCGGGGGCGGAGTTGCCCATCTGGACGCGGTCGGCGGAGGCCCGGCTGGCCCTGGCCTGCTCGTCGGCGAGCGCGGCCTTCTCCGCGGCGGTGAGGCTGTTCAGGAGCCGCTGCGCCTCGGCGAGCTTGCCCTGGACTTCCTTCTTCTTTTTGCCCAGCTCGGTGCGCGTGGCGGCGAGGTCCTTGAGCTTCGAGGAGGCCTCGGACCGCTCCTGGGTGAGCTCGCGCTGCTTGTCCTGGATCTTCTTCAGCGCCTCGACCTGCTGGCCGCTCAACTGGTCGAGCGTGGAGGCCTTGTCGAGGTAGTCGTCCGGGTCGGCGGACAGGAAGAGCTGGAGCGAGGGGTCTATCCCGCCGGTGCGGTACTGGCCGGCGGCCATCGAACCGAGGCCGTCGCGGAGCTTGTTGAGCTCCTGCTGGCCGCGGGCGACGTTGTCCTGGATGGTGGAGATCTCCTTCTGGAGCTTCTCCTGCTTCTCCTTGGCCCCGTTGTACTTCTCGGTGGCCTGCTCCGCCTGCTCGTAGAGCTCGTCGACCTTGGACTTGACTTCGTCCTTGCTCGGCTTCGCGCTCGGGGCGGCATTGGCGGCCTGGGCACTGATGGCTACGGCCGCTGCCGCCGCGGTGGTGAGCACAGTCACGCGCGCACGGCTGGGTTGTTTGGGTCGACGGTGGGACGCCACGGAAGCGAGCTCCTTCTTCTGAGTGATCACCCGCTCGGAGGTTCGAGGCTCGACCCTAGTGACCTCATCGTGATGAATTCAAATCCTGGGGCGGAAAATCCCACCACTCGCTTCATTCTTTGCCCATAACTCACCGGCAGTGAGGACCACTTGACCCTGCGTCGCGTGACGCTTCCGGTGAATTCGGGAATGCTGCCCGTATGTTGCGCTTGAGGCTTACGTGGCCCTACGTCCGGTTTCAGCCGCGCGAGAGCCGCTTCAGCAGCACCGCCGAGGCCACCGGCCGCGCCCCCGCCTTCGCGATCCCGTCGGCGACCTCGCGGTCGGTCGAGGCGACGATCACCGGACGGCCGGGCGGCTCGGCCCGCACCAGCTGACGGATCAGCTCGTCCGCCGTGACCCCCGGCTTGGAGAACAGCACCCGCACACCGCGCGGCGGCGCGAGGAGCACCGGCGCGACCAGCTCGGCCCCGTCGAAGACACAGGTGACCTCGGCGCCGGTCTGCGCGGCGAGCTGCGAGAGCTGCCCCAGCAGCCTCAGCCGCTGCTTCTCCAGCGGCATCTGCGGATAGCCGGTCTTGGTGACGTTGTAGCCGTCGACGACCAGATGGGCCTGCGGCAGCGCGAGCAACTGGTCGAGGATCGCCGGGTCGTGCTCGGACAGCGCGCGGGCGGCGATGTCCTTGGGGGTCATCCGGCCCGGCTCGACCGCGTCCACGGTCTCCGCCGGCCGCACCGACACCGGGGGCAGCGCCAGCTCCCGGCGCAGCCCCTGGGCCGCGTCCAGGACGGTGTCCAGCAGCAGCCGCACCCGCATGTCCTCCACGCTGCGCCCCTCGCGGGCCGCCCTGCGGGCGGCCTCCAGCGCGGCCTCCGCCTCCCCCAGCCGTGCCTTGAGCCGCCGGGCCTCGCTCTCGGCGGACGACACCTGCGCCTGCCCCTCGGCGCGCATGGCCTCGATGTCGCCCCGCGCTTTGCGCAGCGCGGCCTCACCGCGCTTGACGTCGCTGTGCGCGGCCCGCAGCTTGCGGTGCAGCGACTCGGTCTCTTTCCTGGCGGCGTCCAGCTCGGCCCGCAGCCGCTCGGTGTCGGCGCGGCTCTGCTCGCGGGCCGCCGCCAGCTCGGCGCGCAGCCGCTCCAGTTCGGCGCGGCTCTCCTCGTCGGCGCGCTCGGCGTCCGCCCGCTGGGCCTCCTCGCCCGCGGCGGCGACCAGCTTCACCCAGCCCGACGGGCGCAGTACATAGGCCGCGGCCGCCACGTCGAGCGGATCCGCGGCCGGGGGCGGCGTGCCGGAGTCGAGGGCACCCGACAGCTCCGGCTGGTCCTCTTTGAACTTCTCGCCGATGCGCTGGCGGAACAGCGGATCGGTCTCCAGCGCGGCAGCCATCGCGTTGCCCGCGAACTTCGCCCGGCGGCTGGGAGTGAACCGGGCGTACTGCCGCAGCTGCGCCGGCAGCTCGGCGAACGTCAGCGTGCCGAAGGAGTCGGAGACGATCTGGACGACCCGGCGGCGCACTCCGTCGGGCAGGGGACGGTCGAGCACCTCGGCGGCGCCGTCGCCCGGCCCCCCGCCTTGTGTCTCCACCATCCGTCACCCCAATGCCTCTACGCCTCTGTGCTTCGCGGACCCCCGCGGGGGTCGCCTGTGCGGGCCCGCTCCGCTCAGGAGCCGACGCCCGGCCTGTCCACGAGTTCCACCTGGTCCACGGCGTTGCACCAGCGGCAACGCACCGACTCGATCGTCTCACTGACCACCTCGCGCTCCTCGACCTGCGGCTCTCCGGCCAGGTCGAGGTGGACGTACTCGACGACCTTCGACGAGCGGGTCACGTCGAAACGGGTGAGATTGCCGCACAGGGTGCAACGCCACCGGGTCGTGGCGGTCGGCAGGGGAACCGTCATCGTGACTGTTCGCTTCCTTCTGTGTCCGTGACGCGCCAGCTTCCCTGGGCGTGTGGCACGTAACCCTACGGCCTGGCGGCGACTCGGCGCCGGTCCGTCCATGGCGGCGAGGCGGTCTGTGCGCTTGCGTCCGGTTACGCCATGCTCTGTGCACATGATCGGCAACAGGCACACGGTGGCCGCCCGGACGATCAGGGCGGCCAGGGCGGTACGGAGCATGCAGGCGCCGGTGACGTGCGCCCTGATCGTCCTGTGCTGTCTGATCTTCGTGGCCGGCCCGGCGGCAGGCCTCAATCCCTCCTACGGCACGGGGGACGCGCTGCTGCTCGCCCAGCGGGCCTACTTCCGGCGGTGGGGCGTGATCCCCGCCGATTTGTTCACCGGCTCGCTCCGGGCCGCCCTCACCCCCGCGACGGCCCTGTTCGTGCACGGCAGCTGGGTGCACCTGCTCGGCAACATGCTCTTCCTCTACGTCTTCGGGGCGATGACCGAGGAGCGCATGGGCCGCGTCCGCTTCACGCTGTTCTACGTCGGCTGCGGCTACCTGGCCCTGGTGGGCTACGCGGCCGCCAACGCCGCCTCCGGGCAGAGCCTGGTCGGGGCCTCGGGCGCGATCTCGGCGGTCCTCGGCGCCTTTCTCTACCTCTTCCCCAGCGCCCGGGTGACCAGTCTCTTCCCGTTCCTGTTCTTCCTGCCGCTGCGCTTTCCCGCGTGGGTGGTGCTGCCCTTCTGGGCGGCCCTCCAGTGGCTGGCCGCAGGGCGCGCCGCCGAGGGGCCGCAGGTCGCCTACCTGGCCCATGTGGTGGGCTTCGCCCTGGGCTTCGCCTGCGCGTGGGCCTGGTTCGGACGGAAGACTAGAGTGAAGGCCGCCCCTGCTCCGGCCCCCGAGGGAGAGAACCAGCCGTGATCACCGCGATCGTCCTCATCAAGACCAGCGTGGACCGGATCCCCGAGATCGCCGAGCGGATCGCCTCACTGGACTCGGTCAGCGAGGTCTTCTCCGTCACCGGCACGTACGACCTGATCGCCATGGTCCGGGTGCGGCAGCACGAGGACCTGGCGGAGGTCATCCCGGGGCGGATCAGCAAGATCCCGGGCGTCGAGGGGACGGACACGCACGTGGCCTTCCGCACCTACTCGCAGCACGACCTGGAGGCGGCGTTCGCCATCGGGCTGGACTCCTGACCGCCCCGGGCTCCTGAGCGGGCGGATCACACCGCGGGCACGCAGCGGCCGTCCTCCGTGCGGTACGTCCACTTCGCGCCGTCCCTGACCAGCTCCCGCACCGCCGCCACGAAGCGGTCCACGTGCTCGTCGGGCGTGCCCGCGCCGAAGCTCACGCGGATGGCGTTGAGGGACTTCTCGCCCGGGGCGGCCTCGGGCGCACCGCACTCGCCCTGGCTCTGCGGATCGCCGCCCAGCAGGGTGCGGACCAGGGGGTGGGCGCAGAAGAGGCCGTCGCGGACGCCGATGCCGTACTCGGCGGAGAGGGCGGCTGCGAAGTGGGAGCTGTTCCAGCCCGCCACGACGAAGGAGATCACGCCGACCCGCGGGGCGTCGTCGCCGAACAGGGACAGCACCCTGACCTCGGGCACCTCGGCGAGACCCGCCCGCACCTTGCGGATCAGGTACCGCTCACGCGCGACGAGGTCGCCGAAACCGGCCTCGGTCAGCGCCGTGCAGGCCGAGGCGACGGCGTAGGCGCCGATGACGTTCGGGGACCCGGCCTCGTGGCGGGCGGACGACTCGTGCCACCGCACGTCCACGGAGCCGTCGGCGCGCCGCGCCACCGTACGGCTCGCGCCGCCGCCCGCGAGGTACGGCTCGGCCTCGCGCAGCCAGTCGGCGCGGCCGGCCAGGACGCCGGAGCCGAAGGGGGCGTACAGCTTGTGGCCGGAGAAGGCGACCCAGTCGACGTCGAGGTCGCGGACGGACACCGGGTGGTGCGGGGCGAGCTGGGCGGCGTCCAGGACGATCCGGGCGCCGTGCGCGTGGGCGGCGGCGGCCAGCTCCCGTACGGGCCACAGCTCGCCGGTGACGTTGGAGGCGCCGGTGACGCAGACCAGGGCAGGGCCGTGGGGGTCGCGGCCGGCGAGGGCCCGCTCCAGGGTCGCCACGGCCCGCTCCGGGGTGCGCGGGGCGTCGAGGCAGGTCACCCGCGCGTCCCGCCACGGAAGCAGCGAGGCGTGGTGCTCGGTCTCGAAGACGAAGACCTCGCAGTCCGCGGGCAGCGCGCGGGCGAGCAGGTTGAGGGAGTCGGTGGTGGACCGGGTGAAGACCACCTGGTCCTCCGCACGGCAGTCCAGGAACTCCGCGACCGTCTTCCGGGCGTTCTCGAACAGGTCGGTGGAGAGCTGGGAGAGGTAGCCGGCGCCGCGGTGGACGCTGCCGTAGTACGGCGCGTACGCCGCCACGTCGTCCCAGACGCGCTGGAGGGCGGGCGCGCTGGCCGCGTAGTCGAGCGCCGCGTAGGTGACCTCCCCGCCGGTGACGAGCGGAACGGTGACGTCCCGGCCCAGCACGGGCAGCGGGGCACGGACGGACTGGTCGGCGGCGACGGCGACGGTGGGGTCGGCGGAAACGGACATGGGCGAACTCCCGTGAAAGCAGGCGAAATCACCACGCGAGCGGGCACGGCTCAAGCGTGGAGAAGGGGGGAAAGGGTGATGCGGAGGCGGGGCTCTACGCCCTAACGCATTCGCTTGCTCACGGGAGGCTCCCTCGTACGACCAGGACCCCTGGTGACGCGAGGGGTCCGCGCTTGCCGTAGACCTCGCTGCCTACGGCCTGGTCTTCACCCGGGGCACCCCGCCACGGACGGAGGGTTGCCGGACAGCCGGCCGGGGCCACATGGCTGTCACTCATGACCTGGTTCAGCATCCTGCCACACGATCTTCCACGCGCAAGGCGCAGTCCGGATCGTGGACTGCGCCTTGCGACGGGAGGTTCGGGTATCAGGCGTTGCTGACGGCCACCCAGCGCTCCAGCGTGTGCTTGGCGGACCCGGAGTCGATCGACTCCGCCGCGCGGTCCATCCCGGCCCGGATCTGTTCGACGAGGGTGCCCGGGCCCGGCCGCAGAGCCACCAGCGCCGCCGCGGAGTTCAGCAGGACGGCGTCCCGTACGGGCCCCTTCTCTCCGTCCAGCAGGCGCCGGGCCACCTCGGCGTTGTACGAGGCGTCACCGCCCCTCAGCGCCTCCACGGGCACCAGTTCGATGCCGACGTCCCGCGGGTCGAAGCGCTCCTGGGTCACCTTGCCGTCCCGGACGATCCAGACCTGCGAGGTGGCGGTCGTGGTGAGCTCGTCGAGGCCGTCGTCGCCCCGGAAGACCAGGGAGGAGTGGCCGCGCTCGGCGAAGACACCGGCGACGACCGGTGCCATGCGCGGGTCCGCGACCCCGACGGCCTGGGCCCGCACCCTGGCCGGGTTGGTCAGCGGGCCCAGCACGTTGAAGACCGTGCGGATGGCCAACTGGCCGCGGGCGGCGCCCGCGTGGCGCAGCGCCGGATGGAACTTGATCGCGAAGCAGAAGGTGATTCCGGCCTCCTGCGCGACCTCGGCCACCCGCCGCGGCGTCAGCTCCAGATTGACGCCGAGCTTCTCCAGTACGTCGGAGGCCCCGGAGGCGGAGGACGCGGCCCGGTTGCCGTGCTTGACGACGCCGGCGCCCGTACCGGCCACGACGATCGAGGACATGGTGGAGATGTTCACGGTCTTGGCGCCGTCGCCGCCGGTGCCGACGATGTCGACGGTCTCGCCGGGCACCTCGATCACATTGGCGTGCTCGTACATCGTCCGGACCAGGCCGGTGATCTCCTCCACCGTCTCGCCCTTGGCCCGCAGGGCCACCACGAACCCGGCGATCTGCGCGTCGGTCGCCTCGCCGCGCATGATCAGGTCCATCGCCCAGGCGGTCTCGTCGGCGGTGAGGTTCCGGCCATCCAGCAGGCCGTTCAGCAGGGCGGGCCAGGAGCGGCCCGCCGCGGTGTTGCCTCCAGCGGGGGTCACAGCGTTCATATGCCGCTCCTGGGTCGGTGTCCCGTATGCGGGACGCGAGTCTCGAACAGGTCCACCCTATCCAGCCCCGGGCATGGCGAAGGGCCCCGTCCGGGGATCGGACGGGGCCCTTCGACCGTGGCGTGGCGACGCTCAGCGGTCAGTGATCAGTGGTGGCCGTGGCCGCTCGTGATCTCCTTGTACTCCTCGACGGTCGGCTTCGGGATCTGGTTGTCCTCGCCGTAGTACGCGTTGCTGAGCTTGGCGCGCAGCTTCTGCGAGCCCTTGATCTTGCGCTCGACGCCGTTCTCGTCGACCGCCGGGCCGATCTCCGCCGGCTCGTACTGGTCGTGCGCCGTGAGCGTGTAGAGCTGCTCCTGGCTGAGCGGCTCGTGGACCTCGATGAACTCACCGTGCGGCAGGCGCTTGATGATGCCGGTCTCGCGACCGTGCAGCACCTTCTCCTTGTCGCGGCGCTGGAGGCCGAGGCAGATCCGCTTGGTGGCGACGAACGCGATGATCGGTCCGACGAAGAAGCCGATCCGGACGAACCAGGTGACCGCGTTGATCGACAGGTGGAAGTGCGTGGCCCACAGGTCGTTGCCGCCGCCGACCAGCGTGATCATGTACATCGTGATCCAGGCGACACCGAATGCGGTACGCGTCGGGGCGTTGCGCGGGCGGTCCAGGATGTGGTGCTCGCGCTTGTCGCCGGTGATCCAGGACTCGATGAACGGGTAGACCGCCAGCGCCGCCAGGACCAGGCCGAAGAGGACCAGCGGGATGAACACGCCCAGGACGAGCGTGTGGCCCCAGAAGTTGACCTCCCAGCCCGGCATGAAGCGGACAAGGCCCTCGGCGAAGCCCATGTACCAGTCGGGCTGGGCGCCGGTGGACACCTGGTCCGGACGGTACGGGCCGATCACCCAGATCGCGTTGATCTCGAAGAGCGCCGCGATGATCGCGAGCACACCGAAGACCAGGAAGAAGAAGCCTCCGGCCTTGGCCATGTACACCGGCAGCAACGGCATGCCGACGACGTTCTTGTTGCTCTTGCCGGGGCCCGCGAACTGCGTGTGCTTGTGGTAGAAGACCAGGATCAGGTGGGCGACCACCAGGCCCAGCATGATGCCCGGCAGCAGCAGGATGTGGATCGAGTAGAACCGCGCCACGAAGTCGTGACCGGGGAACTCGCCGCCGAAGAGGAAGTACGAGATGTACGTGCCGACGATCGGCATGGACAGGATCGCACCCTGCGTGAAGCGGACACCGGTGCCGGAGAGCAGGTCGTCCGGGAGCGAGTAACCGGTGAAGCCGGTGAACATGCCCAGGGCGAACAGCAGGAAGCCGAACAGCCAGTTGATCTCACGCGGCTTGCGGAACGCGCCGGTGAAGAACACGCGCATCATGTGCACGAACATGCCGGCGAGGAAGATCAACGCGGCCCAGTGGTGGATCTGCCGGATGAGCAGACCACCGCGCACCTCGAAAGAGATGTGCATGGTCGAGTTGAAGGCCTCACTGACCAGCTGTCCCTGCATCGGGACGTACGCCCCGTTGTACACCACCTCGCTCATCGAGGGGTGGAAGAACAGCGTCAGGTACACACCCGTGAGGATGATGATGATGAAGCTGTAGAGGCAGACCTCGCCCAACATGAACGACCAGTGGTCGGGGAAGATCTTGCGCATGTTGGCCTTGGCCAGGGAGTAGATCCCGAGCCTGCCATCGGCCCAGTCGGCGAGCCTCTCGCCGGCCGGTGCCTGCCCGCGAGAGCGGGACTCGTTGGCTGCTGATGTACTCATCCGCGCTCCCAGAATGCAGGACCGACAGGCTCCGCGAAGTCGCCGAGCGCCTGGAGGTAACCCTCGCTGTCCACGCCGATACGCAGCTGCGGCAGAGCGTGGCCGGCGGGGCCGAAGATCACTCGGGCACCGTCGGAGAGGTCGAAGGTGGACTGGTGGCACGGGCACAGCGCGTGGTGCGTCTGCTGCTCGTACAGGGAGATCGGGCAACCCACGTGGGTGCAGATCTTCGAGAAGGCGACGATGCCCTCGTGGCCCCAGTCGAGCTCGCGCTTGTCCTTGATGTCGGCCGGCTCGAGCCGGATGATCATCAGGGCCGCCTTGGCGATCTCGTTCTGGAAGTCCTCGTCCGTCTCCTTCAGCCCGTCGGGCATCGCGAAGGTGAGCGAGCCGACCGTGACGTCCTCGGGGCGCAGCGGCAGGTTGGTGTTCATGTTGACCAGGCGCTTGCCCTTGGCCCACAGCGTGTGCCGCAGGCTGGTCCCGGGCAGCGGGCCGAGGTCGCGCAGCAGCATGACGCCGGACAGCGGCACCAGCGTGAGCGCGCCGAGCATCGTGTTGCGGATCAGCTTGCGACGGCCGATCGCCGACTCCTTGGCGCCCTGCTTGAAGTCCGCGTGGACCTTGGCACGGACGTCGGGGGACGCCGCGATCGGGTGACGCTCGTCGGCGACCTCGACGTCGGACATCAGGGTGCGGGCCCAGTGGACCGCGCCCGCGCCGATCGCGAACAGCGCCACGCCCAGCGTCAGGCCGAGCGCGAAGTTGAGCGCGTTGATGCGCCCGAGCGTGAAGACGAAGATCGACTTGTCGTGCGGGATCGCCACGTACGAGGCGATGAAGCCGATGGTGGCCAGCATCGACACCGTGAACATCAGGGCGACGGTGCGCTCCGACCGCTTGGCGGCCCGCTCGTCGATGTCCTGGATCCGGTGCTCGTGGGGCGGCAGGCCCGGGTCGGCGAACGGGTTCCGCTCGTCCGCCACGGAGACCGCGCCGCGCCCGGGCTCGTGGGTTGCCTGCGCTGCGGGCAGGTTCTCTTCAGGAATGTCTTGGCTACTCATGACTTCTTGGCCTTTGCGGTCCGAGCGGCGACCCAGACGGCGACCGCGACAAGGGCACCCAGCCCGAAGATCCAGGCGAACAGACCCTCAGCGACCGGTCCGAGGCCGCCCAGTTCGTTGCCGCCCGGGGTCGTGGTCTCTTCACCGTTGACCGCGTCGAGGTACGCGATGATCTCCTTCTTGTTCTTCTCCGTCAGCAGCGTGTCGGGGAAGGAAGGCATGTTCTGCGGGCCGGTCTGCATGGCCTCGTAGATGTGCTTGTTGCTCACACCCGTGAGGTCCGGGGCGTACTTGCCGTGCGTCAGCGCACCGCCCTTGCCGGTGAAGTTGTGGCACTGGGCGCAGTTGGTGCGGAACAGCTCACCGCCCTTGGCGGCATCCGCGCCCTCGGGGCTGTACTGGTTCTTCGTCGGCACGTTGGGACCAGCACCCAGGGACGCGATGTACGCGGCGAGCTGGTCGATCTCGGCCTGGTTGTAGATGACCTTCTTGCGCGGGACCTGCGCGCCCGGCTGCTGGGCCGGCATACGGCCGGTGCCCACCTGGAAGTCGACCGCCGCCGCGCCCACACCCACCAGGCTGGGACCGTCAGTGGTGCCCTGCCCACCGGTGCCGTGGCAGCTGGCGCAGCCGACCAGGTAGAGCTTCCTGCCCTCCTCGATGGTGAGGGACTGGGCGGTGTCCTCGGCCTTCGCCTTGCTCGCGGGCGCGAACGCGGTGTACAGCCCCCCAGTGGCCGCCAGCGCGAAGAGTAGGACGACGACCGCCGCCAGCGGATGGCGTCGTCGTGCGGAGAGCTTTTTCACGGATTACCCCGGTGTCAGGATCTTCTGCGTCGATGCTTGCGGACTTGGATCGGTTCGTCGGCTACTTGATCAGGTAGATCGTGGCGAAGAGTCCGATCCAGACGACATCGACGAAGTGCCAGTAGTAGGACACGACGATGGCCGCGGTCGCCTGCTCATGGGTGAACCTCCTGGCCGCGTAGGTGCGGCCGAGGACCAGCAGGAAGGCGATGAGACCGCCCGTCACATGCAGCCCGTGGAAGCCGGTGGTCAGGTAGAACACCGAGCCGTACGGGTCCGAGGACAGGGAGATCCCCTCGTGCTTCACCAGCTCGGTGTACTCGAAGATCTGACCGCCGATGAAGATCGCACCCATGATGAAGGTGACGATGAACCAGCCCCTGAGCTTCTTCACGTCACCGCGCTCGGCGGCGAAGACGCCGAGCTGGCAGGTGAGTGAGGAGAGCACCAGGATCGTGGTGTTCACCGACGAGAAGGGGACGTTCAGAGCGCCCGCCATCTCCTTCCAATACGCCGGACCCGTCACCGAGCGCAGGGTGAAGTACATCGCGAAGAGGGCCGCGAAGAACATCAGCTCGGAACTCAACCAGATGATGGTTCCGACGCTGGTGAGGTTCGGTCGATTGACCGACGGGTGCGCGTGCCCGGTTTCTACTGTCGTTGCTGTCGCCACGCCGACATTATGTCGGTCGCTTATCCCGCCCTCACCCCGGGGGGTGCCGTTCGGAGTGTCCCGGGGGTGTGCCTTGCCCGAACGGCCCCCTCGAAGGGCTGTTCCGACCGCTGTCTACCAGGAGTTGAAGGGGGTAGCATCCGCGCCATCGGTACCCGGAAGTTCCCGACAGTTCCCGACGGGGTTTTCCCGACCAACGACGCGGAGGAACAATGCAGGCGACCGCCACGGTGCTGGTCTACAGCGACGACGCCAACACCCGGGAGCAGGTGCGGCTGGCGAGCGGCCGCCGGCCGGCTCCGGACGCCCCCGTGGTGGAGTTCCTGGAGTGCGCCACGCCCGCCGCGGTCCTCAAGGAGCTGGACCGGGGCGGCATCGACGTCTGTGTCCTGGACGGCGAGGCCGTGCCCATGGGCGGCATGGGGATGTGTCGGCAGATCAAGGACGAGGTCTTCAACTGCCCACCGGTGCTGCTGCTCATCGGGCGGCCGCAGGACGCGTGGCTGGCCACGTGGAGCCGGGCGGACGCCGCGGTCACGCTTCCGGTGGAACCGGTGGAGTTCGCCGCCGCTCTGGCCTCCCTGCTGCGCAAGAAGGCGCTGAGCGGCGTCTGAGGCACTCGGACGGGGCCCGGCGGACGGCCCGGCCCCGTCCTGTGCGGCCGCGGGCCGTCCGTGCCCCCGTCCGGGTCCTGCCGTCCCGCGTCTCAGACGCTCTGCGGGGTCAGCCGCGCCTTGTTCTGCGTCCCGGCGCCGTCGGCGGCGCCGGCGATGGCGCTGCCCTGAACCCACTTCTGCCAGGGCATGTTCCAGTCGCCGAAGCCGTTGTCGAAGAGCTCCATGTTGTGGCCGGACGAGTTGACGACCTGGACCAGGTCGCCCTCGTGGATGATGTTGAAGAACCAGGAGGCGTTGGGGGTGCTCATGCCGGTGCAGCCGTGGCTGACGTTGGCCGCTCCCTGGGAGCCGACGGACCATGGGGCGGCGTGGACGTACTCGCCGCTCCAGGTCACGCGGGTGGCGTAGTACACCGGCAGGTCGTACGAATCGCTGGAGCCCGCGGCGATGCCGACGGTGGAGCTCTTCATCTGGACGTAGTACTGCTTGGCCAGGACGACCTTGATCCCGTTGCGGGTCGCGAAGCCGGGCTTGCCGGTGGTGATGGGGATCTCCTTGATCTTCTCGTCGTTCCTGTAGACCGTCATCAGGTGCTTGGCCGCGTCCGTGACCGCCACGATGCGGTCACCCGTGGTGATCTTCAGCGGCTTGGCCGCGCCGCCCCGCAGCTTGTCACTGATCTTGATGTTCTCCAGGTTGCTGTGCGCCTCGACGGTGGCGTTGGCGGGCCAGTAGTCCTGCGGGCGGTAGTGGAGCTCCTTGTCGTTCACCCAGTACCAGGAGCCCTGCACGGCGGGCTTGGAGTCGACCCTGAGGGCACGCTCGACGACGGTCCGCTGGGCCTTGTCCTTGATGGGCTGGTCGAGTTCGGCCGTGATGGGCTGGCCGACACCGTAGGTGCCCGCCTCCGGCCCGAACTTGACGTTCAGGAGCTGCCGGCCCGTGGGCTTGTTCGTGTCGAACGTGAGGACCTTGCGGCCGGGCCTTCCGTCCTCGTCCTCGGTGCTCACGCGGACCGTGTAGTGGGCGCCCCCGGCGAGTGGTGAGGTGCTGTGCCAGCGGCTGCCGTCGGCGGCCAGCTCGCCGGAGACCTGGCGCCCCGTGGCGTCCACGGCCGTGACGTCCGTGATGCGCCCGTCCTCGCCCTGAGTGGTGACTTCCAGGGGCTTGTCCGGGTCGGCCTTCTTCCCGGCGTCCGTGGGGCCGCTGAAGGAGATCTGGTCCGCCGCGTCGTACGGGTAGGCAGCCAGCGGATTGCCGTCCGAACCGCAGGCGGTGGCACTTGTGCCGAGGGCGGCGACCAGCAGGACGGCTCCCGCTCCGCGGGAAATCACAGTGGTGCTCATGACCCTCACGCTAGGTAGCTTCGTCACCTCCGGCACGGTGACTCACCCGTTCGAGGGAATTTTCGAGGGGACAAGTCAGCCAAAAGAGGGAGTCCGGACTCTCCAGGTGGAGAGTCCGGACTCCCTGGTGTTCAGCGATGCTCGGCGCTGGTTACTGGGTGCGGTTCTCGCCGCGGTAGTACTCGAAGACCCAGCCCCATACGGAGATCATGATGATCGGCGCCGCGAAGTACACGAGCCACCAGCCGACCGCGATGCCGAGGAAGGCCAGCGCGCCACCGATGCCGAGGCCGAGCGGCTGCCAGCTGTGCGGGCTGAAGAAGCCCAGCTCGCCGGCGTCGTCCGCGACATCGGCCTCCTTGTCGTCCTGGGCGCCCACGTCGACACGCCGGGCCGTGAAGCCCAGGTAGAAGCCGATCATGATGGACAGTCCGAAGGCCATGAAGAGCGCCGTCGCGCCGACCGCTTCCTTCGACCACACGCCGTAGACGATGGCGGTGATGAGCAGGAAGACGCTCAGCCACATGAACATCTTGCCCTGGATCTTCACTTGCCGGCCTCCTTGCTGCCAGCGAGGGCTGCCTTCCCGGAGTCCCCGTGACCGGCGTTCTCAAGCTGGTCGAGCGCGGCGATCTCGGGGTGGTGCAGGTCGAACGCCGGGGATTCGCTGCGGATCCGCGGCAGGGTGAGGAAGTTGTGGCGCGGCGGCGGGCAGGAGGTCGCCCACTCCAGGGAGCGGCCGTAGCCCCACGGGTCGTCGACGCCGACCGGCTTGCCGTACTTGGCCGTCTTCCACACGTTGTAGAAGAACGGCAGGACCGACAGGCCGAGCACGAACGAGAAGATCGTCGACAGCGTGTTCAGCGCGGTGAAGCCGTCGGCCGCCAGGTAGTCGGAGTACCGGCGCGGCATGCCCTCGACACCCAGCCAGTGCTGGACCAGGAAGGTGCCGTGGAAGCCGATGAACAGCAGCCAGAAGGTGATCTTGCCGAGCCGCTCGTCGAGCATCTTGCCGGTGAACTTCGGCCACCAGAAGTGGAAGCCGGCGAACATCGCGAACACCACGGTGCCGAAGACGACGTAGTGGAAGTGCGCCACCACGAAGTACGAGTCCGAGATGTGGAAGTCCAGCGGCGGCGCGGCCAGGATCACACCGGTCAGACCACCGAAGACGAAGGTGATCAGGAAGCCGGTCGCCCACAGCATCGGCGTCTCGAAGGAGAGGCTGCCCTTCCACATGGTGCCGACCCAGTTGAAGAACTTCACACCGGTCGGGACCGCGATCAGGAAGGTCATGAAGGAGAAGAACGGCAGCAGCACGCCACCGGTGACGTACATGTGGTGCGCCCACACCGTCACCGACAGACCGGCGATGGCGATCGTCGCGCCGATCAGACCCATGTAGCCGAACATCGGCTTACGGGAGAAGACCGGGATGATCTCACTGACGATGCCGAAGAACGGCAGCGCGATGATGTACACCTCGGGGTGCCCGAAGAACCAGAAC
The DNA here is from genome assembly GCF_042896885.1 of Streptomyces sp. NPDC001231. Taxonomy (NCBI): domain Bacteria; kingdom Bacillati; phylum Actinomycetota; class Actinomycetes; order Kitasatosporales; family Streptomycetaceae; genus Streptomyces; species Streptomyces sp. NPDC001231. The sequence continues at coordinate 42,103 of NZ_JBIAXS010000021.1, forward strand.
AGGTGCTGCCACAGCAGCGCGCCGCCGTTGGACGCCTCGAAGATCTGGGCACCGAACTTGCGGTCCGCCTCCAGCGCGAGCAGCGCCGCCGCCAGCACCGGGAAGGCCAGCAGGACCAGCACGGCGGTCAGCAGCACGTTCCAGACGAAGATCGGCATGCGGAACATGGTCATGCCGGGCGCGCGCATGCAGATGATCGTGGTGATGAAGTTGACCGAGCCGAGGATGGTGCCGAAGCCGGACAGGGCCAGACCCATGATCCACAGGTCGCCGCCGAGGCCCGGCGAGTGCACCGCGTCCGACAGCGGGGTGTAGCCGAACCAGCCGAAGTCGGCGGCACCCTGCGGGGTGAGGAAACCGCCCACCGCGATCAGCGAGCCGAACAGGTACAGCCAGTAGGCGAACATGTTCAGCCGCGGGAAGGCCACGTCCGGGGCGCCGATCTGAAGCGGCATGATCCAGTTCGTGAAGCCGGCGAACAGCGGCGTCGCGAACATCAGCAGCATGATCGTGCCGTGCATCGTGAACGCCTGGTTGAACTGCTCGTTCGACATGATCTGCAGGCCCGGACGGGCCAGCTCGGCGCGCATGAGGAGCGCCATCACGCCGCCGATGCAGAAGAACGCGAACGACGTCGCCAGGTACAGCGTTCCGATCGTCTTGTGGTCGGTGGTCGTCAGCCACTTCACCGCGAGATTGCCCGGTTGCCTGCGCCGGACCGGCAGCTCGCTCTCGTAAGAGTCCTCAGCTGCCGCGGCACCCTGAGGTTCGTTGAGGATGCTCACAGCTTGTTCGTCTCCCGGTTCTTCTCGTGGCTCGTCTGCGCGATGCCTGCGGGAACGTAACCGGTCTGCCCCTTCTTGGCGAGGTCCTTGAGGTGCTGCTCATAGCGCTCGGGCGAGACGACCTTCACGTTGAACAGCATCCGGGAGTGGTCCTGGCCGCAGAGCTCGGCGCACTTGCCCCGGAAGGTGCCCTCCATGGTGGGGGTCACCTGGAAGGAGTTGGTGTGGCCGGGGATGACGTCCTGCTTCATCAGGAACGGCAGCACCCAGAACGAGTGGATGACGTCGCGCGAGGTGAGGACGAAGCGGACGGTCTTGCCCTTGGGCAGCCACATGGTCGGACCGGGGTTGCCGTTCTGCGGGTTCCGCGTGCTCGGAATGCCGTAGTCGTAGACACCGCCGGCGTTCGCCGGGAAGTCCGCCTTGAACCGGTCCGGAATCGCGTTCAGGTTCTTGTCGGTCTTCGCGTCGCCCGACGAACCGGGGACGGGCTCGATGTAGTTGAAGGCCCAGCTCCACTGGTAGCCGACGACGTTCACCGTGACGTCCGGCTTCTTGGAGATGTCCAGGAGCTTGGACTCGTCGCGGGCCGTGAAGTAGAAGAGCACCGAGACGATGACGAGGGGGACCACCGTGTACAGCGCCTCGATGGGCATGTTGTACCGGGTCTGCGGAGGAACCTCCACCTTGGTGCGGCTGCGCCGGTGGAAGAAAGCACTCCACAGGATCAGACCCCACACCAGGCAGCCGACGGCGAGCGCGGCCGCCCAGGACCCCTGCCACAGCGAGAGGATCCGGGGAGCCTCCTCCGTGGTCGGAGTGGGCATACCCAGCCGGGGAAAGTCCTTGTATGTGCAACCGGTTGCGGTCGCCAGGACCAGGCCCGCAGTCAGTGCCTGCAGCAGCTTCCGCCGCATCGGGCGCCGCGGCGAGCGGTCGGAGCCGTTGGGACTCACGTAGCGCCTTCCCGAGAGTCTCGCCCGCGCTGTTCGGCTGCGGCCTTCTCGCTGGTCGGTCGCGGCCCCGCGTCGGGCAGGGGTTTGGATGTTTATGCGGACCAAACCCTACTGGACGCGTTCCGGCGGGTCGCGGGGAGGGTGCCATACGCGCCGCGGGTCAGCCCGAAGGGGTGGGATACCCCTGCGTGGGCCGGTTTGTGAGGGGGGTTCGGGGCGCCCGATGAGGCATGTATGCGCCCTTTGTCGTGGCTGCGGGCGGGTTGTGGTCTCCCGTGCCGGGCGGCGAAGCCGCACCTCGGCGCTGTCCCGTGTCCCTTCGGAACGCTTAGCGTTGACGTGTGGCCTACTTCGACGCTGCTTCCAGCGCTCCCCTTCATCCCGTCGCCCGGCAGGCTCTGCTGGCCGCCCTCGACGAGGGGTGGGCCGACCCCGCTCGCCTCTACCGGGAGGGGCGGCGGGCCCGGTTGCTGCTGGACGCGGCCCGGGAGGCGGCCGCGGAGGCGGTGGGGTGCCGGGCCGACGAGCTGACGTTCACCTCGTCCGGGACGCGGGCGGTGCACAGCGGGATCGCTGGGGCGCTGGCGGGCCGCCGCCGCGTCGGACGCCACCTGATCGTGTCAGAGGTCGAACACTCTTCGGTCCTCCATTCCGCCGAGGCGCACGAGGCGGACGGCGGGTCGGTCACGCGGGTGCCGGTCGACCGGCAGGGCACGGTGGCCGTGGACTCGTACCGGGCGGCGCTGCGCGAGGACACCGCGCTGGCCTGTCTTCAGTCGGCCAACCACGAGGTGGGCACCGAGCAGCCGGTCGCCGAGGTTGCCGCGGTGTGCCGGGCGGCGGGCGTTCCGCTGCTGGTGGACGCGGCGCAGTCGCTGGGCTGGGGTCCGGTCGGCGGCGACTGGTCGCTGCTGACCGCGAGCGCCCACAAGTGGGGCGGGCCGTCCGGGACCGGGCTGCTCGTCGTGCGCAAGGGGGTGCGGTTCGCGCCGCGCGGGCCGGTGGACGAGCGGGAGTCGGGCCGGGCGGCCGGGTTCGAGAACATCCCGGCGATCGTGGCGGCGGCGGCCGCGCTGCGGGCGGTACGGGCGGAGGCGGCCGAGGGGGCGGTACGGCTGCGGGAGTTGACGGAGCGGATCCGGGCGAGGGTGCCGCGGCTGGTGCCGGACGTGGAGGTCGTGGGCGACCCGGTCCGCCGGCTGCCGGGAGTCGTCACCTTCTCCTGTCTCTATGTCGACGGGGAGACATTGCTGCACGAGCTGGACCGCGAGGGCTTCTCCGTCTCCTCCGGTTCGTCCTGCACGAGCAGCACGCTGACGCCGAGCCATGTCCTCCGCGCGATGGGCGTGCTGAGCGAGGGCAACGTGCGGGTGTCGCTGCCGGCCGGGACGCCGGAGGAGGAGGTCGAGCGGTTCCTGGCCGTCCTGCCGGGCGTGGTGGCGGGGGTGCGGGAGAAGCTCGGGGCGCCGGCCGGGACGGCACCGGCCGGCGTGCGGGAGGACGCGCTGGTCGTGGACGCCCTCGGCAGGCGCTGCCCGATCCCGGTGATCGAGCTGGCCAAGGTCTTCGGGGACGTACCGGTCGGCGGCACGGTGCGCGTCCTGTCCGACGACGAGGCGGCGCGGCTGGACATCCCGGCGTGGTGCCAGATGCGCGGGCAGGAGTACGTGGGCGAGGAGCCGGCGGACGAGGGATCGGCCTACGTCGTCCGCCGGGTCTCCTAGGTTCCTCTGCGGTTCCTCTGCGGTTCCTCTGCGGTTCCTCTGCGGTTCCTCTGCGGTTCCTTCAGGTTCCGCAGGGTTCCGTGGGCTTCGCCGGGTTCCACCGGGTTTCACCGGGTTTCACCGGGGTCCGCCCGACACTCCGTCAGGCTCAGGCGAGGTGGGCGCGGACCTCGCGGGCCGCGTCGTCGCCGTAGGCCTTGGTGAAGCGCTCCATGAAGTGGGCGCGGCGCAGCTGGTACTCCTGGGTACCCACGGTCTCGATCACCAGGGTGGCCAACATGCAGCCGACCTGGGCGGCGCGGTCCAGGGAGACGCCCCAGGCCAGGCCGGAGAGGAACCCGGCGCGGAAGGCGTCGCCCACGCCCGTCGGGTCGGCCTTGCGCTCCTCGTCCGGGCAGCCGACCTCGACCGGGTCCGCGCCGGTCCGCTCGATGCGCACGCCGCGCGAGCCGAGGGTGGTGACGCGGTGGCCGACCCTGGAGAGGATCTCGGCGTCGTCCCAGCCGGTCTTGGACTCGATGAGGCCCTTCTCGTACTCGTTGGAGAACAGGTACGTCGCCCCGTCCAGCAGTATCCGGATCTCGTCGCCGTTCATCCGGGCGATCTGCTGGGAGAAGTCGGCGGCGAACGGGATGGCCCGCGAGCGGCACTCCTCGGTGTGCCGGAGCATCGCCTCCGGGTCGTCCGCGCCGATCAGGACCAGGTCGAGACCGCCGACGCGGTCGGCGACGGTCTTGAGCTCGATGAGGCGGGCCTCGCTCATCGCGCCCGTGTAGAAGGAGCCGATCTGGTTGTGGTCGGCGTCGGTGGTGCACACGAACCGGGCGGTGTGCAGGGTCTCGGAGATACGGACCGAGGAGGTGTCGACGCCGTGCCGGTCCAGCCAGGCCCGGTACTCGCCGAAGTCCGGTCCGGCGGCGCCCACCAGGACCGGTCTGGTACCGAGCTGGCCCATGCCGAAGGCGATGTTGGCGCCGACCCCGCCGCGCCGGACGTCCAGCTGGTCGACCAGGAAGGAGAGCGAGACCGTGTGCAGCTGATCCGCGACGAGCTGGTCGGCGAAGCGGCCGGGGAAGGTCATGAGGTGGTCGGTGGCGATGGAGCCGGTGACTGCGATGCGCACGGCGTGGATGCTCCTGGAGTCAGGGGGATTGACAGTTCACGCTACCCGCTCCCGCGGCCGGCGCCCACGTCGCCGCTCGCCGGTCCGGAACCGCGACCGGACATCCCCCACCGGACGGCACCCGACCGGGGCACGGTCCCACCGGACGGCACCCGACCGGGGCACGGTCCCACCGTCCGGGACGACCGGGCCGCCGTCCAACCTCCGCGACCCCGCCGGGTCACCGTCCGACCTCCGGGACGACCGGGCCGCCGTCCAACCCCCCGGACCCCGCCGGGCCGCCGTCCGCACCATCCGGGACGACCGGGCCGCCGTCCAACCTCCGCGAC
>NZ_JBIAXS010000021.1:47118-59176 GCF_042896885.1 Streptomyces sp. NPDC001231
CCGCCGTCCAACCTCCGCGACCCCGCCGGGTCACCGTCCGACCTCCGGGACGACCGGGCCGCCGTCCAACCCCCCGGACCCCGCCGGGCCGCCGTTCCACCGTCCGGGACCCGGTCGGCGTACGGCCCGGGACCCGACCGGTGTACGGATCGGGACCCGACCGGTGTACGGATCGGGACCCGACCGGCGTGGAAACCGGAACCCGATCGGCGTACGGAAGGGAACCGCGCGCTCCCCCGTCGCGTCCCATCGCTGTCCCCCTCCCGGGGGATACGGGATACGACCCACCGGCCCGCCTCTTTGTCAGGGTCCGGTCAGGGTCATGGGAACGGCACTTGCGCAGCCGAAGGAGCGATGCGGTGAACACCGAGCGACCCGACCACGACGACGAGTCCACGGGCACCGCCGAGGAAGTCCTGGGCCGGGGGAAGACCCCGAAGCCGGAGGCTTCGGGGCCGGAAGCCCAGGCCCGGTCGGGGTCCGGGGCCCAGTCCGAGCCCAAGCCCGAGGTCCGGTCCGGGCCCGACGCCGAGTCCATGTCCAAGGCCGGGACCGGGTCCGAGGCCCGGCTCAGGTCCGAGCCCGAGGGCCACTCCGGACCCGGGGCCGGGGCCGGACGCGGGGCCGAGCCCGAGGGCTACTCCGGACCCGGGGCCGGGGCCGGACGCGGAGCCGAGCCCGCAGCCAGGTCCGGGTCCGGACCCAAAGCCCAGTCACAGCCCGAGGCGGAGGCCGGGGCCCGGTCCGAGGCCGAGGCCGGACGCGGGGCCGACGTCAGTTCCGGGGCCGAGGTCGGGGCGGGGCCCGGGGCCGGAGCCGGAGCCGAGGCTGAGGTCGGGACCGAGGCCGGGTCCGAGCCGGCGAGCGAGGCCGGGGGTACGGTCACGCAGGTGCCGAAGGGCACGAAGGAGGAGGGCCACGGCCCGGATGACGCGAGGGTCTCGGAGACCCCGCAGGTCCCGGCTGCCCCAGAGACCCCGCAGGTCCCGGTTGCCGTGGAAGCCCCGGATGGGTCGGAGGGGTCGGCCGGCTGGGACAAGGCGCCGCAAGTCCCGGAGTCCCACAAGCCCCCGCAGGTCCCTGAGGGGGCCGAGGTCCCGGAGATTCCGCAGATCCCCGAGGCCCCGAAGCCTGCGCGAGTCCCTGAGGTGCCGGATGTCACGGGAGCCGCGGACCATGGCGGCCGGCCCGGCGGGAGGCGGGCCCGGGGAGGGTCGCCGGTGGTGATCGCCTCCGTTGCCGCCGCCGTGTTGCTGGTGGGTGGCGGCGGGGTCGTGCTCGCCGCGGATCCCGGGGGGCGTACGGACCGGGCGGCGGTGCCCGGCGGGCACGGGACCCCGCGGCCGCTGGTCCTCGACGGGTACTCCGCCCCGGGCGCCGGAGCCGGTGACGGCGGTACGAACGGAATCGCGCCCGGTGAACCCAACCCCTACGGCACGACCTACCGGGTCACCGGGCCACTGCCCGAGGGGCCCGGCTCCGCGCCGGTGTACCGGGCGCGGGGCGAGGTCACCCGGGACGAGGTGGCCAAGCTCGCCGAGGCACTCGGCGTCGACGGGACACCCGTGGCCGACGCCCAGGCGTGGCGGGTCGGGTCCGGGAAGGACGGTTCCGGGCCGGTCCTGCGCGTCGAGCGGACCGCTCCGGGGTCCTGGACGTTCAGCCGGTACGCGCCGGGCACCGACGACTGCAAGGGCGCGCTGTGCGGGCACGACCCGGCGGCCCCGCCCGTCCACCCGGTGAGCGCGGCGGCGGCGCTGAAGGCGGCGGCCCCGGTGCTCAAGGCCCTGGGGCAGGACGACGCCAAGGTGGACGCGGCCCAGATCATGGGCGACCAGCGGGTCGTCAACGCCGATCCGCTGGTCGGCGGGCTGCCCACGTACGGCTGGACGACCGGCCTGAGCATCGGACGGCAGGGCGAGGTGATCGGCGGCAGCGGTCAGCTGAAGGCGCCGGTGAAGGGCGACACCTACCCCGTGCTGAGCGCGCGCAGGACGCTGGACCTGATGAACACCGCCCCGCGGGCCGACCACCGCATGGGCATCGGCGGCTGCGCCAGTCCCGTACCGCACAAGGACCGTCTGGAGGCGCCGTGCGGAACGTCGGGCTCCGCCACCGCCACGGAGGTCCCCGCCCCGGAGAACGCCGTCACGATCGGCAAGGCGGTCTTCGGTCTGGCCGCGCACTCCTCCGAGGGGCAGCGGATGCTCGTCCCGTCCTGGCTGTTCGAGGTGAAGACGCCGGCCGGGCAGGGCGCCCGCACCACGGTGACGTATCCGGCCGTCGCCCCCGAGTACCTGACCTCGTCGGCGCCGTCGTCCGGGCAGTCGCGTCCGGAGCCGAGGGGCTCGGGCGGCGCCCCGGTCGCGCGTGACGTGAAGGTGACCGGCTACAGCGCCGAGGGCGAGGAGCTGACCGTCCGCTTCGAGGGCGGGGTGTGCGCCGACTACCGGGCGTCGGCGCGGGAGAGCTCCGGGCGGGTGACGGTCACGGTGACCGAGACCGCGCAGCCGGACACGGTCTGCATCCTGATCGCCAAGGTGTACCACCGCACCGTGCACCTGGACCGGCCGCTCGGCGACCGGAAGGTCGTCGGCACGGACGGGCAGGAGATCCCCCTGGAGCGGCCGGGGGCTCGGCTGCCGGAGTCGCCCTCGCTCGCCCGCTGACGCCCGCGCGGACCTGCGGGCACGGGCAGAACACAGGAAGAACAGGAAGCACGAAGGCGGCGGACCCGTGGAAGGGGCCGCCGCCTTCTGTGTCCTACCGTGCCCGGATCAGCTGAAGGAGTCGCCGCAGGCGCAGGAACCGGTCGCGTTCGGGTTGTCGATCGTGAAGCCCTGCTTCTCGATCGTGTCCACGAAGTCGATGGTGGCGCCGCCCAGGTAGGGGGCGCTCATGCGGTCGGTGACGACCTTGACCCCGCCGAAGTCCTTCTCCACGTCGCCGTCGAGGGAACGCTCGTCGAAGAAGAGCTGGTAGCGCAGGCCGGAGCAGCCGCCGGGCTGGACAGCGACGCGCAGGGCGAGATCGTCACGGCCTTCCTGGTCGAGCAGGGCCTTGACCTTGGACGCGGCGGCGTCGGTCAGGATGATGCCGTCGGTGACGGTGGTGGTCTCGTCCGATACGGACATCTACATCTCTCCCGGGTTGTACGGAGACTGCTTGCCGACGAGTGCAACCGGCAAGGCCGCGGAATCATTCCGGGCCGGGCGCGTGCTTTTTCTCTTCTCCAGCCTCGTCCACTTCATGCTCGCACACGGGTGGGAAAGCGGACAGCGGCCTGTGGACGGGGGCCGGGGTGCGGGCGGCCCGGATGCCGGGATTCACGTCACATGGACACTATGGCGATCGTCAAAGTGACGTGAAGCAGCTATGATAGATAGTGTCAGTTCGACGAAAAGTAGAAAGGGTGCGTGTCGTGACCACCGCCCAGACCCAGGACCTCGACGTCCAGCCGACCCCGCTCGCCCTCCTGCTCCTCGGCCGCGAGGCCGACCCGAAGAGCGAGCGCGGCGTCGAGTGCCCCGGTGACCTGCCCGCCCCGTCCGACCCGGACCTGGTGGCGCGAGCCCGCGCGGCCAAGGAGAAGCTCGGCAGCAAGGTCTTCGTGCTCGGCCACCACTACCAGCGCGACGAGGTCATCCAGTTCGCCGACGTCACGGGCGACTCCTTCAAGCTGGCCCGGGAGGCGGCCGCGCGCCCGGAGGCCGAGTACATCGTGTTCTGCGGTGTGCACTTCATGGCCGAGTCCGCGGACATCCTGACCTCCGACGAGCAGAAGGTCGTCCTGCCGGACCTGGCGGCCGGCTGCTCCATGGCCGACATGGCCACGGCCGAGCAGGTCGCCGAGTGCTGGGACGTGCTCACCGAGGCCGGGATCGCCGACCAGGTCGTCCCGGTGTCGTACATGAACTCCTCCGCCGACATCAAGGCCTTCACGGGCAAGCACGGCGGCACCATCTGTACGTCGTCGAACGCCAAGCGGGCGCTGGAGTGGGCCTTCCAGCAGGGCGAGAAGATCCTGTTCCTGCCCGACCAGCACCTGGGCCGGAACACGGCCGTACGGGACATGGGCATGTCGCTGGACGACTGCGTCGTCTACAACCCGCACAAGCCGAACGGCGGACTGACCGCCGAGGAGCTGCGGGCGGCGAAGATGATCCTGTGGCGTGGCCACTGCTCGGTGCACGGCCGCTTCAGCCTGGACTCGGTGAACGACGTCCGGGAGCGGATCCCCGAGGTGAACGTGCTGGTGCACCCCGAGTGCCGGCACGAGGTCGTGGCCGCGGCGGACTACGTCGGGTCGACCGAGTACATCATCAACAAGCTCGACGCCGCGCCGGCCGGCTCCAAGTGGGCCATCGGCACGGAGCTGAACCTGGTGCGCCGGCTGGCGAACCGTTACGCCTCCGAGGACAAGGAGATCGTCTTCCTCGACAAGACGGTCTGCTTCTGCTCCACGATGAACCGCATCGACCTGCCCCACCTGGTCTGGGCCCTGGAGTCCCTGGCCGAGGGCAACCTGGTCAACCGCATCCAGGTGGACAAGGAGACGGAAGGCCACGCAAAGCTCGCCCTGGAGCGCATGCTGGCACTGCCGTAGCGGCTCCGGCCCGCACAGGGCGGTACGTAGGGGAACGGCCCGGTCCACGAGCGTGGACCGGGCCTTCCGCGTTTGCTCACACGGTGTGCTCACACGGTGTGCTCACACGCCGGCGGGTTCCAGTACCTTCTCCTCGCGTGCCGCCCGCTTCGCCTCGCGCTTCTTCGCACGGCGCTCCTTGCGGAGCTCCAGCATGGCGTAGAGCGTCGGGACCAGCAGCAGCGTCAGCAGGGTGGAGGTGATCAGGCCGCCGATCACGACCACGGCCAGCGGCTGGGCGATGAAACCACCCTCGCCGGTGACGCCCAGGGCCATCGGGAGCAGGGCGAAGATCGTGGCCAGGGCCGTCATGAGGATGGGGCGCAGCCGGTGACGGCCGCCTTCCACCACGGCCTCGACGATCCCGTACCCGCGTTCGCGGTACTGGTTGACGAGGTCGATCAGCACGATCGCGTTGGTCACCACGATGCCGATCAGCATCAGCATGCCGATCATCGCGGGGACGCCCATCGGCGTGCCCGTGGCGATCAGCAGCCCGAGCGCGCCGGTGGCCGCGAACGGGATGGAGACCAGCAGGATCAGCGGCTGGGCCAGCGAGCGGAAGGTCGCGACCAGCAGCATGAAGACGATCGCGATCGCCGCCAGCATGGCCAGGCCCAGGTTCTTGAAGGCGTCGTTCTGGTCGGAGGTGACGCCCCCGATCTCGGCCGTCGCGCCCGCGGGCAGCTTCAGCGAGCTGATCTTGGGACTGGAGGTCCGTGCTGACCGCGCCGGTGTTGTCACCGGTCGGCTTGGCCGTGATCGTGGCGGCGCGCTGACCGTCGATCCGGGTCATCGACACCGGCCCGTCGACCAGCTTGACGGTCGCGATGTCACCGAGCTTCACCGGGCCGAGCCGCAGGTTCTTCAGCTCGTCCAGGGTCGTCGCCGGCTTGGCCGACCGGATGACGACGTTGCGCTCGGTGTCGTCCAGCATCGCCTTGGCCGCGTTGGTGCCCTTGACCGCCTGGGCGACGGCCATGCCGAGGCTCTGGTCGGTGAAGCCGGCCGCCGCCGCCTTGGAGTTGGCCCGCACCGAGATGCGCGGCACGCTCTGCGACAGGTCGCTGGTGACGTCGGTGACGTCGTGCAGCCCGGCGACCGCCGTGCGGACCTGCTCGGAGGCCCGGCGCAGCGCGTCGGAGTCGCCCGCCTTGACGACCACCTTCAGGTCCTGGTCGCCGAAGCCGCTGCCGGCCGCGATCGTGGTGGTGCCGATGCCGGACAGCTTGTGCAGGCGGTCCTCGATGCGGGTGCGCACGTCGTCGGCGGACGCGGAGTCCTCGATCATCACCTGGTAGGAGGCCTGGTTGGTGTCCGTACCGCCGCCGAAGGCCGCCATGAAGCCGGAGGAGCCGATCGTCACCTGGTAGTCCTTGACCCCGTCCACCCGCGCGAGCTCACGCTCGACCTTCCGGGCCGCGGCGTCCGTCGTCGCCAGGCTGGTGCCCGGCTTCAACTACGTCGCCCGGGAGCTGGGCGCGGGCCCGGTTGACGGCCTGCTGGACGTCGGCGACGAGCTGCTTGGTGTTGTTGCCGTAGTCGAAGGACGCCATGATCACGGCGTTGCCCTCGCTGGCCGTGGAGGTGACGCCGGTGATGCCGTCGACGGCCTTGAGGCTGTTCTCGAGCGGCTCGACGACCTGCTTCTCCACGACGTCCGGGGACGCGCCCTGGTAGGGCGCCAGCACGGACACCACGGGAAGCTCGATGCTGGGCAGCAGCTGCTGCTTGAGCTGGGGTATCGCGATCGCCCCGAAGACGAGTGCGATGATCGACATCAGCCCGATCTGGGCCCGTTGCGCGAGGCTGAATCTGGACAGCCAGGACATGGGTCAGGGTCTCTATTCTGTGAGCGGCGGGCGGCACGGGCGCGCAGGGGGCGCCACCCCTACACCTTCGGGCATGCGCGGACGGCGATCCGTAGTCCCCTGGTCCATTTCCGCCCGCGGCTCCTACTCCCTGCGCAGTACGCGCGTGTGCACCGCGCTCCGCCCATGGATGTACCGGCCGGGTGCGGCCGTACGGGCCGCTCACTGCGGCCCGGGACGCACCAGTCCGGACTCGTAGGCGATGACGACGAGCTGTGCCCGGTCGCGGGCGCCCAGCTTGGCCATGGCCCGGTTGACATGGGTCTTCACGGTCAGCGGGCTGACCTCCAGGCGCTCGGCGATCTCGTCGTTGGAGTATCCGCCGGCGACCTGGACGAGCACCTCGCGCTCCCGCACGGTCAGCGCGTCCAGCCGGGTGGGCCGGGCCCGGTCGCGGCCGTCGTCCGCCGCGTCGCCCTGCGCGAGGAAGCGGGCGATCAGCCCCTTGGTGGCCACCGGGGACAGCAGCGCCTCGCCCTGCGCCGCGACCCGGATGGCGCTCAGCAGTTCCTCGGGTTCGCTGCCCTTGCCGAGGAAGCCGCTGGCGCCCGCGCGCAGCGACCGCACCACGTAGTCGTCCACCTCGAAGGTGGTGAGTATGACCACGTGCACCTGGGCGAGGGAGGGGTCGGCGCTGATCATGCGGGTGGCCGCGAGGCCGTCGGTGCCGGGCATGCGGATGTCCATCAGCACCACGTCGGCCCGCTGCTCCTTGGCGAGCCGTACCGCCTCCGCGCCGTCGGACGCCTCCCCCACCACCTCCATGTCGGGCTCGGAGTCGACGAGCACCCGGAAGGCACTGCGCAGCAGCGCCTGGTCGTCGGCGAGCAGGACACGGATCGTCATGCGGGGTCCCCCGGGGCACGCGTACGGGTCTCGACCGGCAGGATCGCATGGACGCGGAAGCCGCCGCCGTAGCGGGGGCCGGTGGTGAGGGCGCCGGCCAGGGCGGTGACCCGCTCGCGCATGCCCAGCAGCCCGTGTCCGCCGCCCGCCTGCGGTCCTACGGCCCCGCCGGCCCCGTCGTCCAGGACCGTGATCTCGATGTGCGGTCCGACGCGTACGACGCTGACCTCGGCCTTCGCCCGAGTGCCCGCGTGCTTCTGCACATTGGTGAGGGCCTCCTGGATGACCCGGAACGCGGCCAGGTCCACGGCGGCCGGCAGGGTGGTGCCGTGGTCGGCGCGGGCGACCTCGACGTGCAGTCCGGCGCTGCGGAAGGTGCCGGCGAGGTCGTCGAGGCGGTCCAGGCCGGGGGCCGGCTCCGTGGGGGCCTCCGGGTCTCCGGACTGCCGGAGCAGGCCCACGGTGGCCCTCAGTTCGTCGAGCGCGGAGCGGCTGGCCTCCCGGACGTGGCCGAGGGCCTCCTTGGCCTGGTCGGGCCGCTTGTCCATGACGTGGGCGGCCACCCCGGCCTGCACGTTGACCAGGGCGATGTGGTGGGCGACGACGTCGTGCAGGTCGCGGGCGATGCGCAGGCGCTCCTCGGCGACGCGGCGGCGGGCCTCCTCATCACGGGTGCGCTCGGCGCGCTCGGCGCGTTCCCTGATGGCGTGCACGAAGGCGCGGCGGCTGCGGACGGCGTCACCGCCGGCGGCGGCCATGCCGGTCCAGGCGAAGATCGCCAGGTTCTCCTGCGCGTACCAGGGCATCGGCCCGGCGAGCATGGCGGCGCCGGTCAGCACGGTCATGGCGGTCAGGCCCAGGCGCAGGGTGGTGAGGCGGTCGGTGGCGGCCGCGACGGTGAAGAGGGCGACCACGGCGGACATGGCGACGGGGGCGCGGGGGTCCCCGGTGACGAACTCGATGACGGACATGGTGCCGGTGACGGCGAGGACGGTGCGGGGGGCGCGGCGGCGGAAGACGAGGGCGGCGGCGCCGAGGACCATGAGGACCAGGCTGAGCAGCTCGGGCCGGCGTACCCCCCAGCTGACGACGTGGTCGCCGCGTGGGCCCACGAAGGAGCCGACCACCATGCACACGAGGACGCCGGCCGCGAGGGCCGCGTCCAGTGCGAGCGGGTGCGCCTTCAGCCGGCATCGGGCGCGGTCGAGGGTGGTCACGCCTGACTACGGTACGGGGTCGCGCGCCGTGGGGGGACGCCGGCGTCCGACGCCGGTGCGGGCCCTGGGACGGCTCCTGTCCGGGGGCTGCCAGCTCCCCGGACAGGCTGTCGTTCCTCACGGGGCCTCACGGGGACGGGGCCTCACAGAACCTCACGGGGCCGCACCGGGCCGCACTCGGACATCACTGGGGCCTCAACCGGGTCTCAACCGGGGATGAGTCCGTCGTCGCTCAGCAGGTCCCGGACCTCCTCCAGGGTGGCGTCCGCGGCGGGGAGGATCAGGTCGGACGGCTCCAGGGAGTCGTCCGGCACGGGCTCGCCCAGTTCGCGGACCCTGGACAGCAGGGCCGCGAGGGTGCGACGGAAGCCGGGACCGTCGCCCTTCTCCATCTCGGCCAGGAGTTCGTCGTCCAGCTTGTTCAGGTCGGCGAGGTGGCCGTCGGCCAGCCTCACCTGCCCCTCTCCCATGATCCGTACGATCATGTCGCCCTCCTCGGCGTGGCCCCGGCTGTCGGTGACATGGCGTGCCTCGACGCGGCTCACTGCTTGTCGAAGCGGGGGGTGTCCTGCGGCTGCTGCTGGGGCCGGCCCTCGCCCGTGCCGCCTTCGATCGCCTGCCGGTCCGCGGACGAACCGCCGGCCAGCTCCGCCTTCATGCGCTGAAGCTCCAGCTCTACATCCGTACCACCGGAGAGCCGGTCCAGCTCGGTCTGGATGTCGTCCTTGGCCAGCCCGGAGGGGTCGTCCAGGGCGCCGGAGGCCAGCAGCTCGTCGATCGCGCCGGCCCGGGCCTGGAGCTGCGCGGTCTTGTCCTCGGCCCGCTGGATGGCCAGGCCGACGTCGCCCATCTCCTCGGAGATGCCGGAGAACGCCTCGCCGATCCGGGTCTGCGCCTGGGCCGCCGTGTAGGTCGCCTTGATGGTCTCCTTCTTCGTACGGAAGGCGTCGACCTTGGCCTGCAGGCGCTGGGCCGCCAGGGTGAGCTTCTCCTCCTCGCCCTGGAGCGTCGCGTGCTGCGTCTGAAGGTCCGTCACCTGTTGCTGGAGCGCGGCACGGCGGGAGAGCGCCTCGCGGGCCAGGTCCTCGCGGCCCAGCGCGAGCGCCTTGCGGCCCTGGTCCTCCAGCTTTCCGGACTGCTGCTGGAGCTGGTTCAACTGGAGCTCCAGACGCTTGCGGCTGGTCGCCACGTCCGCGACACCGCGCCGCACCTTCTGCAGCAGCTCCAACTGCTTCTGGTACGAGTAATCGAGGGTCTCGCGCGGGTCCTCGGCCCGGTCAAGGGCCTTGTTCGCCTTCGCGCGGAAGATCATCCCCATACGCTTCATGACACCGCTCATGGGCTTCGCGCGCCCCCTTCTGACGGACTCCAGCTCACAGCTCTGCGACAGAACCCACAGTACGGGCCCTGCGACCATTACCGCACTGTTCGGGAGCGGATACGGTCATCCCCGAGGACGACTGTGTCCACTGCCGCTCCGGCGCAGGGAGGAGGTGCCCCCCTGACCACCGGGCGACGACGGTCACGACGCCCCCTCTGTCCCCCTACAGACGATCGGTGTTGCCGGATCGTTCCCCGCGGGACTGGGGTCCATGCGGGTCAAGCCCGTACCCTTGGGTTTTGTGTTCCGTAGCCGTGCCAAGGATGAGAAGACCCCGGTCGCCGACAAGGCACCGGTGAGCGTCTCCAAGCAGACCCGCGACCCGCAGGCCCCCAAGGGCCGCCCCACGCCCAAGCGGAGTGAGGCGCGCTCCCAGCGCCGCAGCGTCGCCAACACGTCGATGACGCGCAAGGATGCCGCGAAGCGGCAGCGCGAGGAGCGCCGAGTCCAGTTGGAGCGGCAGCGCCAGGCGCTGGCGAGCGGCGACGAGCGCTATCTGCCGGCCCGCGACAAGGGCCCGGTCCGCCGGTTCGCGCGGGACTTCGTCGACTCGCGGTTCAACATCGCGGAGTTCTTCCTGCCGATGGCCGTGGTCATCCTGGTGCTGAGCATGATCCGGGTGCCGGCGCTGCAGAACGTCGCGCTGCTGCTGTGGCTCGTGGTGATCGTCCTGATCGTGCTGGACTCGGCGGCCAGCGGCTTCCGGCTGAAGAAGCGCCTGAACGAGCGCTTCCCGGACCAGAGCAAGCGGGGCGCGGTCGCCTACGCCCTGATGCGCTCCCTCCAGATGCGCCGGCTCCGGCTGCCCAAGCCGCAGGTCAAGCGCGGGGAGCGGCCCTGAGCGCGACCGCTTTCTCCGAGGGTGCCGCGGACGCCTGGCTGAACAAACTGGGTGGGCTGCGTGACGTCGTACGACAGGAACTGGTGGCCCGGCAGCTCGACGAGCAGATAGCCGGGCGATTCCCGGTCGGGCAGCGGCTTCGGGTGCTCGACGTGGGGATGGGCCAGGGCACGCAGGCGCTGCGGCTGGCCCGGGCCGGGCACCAGGTCACCGGGCTCGAACGGGACCAGACGATGATCTCCGTGGCCCGTGCCGCGCTGGCCGCCGAGCCGGAGGGCATCCGGGCCCGGATGCGGATCGTCGAGGGCGACGGCCAGGACACCGGCGTGCACTTCCTGCCGGGCAGCTTCGACGTGGTGCTGTGCCACGGGGTGCTGATGTACGTCGAGGAGCCGGACCCGCTGCTCGCGGGGCTGGCGCGGATGCTCGCGCCGGGCGGTCTGCTGTCGCTGCTGGTGCGCAACGGCGACGCGCTGGCGCTGCGCCCGGGACTGTCCGGCGAGTGGCCGACGACGTTGGCCGCGTTCGACACGACGGCGTACCGCAACCGGCTGGGGCTGGACGTGCGGGCGGACCGGCTCGCACACCTGACGGCGACGCTCGCGGGGATCGGGGCGCCGCTGCGGACCTGGTACGGAGTGCGCGTCTTCACGGACACGGCGGCCGACGACGCGGAGCCACCGGCCGACACCGAGACGCTGGAAACGCTCCTGGCAGCCGAGGAACGAGCCGGCCGGACGGACCCCTACCGCGCGGTGGCGGCCCTCCTGCACCTGTGCGGCGTACGTGGCTGACCCACCACGGACGACCGCCCGCCCGCGCGGGACGCGCCGCGGAGAACCCACGGCACCTGTCCTGTACGGGGCACGCCGCTGACCACCGGCCGCACGAGTGCGGGGTACGCCGCCGACGACCGCTCCTGCGCGGCGAGCGGCGCCGACGCCTGACCGCACCCGTACGAGGCGCACCGCTGAGAACCCGCTGCACCCGTACGGAGCGCGCCGTCACCGCCAGCCGCACGAGGTGCAGGGGCTGTGCGCTGACGACCAGCCGCGCCTGTGCGGGGGGCGCCGCTGGAGACCGGCCACACCCGTGCGGAGCGCACCGCTGAAGACAGGCCGCATCTGAACCGGGTGCGCCCTGACCACCAGCCGCCGTGCCGGGTACGCCGTTGTCGACCACCGCACCCGTGTGGGGGCGCGCCACTGACAACCGGCTGCACCGGTGCAAGGTGCGCCGCCGACGACCAGCCGCGCC
>NZ_JBIAXS010000021.1:59275-157437 GCF_042896885.1 Streptomyces sp. NPDC001231
GCGGCTGGAGAACCGCCACACCCGTGTCTGGCGCGCCGCCGAAGGCCGACCGCACCTGAAGCTGCGTGCGCCTGACCACCAGCCGCCGCGCGGGGAGCGCAGCCGACGGCCGGCGCACCCCTGCGAGGTGCGCCGCTCAGAACCCGCTGCACCTGTATTGGGTGCGCTGCCGGCCACCGGCCGCACGTGTGCAGGGGGTAAGCGCTGCGAGCAGCCGGCCCTGTGCGGGGCGCGCCGCCGACAACCAGCCGCACTGCTGCGAGGGCGCAGTCGACCATCAGCCGCACCTGTGTGAGCGGCGGTACGCGCAGAGCACCGGCCGCACCCGTGCGAGGCGCGCCGCCGGCCACCAGTCGCGGACCTGTGAGGTGTGCCGTCGGGTGTCAGCCGTCGCCGCTCGTTCGGGTGAGTAGCGGAAGCCGGGTGCGTGGCGTGCGGAGAGACTCGGGGTATGGATGTCTTCCCCCGTGCTCCGCGGCCGGTCGTTCTGCTGGCCGCCCTCGTCGGCTGCGTCGCGGTGCTGTCCGGGTGCCACGGTGTGGCCGACCCGCAGGCGACGGCCAGCGCGTCCAAGGACCCCGTCGGCGCCCGCCGACCCACCGCGGCCTCGGTGAACGACCTGCAGAACGACTACATGCGGGTGATCAAGGCGGTACTGCCGTCAGTCGTGCAGATCCAGTCCGGCAACCAGCTGGGGTCCGGGGTCGTGTTCGACGACAAGGGGCACATCGTCACCAACGCGCACGTCGTCGGAACCGGGAAGACGTTCCTCGTGACCACGGCGAACAGCGAGGCGTCGCTCACCGCCACCCTGGTCTCCTCGTACCCGGACGAGGACCTCGCCGTCGTCAAGCTGGACAAGGTGCCGCACGGGCTGAAGGCGGCCACCTTCGGCGAGTCGGGGAAGGTCGAGGTCGGCCAGATCGTCCTGGCCATGGGTTCGCCGCTGGGGCTGTCGTCGAGCGTGACCCAGGGGATCGTGTCGGCGACCGGGCGCACCGTCAGCGAGGGGAGCGACGGCGGCACGGGGGCCACGATCGCCGGCATGGTGCAGACCTCGGCCGCGATCAACCCGGGCAACAGCGGGGGCGCGCTGGTGAACCTGAACGGTCAGGTCATCGGCATCCCGACACTCGCCGCCGCCGACCCGCAACTCGGGGGCAGCGCGGCGCCCGGCATCGGCTTCGCGATCCCGGCGTCGACGGCGAAGACGATCGCCGGCCAGATCGTGCGGTACGGCAAGGTCGTCAACTCCGGCCGGGCCGCGCTCAACATCACCGGACGCACCGTCGTCGACACGAACTACGAGCCCGCCGGGGTCGCGGTGGTGGACGTGAAGGCCGGCGGGGCCGCGGATCGGGCGGGGATCCGGTCCGGGGACATCATCACCAAGGTCGGCAACCAGGACATCACCACCATCACCTCGCTGTCGGAGGCCCTCGCCACCGACCGGCCGCGCCAGCGGACCACGGTGACGTTCTCGCGCAACGGCAGCCAGAAGACGGTGGACGTGACGCTGGGCGAGCAGTGAGCGGGGGCGGCCGGCCACCGGCGGCCGCCCGGCCCGCCTACGCCGAGGCCTCGTCCGCGTGCAGGCTCATCGGGCCGTAGATCTCCTTGGCGTCCTCGAACAGCCACACCTGGTCGGCGCCGCCGTCGAGCAGGGCCTTCCAGTTCTCCCCGATCCAGGACTCGGCGTCGCCCTGCGTGGTGAACTCCTCGGGCTGCACCGCGGGCTGGACCTCCGTCCCGTCGGCCGTCTCGAACCGCCACGTCCATGCCGCCATGTACGCCTCCCTGGTGTGAGCACACTGCACAGCGCGGGCCGGACCCGGTCCGGCCCGCTGCCCGCAGCCTAGGGCCTCTCGTGAGCTTCCCGCCCGAGCGGTGGATCATGCCCGCCGTACACCGGCATCGGGCACGAGCGCCCGGGCCGACGGCGAGCGCCGCGCCCCCCGTCGGCCCGATCCGCCGTACAGGCCCCGGCCGGATGCGCGGGACCCGCGGCGGCAGGCGAAAATCGGGTCCGTGGACGTGACTCTGCTCGGCACCGGTGCCCCCGCGGGACTGCCCCGCCCCGACTGTCCCTGCGCGGCCTGCGCGACCGCGCTCGGCGCGGACGCGCGGGCGGCGACCGCGCTGCTCGTGGACGGGGCGCTGCTGCTGGACCTGACCCCCGGCGCGGCGTTCGCGGCGGCGCGGGCGGGGCATTCGCTGGGCGGCGTGGCGCAGGTGCTGCTCTCGCACCCGCACGACGGCCCGGCGGTCGAGGTGCCGGCCGGTCTGCCGCAGCCGGAGCGGGTGCCGGACGGGCGGGAGCTGACGCTGCTGACAGGGCATCGGGTGCGGGCGGTGGCGCTGGACGCCCCCGGCACCGGGTACGCGGTGACCGGCCCGGACGGGCGGCGGCTGCTGTACCTGCCGCCGGGCGGCGCGCCGGCCGGTCTGGAGGAGGGCTCCGCGGAGACGTACGACATGGTCCTGTCGGACGTGGTGGGGCGCCCCGACGCGCTGGCCAAGCTGCGGGCGGTCGGGGCGGTGGGGCCGACCACGGACGTCGTCGCGGTCCACCTGGACCACGACGTGCCGCCGGGTCCGGAGCTGCGCCGGCGGCTCGCGGCGGCGGGGGCGCGGGCCGTGCCGGACGGTACGACACTGACGGTCGGCGCATACGTGAAGGAACCAGACGTACCGGATGCACCCCGGCGCACGCTCGTGCTCGGCGGGGCGCGGTCGGGCAAGTCGGTGGAGGCCGAGCGGCGGCTGGAGACCTTTCCCGGCGTGCTGTACGTGGCCACCGGCGGCACCCGCGGCGGGGACACCGAGTGGGCGTCCCGGGTGGCCGCGCACCGGGAGCGGCGCCCTGGCTCGTGGCGCACGACCGAGACGTGCGACCTGGTGCCGCTGCTGGCGCAGGACGGCCCCCCGCTCCTCGTCGACTGCCTGTCGCTGTGGCTGACGGACGCGATGGACTCCGTCCGCGCCTGGGACGACGCCGAGTGGGCGGGCGGCGGCGAACGCGCCCTGCGCGAACGGGTGACCGCCCTGACCGGCGCCCTGCGCGCCACTCGGCGGACCGTGGTGGCGGTCTCCAACGAGGTCGGCTCGGGCATCGTCCCCGCCACCGCCTCCGGCCGCCGCTACCGCGACGAACTCGGCCGCCTGAACGCCGCGTTCGCCGCGGAGTGCGAACACGTCCTGCTGGTGGTGGCCGGTCAGGCGCTGGTGCTGCGCGGCTGACCCGGTTTCAGGCGGCGGGCCGGGGGGAGGGCCGGTCAGGGCAGGGGGCGGCGGGCGACGACGCGGTAGGTGTTGGAGAGGCCGGGGGCGCGGCGCAGGAGGGGCGAGAGGAGGAGGTCCAGGATCGCCACCGCGTCCACCAGGGGGCCGGCGAGGGCGGCCAGGGCGGTGCGCAGGGTGTGCTGGAGGCCGGTGGGCGGGTTGTCGCGCCAGGGGGCGTCGGCGGCGGGCAGCACGTGGGCGAGGAGCAGGGCGACGGCTGCCGACAGGTCGTTGGGTCTGTGCGGGGTGCGGCGGTCGGTGGCGAGGATGGTGCAGCCCTGGGACTCCAGTTCCGCGCGGAGGTTGTCCAGCGGCAGCAGGTGGAGATGGCGCGGCTGGCCGTGCGGCAGCCACCACCTGCCCAGCAGCCGGGCGGGCACGCAGTGCGGGTCGGGCAGTTCGATCAGCAGGTGCCCGCCGGGGCGCAGCGCGGTGAGGGCGCCCCGCAACTCCGCGCGGGGGTCCGGTACATGGGCCAGGTGGTGGAAGACGCTGACCACGTCGTAGCGCCCGCGCAGCCGCTCCGCGATGTGCGGGTCGGCCAGGTGCCCGACGTGGGCCTCCTCGACCCACCCCTGCTCGCGGGCCCGCTCCACGCGCTGGGTGGGGTCAAGGCCGTCGAAGGCGGTGTACGGGAACACCTCCCGCGCCGCCCCGGGGAAGTGGCCGTGGCCCGTGCCGACGTCCAGCCAGCTCTCCGGCTCCCCCACGGTGCTCATCAGGCGCGCGTCGGACCGGTGCCGCCGGCGGCCGCGGCGGGCCGCGAGCACCGGGGCCGCGAGTCCCTCCGGGCCCTCCTCGTCGAAGTCCCGGTGGTAGAAGGCCAGTCCGGCCGCCGTGAGCCGGGGGTTCTGGAAGGCGTGGCCGCACTCCCGGCACTCGTCGACGGTGAACGTGCCCGGCTTGTGCTGGAGCAGGTCCGGCGCGCGCAGCCGGGTGCGCAGCCGACCGGAGCCGCACCACGGGCAGTCCGCACGGGGCGGTTCCTGGAAACGGCCGGTGCCCTGGGCGAGTTCGGCGGCGTAGGCAAGGCGGCGCGGGTCGTAGAACCCCGGGGCGTACGGCAGGGGCGGCATGGGCGGCTCCCGGTGGGTCACTGCGGAACAAGTCACTGCAAAGGGAACGTATGGGATCCGGATCTTGGCCGGAAAGACGCCGTACGGGTGTGGTGGCGATGTGGCGCCGCCCGGTTGGATCAGGGCCGGTACTGTTCGGCGAATGAGCTCGCTGAATCTCGACGACTTCACCGATCTGATCGAGCGCCCGGACGGCGGCCTGCGCCGTGACGCCGAGGCGCGCCGGGAGCGTCAGATCGTGCCGCCCGGGGCGCTGGGCCGGCTGGACGACCTGGGTGAATGGCTGGCCTCGGCGCAGTCCGCCGTACCGGTGCGGCCGGTCGAACGGCCGAAGGCGGTGCTGTTCGCCGGCGACCACGGGGTCGCGGAACTGGGTGTGTCGGTGCGCCCCGCGGGCGGTGCCGAGCAGCTGGTACGGGCGGTACTGGAGGGCGGCCGGCCGGTGTCCGTGCTGGCCCGGCGGTTCGGCGTGCCGGTGCGGGTGGTCGACATGGCGCTGGACTGCGCGCCCGAGTCGCTGCCCGAGGACGTCGTACGGCACCGGGTGCGACGCGGCAGCGGGCGCGTCGACATCGAGGACGCGCTGACCCTCGAGGAGGCGGAGGCCGCCTTCCGGGCCGGTGTCGCGGTGGCCGACGAGGAGGCCGACTCCGGTACGGACCTGGTGGTACTGGGCGACATCAGCGTCGGCGGGACCACGCCGGCCGCCGTGCTGATCGCCGCGCTGTGCGGGACGGACGCCTCGGTGGTGACCGGCCGCGGCGGCGAGCCGATCGACGACCTGACGTGGATGCGCAAGTGCGCGGCGATCAGGGACGCGCTGCGGCGGGCCCGGCCCGTCCTCGGGGACCAGTTGCAGTTGCTGGCCTCGGTGGGCGGCGCCGACCTCGCCGCGATGACGGGTTTCCTGTTGCAGTGCGCGGTGCGGAAGCTGCCGGTGATCCTGGACGGCGTGGTGTCGGCGGCGTGCGCGCTGGTGGGGCAGCGGGTGGCGTTCCGGGCGCCTGACTGGTGGCTGGCCGGTCACGACAGCGGCGAGCCGGGCCAGGCCAAGGCGCTGGACCGGATGGCGCTGGAGCCGCTCGTGGACCACGGCGTACGGGTCGGCGAGGGGGCGGGGGCGCTGCTGGCGCTGCCCCTGGTGCAGAGCGCCGCCGCGCTGGCCGCGGAGCTGCCCGAGCGCGCGGAGGACACGGAGGACACGGACGCCAAGGCGACCGAGGACGAAGCGCCCGAGGAGAAGGCCGCCGAGGACGGGAAGGCCGAGGAGAAGACAGCCGAGGAGTAGCCGCACGACGGGCACCCCTCGACGGAACCCGCCCCGGCCGGACACCGGCCGCCACTCAGGCGGCACGGGCATGGCCCGGCGGAGCCGCGACCTCTACGCCACCGAACCACGCCCCCGCCGGCCGCGGCC
Source organism: Streptomyces sp. NPDC001231 (assembly GCF_042896885.1). Taxonomy (NCBI): domain Bacteria; kingdom Bacillati; phylum Actinomycetota; class Actinomycetes; order Kitasatosporales; family Streptomycetaceae; genus Streptomyces; species Streptomyces sp. NPDC001231. The sequence goes on from NZ_JBIAXS010000021.1 coordinate 65,051, forward strand.
GCAGCGAAGGGACGCCCACCTGGGGCGGCACCCACCGGCACCGTCCGGCCGGGCGTCCTCGCCGCCCGCGCGCCGCGGCGCAACGTCGCCCCCCGGATCCGTGCGGGAACACGGCGATCAGCCGTGAAGGACCGGACGGCCACCCCCGCGCGGCGGGCCCCGGCACCCACCGACGGCGGGCCGCGTCGCGCACGGACGGCGGGCGAAAAGGGACGTTCGTCGACGCGGCGCCCATATGATCGCTGTTCATGGGAGATGCCCGAATTGCCGTGCGTGAGGAGCAGGCCCCGGTTCGTGCGGCCGAGGCGGGACGGCCGGGCGGCGGGGCCTCGCGGCGGGCGGCCGCGTTCGCCGTCTGGTACCTGCGGGCGGTCGCGTTCGTCAACTTCCTCAGCGCGGCGTGGGTCTCCCTGGGGCAGGACGTGCGGCGGCACAACCAGGAGGACCTCTTCACGCCGTACCTGCTGACCGCCGGCTTCGCCTCCGGCGTGCTCGCCGCCTTCCTGGCCATCACCATGCGGCGGCGCAAGCGGGCCGCCTGGATCCTGAACCTGGCGCTGTCCGGGCCGTTCCTCGCGCTGTTCGCGTTCACCATGACGTTCCCGGAGATCCGCCGCTCGGCGCAGAACTGGATCTCCCTGGCCCTCACCGCCGCCTTCGTCGCCGCGTTGCTGCTCGGCCGCCGCGAGTTCTACGCCAAGGGCGACCGTGCCAACCCGCGGCTCGCCGCCGCCGTCGGCCTCGGCGGGCTGCTGGTCTCCTCGCTGCTCGCCGCGCTGCTGGTGACGGTCACCAACCACGCCCCGGACGCGGCCCGTTCGACGTACCTCCAGCGCTGGCACTACGGCACGCTGCGGCTGGTCTCGGTCGCCGCCTCCGAGGCCCGCTTCCCCGACATCCACACCCCGAACTGGGTGAACGTGTCGATCAACGTACTGTCCACGGCCCTCGTCCTCGCCGTCCTGTACGCCGCCTTCCGCTCCCGCCGGGCCGTCGACCCGCTCACCGCCGACGACGAGAGACGGCTGCGGGAACTGCTGGAGCGGCACGGCGAGCGCGACTCGCTCGGCTACTTCGCGCTGCGCCGGGACAAGAGCGTGATCTGGTCGCCGACCGGCAAGGCCGCCGTCGCCTACCGCGTCCTCGGCGGGGTGTCCCTGGCCTCCGGGGACCCGCTCGGCGACCCGGAGGCCTGGCCCGGCGCCATCGAGGAGTGGCTGGCCGAGGCACGGGTGCACGGCTGGAGCCCGGCCGTGATGGGCGCGAGCGAGGAGGCCGGCACGGTGTACGCGCGGCACGGTCTCGACGCCCTGGAACTGGGCGACGAGGCCGTGGTCGAGGTCGACGGCTTCACCCTGGACGGGCGGGCCATGCGGACCGTGCGGCAGGCCTACAACCGGGTCGCACGGGCGGGGTACTCGGTGCGCGTCCGGCGGCACCAGGACATCCCCGCGGACGAGATGGCGTACCTGATCGACCGGGCGGACGACTGGCGGGACGGGCCCACCGAACGCGGCTTCAGCATGGCGCTGGGCCGGCTCGGCGACCCGCGGGACGGGCAGTGCGTGATGCTGGAGTGCCATGACTCCGGCGGCGAGTTGAGGGCCCTGTTGTCCTTCGTGCCGTGGGGGCCGCACGGGCTGTCCCTGGACGTGATGCGGCGCGACCGGCACGCCGGCAACGGGCTCATGGAGTTCATGGTGCTCGACCTGCTGCGCCGCGCCCGGGAAATCGGGATCATCCAGGTCTCGCTCAACTTCGCCGTGTTCCGCTCGGTCTTCGAACGGGGGGCACGCCTCGGCGCCGGACCGGTGCTGAGGCTGTGGCGCTCGCTGCTCGGACTGTTCTCCCGCTGGTGGCAGATCGAGTCGCTGTACCGGGCGAACGCCAAGTACCGGCCCATCTGGGAGCCGCGGTTCCTGCTCTTCGAGAAGAGCGCGGACCTGCTGCGCATCGGCCTCGCCGCGGCGCGCGCCGAGGGGTTCCTGGAGCCGCCGGAACCGCCGAAGTGGCTGCACCGAGGGCACCTGGAGACGCACGGATGACCGCACTGGCCCGCTGGGCGCGCGCCGAATGGGGGCTGCTGTACGCCACCGTGCGCGAGTCGCTGCAGAAGCGGCGCCTGCGGGCCGTTCCGATGACCGCCGGAGCGGTGAGCCTGACGGCGGTGCTCCATCTGGTGCAGAACCAGTCCTGGGGCTACGGCCTGGTGCAGCACCTCGGGGCCGTACGGGCGGAGGAGCCGCTGTGGCTCGCGCTGCTGCGCACTCCCCTGTCGCTGTTCGTGCCCGCGCTGGACCTGCCGGTGTGGGGCGCGCTGGCGCAGGTCCTGTGCGTGTTCGGCATCGCCGAGATCTGCCTGGGCCGGCCTCGGACCCTCGTCGTCGCCTACTCAGCCACCCTCTCCGGAACCCTGTACGCGCGCCTGGGCATCGCCCTCGGCCCGCACCGCCCGTTCGGCCTGCCCAGCACGGACGCGCAGGTGGTGGACACCGGCCCGTCGGCGGCCGTGGTCGGCCTCGCGGTCTACGTCGGCTGGCGCTACGGGGCGTACGTCACGGCGGGCGCGGTGACCGCGGCCATGGCGCTGGAGGTCGGACTGAAGCAGAACCTGGCCGGCAAGGAGCATCTGGCGGCGATCGCGGGGGCGCTGCTGCTGTGCGCGCTGTCGGCGGCCCGGCACCGGGTGCCGCGCGCCCCGGCGTCATCTGCGCCCGGGCAGGCGGGCCGGCTGCTGGTCCGGTTTGCCGCCGATCCAGTCCTGAAACGCGCGGCGGGGGCCGGACCAGCGGCGGTCGTGCCGGTCGGCGCGCCGGCCGGCGCGGGCCAGGGCGCGCGGGCGGTTGCGGTAGAAGCGCCGGGCCCAGTAGGAGTCGGGGCGGGCCAGACGCATCGCGCCGAACAGCGCGACGAACGGAATGATCACGCCGAACAGGGCGATGCGGCCCTTGCCCTTGCTCAGGGCGACCAGGGAGAAGACGAAGTTCACGACCACGCTCGTGATGACCGCCCCGCGGTCCTGCAACTCGGCCTGGGACAGGTTGTTGACGCCGAACGGCGAGAACCCTGCGAGCACCAGGGCGACCAGCGCCGCGGTGAGCACCACGACCTCGACGCTCTTGCGGCCCGACTCGGTCCAGTAGACGTCGTCCAGGTGCAGGATCAGCGCGAACTCGTCCAGCACGAGGCCCGCGCCGACGCCGAAGACGACGGCGAAGACCGCCGTGGCGGCCTCGTGCCGGCCGCTGCTGGCGACCACTCCGAAACCGCCGAGGACGGTGAGGACGACGCCGGGCACGGCGTGGTGGATGTGCAGCCCGCCCGCCTTGACGTTGCCGAAGGGGCCCTTCCCGGCGCGGATCAGCCGGGTGATCACCCGGGTGACCACGAAGGTGAGGACGAAGGCGGCCAGCGCCAGAAGCAGGGGCAGCTTGCCGGGTTCGACGATGTTCCGCTCCAGCCAGTGCCCCATGTATGCAGTGTGCCGCCTTCCCCTGTCGCCCGCCCGCCCGCCGGGGGGCCGCCGCAGGTCCCGTAGTCTGCCCGCGTGTTCAGGATCCCCTCGCCGCACGGGCCGCGGTTCGCCTTCGGCACCCTCACCGTCCTTCCGGTCAGGGTGAGCCGCTGGGACCGCGAGGCGGCGCGCGGCGGGATGCTCTGCGCGCCGCTCGCCGGACTCGTCGTCGGGGTGGCGGCGGCGGCCGTGGGACTGCTGCTGCTCCTCGCCGGCGCCGACGCGCCGCTCGCCGCCGTCGCCACCGTCGCCGTGCCCGCCGCGCTGACCCGCGGACTGCATCTGGACGGGCTCGCCGACACCGCGGACGGGCTCGGCAGCGGCAAGCCCGCCGAGGACGCGCTGCGGATCATGAAGCAGTCGGACATCGGCCCCTTCGGGGTGATCACCCTCGTGTTCGTGCTGCTCGCCCAGGTGGCCGCGCTGACCCGGGCCTACGACGGATCCTGGGCCCGCGGCGCGCTCGCCGCCGTCGTCTCGGCGACGGTCGCCCGGCTGGCCCTGACGCTGGCCGCCCGCACCGGGGTGCCGGCCGCCCGGCCGGAGGGACTGGGCGCCACGGTCGCCGGGGTGGTCCCGGTGCCGGGCGCGTTCGGCGCGGCCCTCGTGGTCGCGGCGGCCGCCGCGGCGGCGGGTGCCTTCCTCGGCTCCCACGCCTGGGTGCTCACGGCGCTGGCGGTGGTCGCCGCCCTGGCCGCCGCCGAACTCCTCCTGCGCCACTGCACGCGCCGCTTCGGCGGCGTGACGGGCGACGTCTTCGGCGCGCTCGCCGAGACGGCCGCCACCACGGTGCTGGTCGTCCTGGCCCTGCGCTGAGCCGGGCGGTTCAGCAGGTCCGGCGCCACGCCCCCAGTTCGTACTTCTTCAGCAGCGAGCTGAGCCTCAGCCGCCGGGACTGCGCGCAGAAGCGGCTCGTCGGCAGCTCGTACTCGGCGTGGAACACCGCCTTGCCCGCCGCGACGAAGGGCTCCAGCTCGGCGCATTCGCCGTACTGGGCGCACTGTTCGTTGACCGCGAAGTCGAAGTCCGCCACCAGTCGCGGGATCTGGTCCAGATCGTTCTTCAGGCCCACCGCCATGCCCCTGTCGTGGGCCAGCTTCGCCACCAGGCGGTTGTAGCGGAGCTGGTCGGCGGCCGTCAGCGGAAAGCCTGTGCGGTTCCTGTAGCCGTCCATGTTGTCGGGCTCCACCGCGTCGAAGCCCTTCTCGCGGCACATGTCGAGGCGGGCCGCCATCAGGGGTTCGAGGACGTCGGTACGGCGGATGTCGAGCCAGCGCTCGCCCTCCCAGCCGTTGCCCCGGCCGAGGACGGAGGCCGGGAACCTCCCCGCGTCCGGGCGGAACTCCTCCCAGGCGCCGGTCGAGAGGTAGCAGATCACCCTGCGGCCCTCGCGGTGCAGCCGGGCGACCGTGGCCGCCGAGTGGTCGAAGCCGTCGATGTCGTAGACCTCGGCCGGTACGGAGGTGTCGAGACGGCCGCTGAGCTGCCACTGCCAGCTCGTTCCCGGACGCGGCTGCCAGCGCCCGGCGGCCGGGCGGGCGGCACCGTCGCCGCGGCCGTCGCCGCGACCGGCACCGTCCTGGTGGGCGGCGCAGCCCGCGAGCAGCAGGAGTGCCACAGTCGGCGCGAGAACGCGGGGGATCAGTGCTCTCAACGGGCGGGCTCCTGGGTGCCGTGACGGACGTACGTCCGACGATCATCGCCGATTCCATTGCCGTAGAGGGAAGTTGCCCGCCCGGTCGGCGGTCCGGGCCTCCCGCCACCGCCGTCGCCGCTGTCATGTTTCGGTTCCGGCCACCGGTGCCGGAACCGAAACATGACGGCGGCGCCTCTCCCGGGTGAACACCCGCGGGAGTATTCGGCGCCGTGACGCGCGTAGGCTCGTGACGGGTGTTTGCCTGCCCGGGTGAAGACCGCACCGTACGAAGGACTTATGGTCGGGCCCGGTCGACCCACCCGAATTCGGCCAACCACCTTTCACAGGGAAGCGAGATTTCACCACCGTGACTGCTCTCACTCTCAGCACCACCGCGGCGCCCGGCCTGCGGGCCGACGCGATCGTGGTCGGTGTCGCCAAGGACTCCGGATCGAAGTCTGGGGACCTGGTCGTAGCACCGGGCGCCGAGGCCGTCGACGAGGCGTACGACGGCAAGCTCGCCGGCGTCCTGGGGACCCTCGGCGCCTCCGGTGCCGAGGGCGAAGTGACCAAGCTGCCCGCGCCGTCCGGCTTCAAGGCCCCGCTCGTGCTCGCGGTGGGCCTCGGCCCGCGGCCCGAGAAGGACTCCGGCTACGACGCCGAGGCTCTGCGCCGGGCCGCCGGCGCGGCCGCCCGTGCCCTCGCCGGGTCGAAGAAGGCCGGCTTCGCGCTGCCCGTCGCGGACGCCGCCGACGCCGCCGCGGTCGGCGAGGGCGCGCTGCTCGGCGCGTACTCCTTCGACAGCTACAAGGAGAACGGCAAGGACGCCGAGTCCCGCAACGGCAAGGCGCCGCTCGGCGAGGCCGTGCTGCTCGGCGGCAAGGGCCGCGACAAGGCGTACAAGGCGGCCGTCGAGCGCGTCACCGCCGTGTCCGAGGAGCTCAACCGCGCCCGCGACCTGATCAACACCCCGCCGAACGACCTGAACCCGGCCGCCTTCGCCGCCGCCGCGCAGGAGGCGGCCAAGGAGCACGGCCTGAAGGTGCAGGTGCTCGACGAGAAGGCGCTCGCCAAGGGCGGCTACGGCGGCATCCTGGGCGTCGGCTCCGGCTCGGCGTCGGCGCCGCGGCTGGTCAAGCTGTCGTACACGAACCCCAAGGCGAAGAAGCACCTGGCCCTGGTCGGCAAGGGCATCACCTACGACTCGGGCGGCATCTCGCTCAAGCCGGCCGGCCACAACGAGACGATGAAGTGCGACATGAGCGGTGCCGCCGCCGTGTTCTCCGCCGTCGTCGCCGCCGCGCGGCTCGGCCTCGAGGTCAACGTGACCGGCTGGCTGGCGCTGGCCGAGAACATGCCCTCCGGCTCCGCCACCCGCCCCGGTGACGTGCTGCGCATGTACAGCGGCAAGACGGTGGAGGTGCTCAACACCGACGCCGAGGGCCGGCTCGTCCTCGCGGACGCGCTGTGGGCCGCCTCGCAGGAGAAGCCGGACGCGATCGTGGACGTGGCCACGCTGACCGGCGCGATGGTGCTGGCGCTGGGCAGCCGGACCTTCGGGATCATGGCGAACGACGACGCGTTCCGCTCCGCCATCCACGAGGCCGCGGAGGAGGTCGGCGAGGAGGCGTGGCCCATGCCCCTGCCGGAGCACCTGCGCAAGGGCATGGACTCCCCCACCGCCGACCTGGCCAACATGGGCGAGCGCATGGGCGGCGGGCTGGTCGCCGGCCTGTTCCTGCGCGAGTTCGTCGGCGAGGGCATCACGTGGGCGCACCTCGACATCGCGGGCCCGGCCTTCAACGAGGGCGGTCCGTTCGGCTACACGCCGAAGGGCGGCACCGGTTCGGCGGTCCGCACGCTCGTGCGTCTCGCCGAACTCGCCGCCGCCGGCGACCTCGGCTGATTCGGCCCACGGCCGTCGTCCGGTCCGCCGGACGACGGCCGTGCCGCGAGGGCGCCGGTGGCGCCCACGCGACGTGGGGTGTATCACACTCCAGCCCCGCGTCTCGTTCACTCCCGACAAGTGCGAAGATGGGCGTCGGCAGGACAGGGCCCCCACCGAAGGGCCGAAACTCAAGCGGCCGGACACCAGCCGCCTGCCGGTCACCGACGACCGGCGTACGGCGCACATGCATGGAGGACGTGACGTGGCGAACGACGCCAGCACCGTTTTCGACCTAGTGATCCTCGGCGGTGGCAGCGGTGGTTACGCCGCGGCCCTGCGCGGGGCGCAGCTGGGCCTGGACGTCGCCCTGATCGAGAAGGACAAGGTCGGCGGTACCTGCCTGCACCGGGGTTGCATCCCCACCAAGGCCCTGCTGCACGCGGGCGAGATCGCCGACCAGGCCCGCGAGAGCGAGCAGTTCGGTGTGAAGGCCAGCTTCGAGGGCATCGACGTGCCCGCCGTCCACAAGTACAAGGACGACGTCATCTCGGGCCTGTACAAGGGCCTTCAGGGACTCATCGCGTCCCGCAAGGTGACCTACATCGAGGGTGAGGGCCGGCTGTCCTCCCCCACCTCCGTCGACGTCAACGGGCAGCGGATCCAGGGCCGCCACGTCCTCCTGGCGACCGGTTCCGTGCCGAAGTCCCTGCCGGGCCTGCAGATCGACGGCAACCGCATCATCTCCTCCGACCACGCCCTCGTCCTCGACCGCGTGCCCAAGTCCGCGATCATCCTGGGCGGCGGTGTCATCGGCGTCGAGTTCGCGTCCGCGTGGAAGTCCTTCGGCACCGACGTCACGATCGTCGAGGGCCTGAAGCACCTCGTCCCGGTCGAGGACGAGAACTCCTCGAAGCTGCTGGAGCGCGCCTTCCGCAAGCGCGGGATCAAGTTCAACCTGGGCACCTTCTTCCAGAAGGCCGAGTACACCCAGGACGGGGTCAAGGTCACCCTGGCCGACGGCAAGGAGTTCGAGGCCGAGGTCCTGCTCGTCGCCATCGGCCGCGGCCCGGTCTCCCAGGGCCTGGGCTACGAGGAGGCCGGGGTCGCCATGGACCGCGGCTACGTCCTCGTCGACGAGTACATGCGCACCAACGTCCCGACCATCTCCGCCGTCGGTGACCTGGTCCCGACCCTCCAGCTGGCGCACGTCGGCTTCGCCGAGGGCATCCTGGTGGCGGAGCGTCTGGCCGGTCTGAAGGCCGTTCCGATCGACTACGACGGTGTTCCGCGGGTGACGTACTGCCACCCGGAGGTCGCCTCCGTCGGCATCACCGAGGCCAAGGCCAAGGAGATCTACGGCGCGGACAAGGTCGTCGCCCTGAAGTACAACCTGGCCGGCAACGGCAAGAGCAAGATCCTCAAGACCGCGGGCGAGATCAAGCTCGTCCAGGTCAAGGACGGTGCCGTCGTCGGCGTCCACATGGTCGGCGACCGCATGGGCGAGCAGGTCGGCGAGGCCCAGCTGATCTACAACTGGGAGGCGCTGCCGGCCGAGGTGGCCCAGCTCATCCACGCCCACCCGACCCAGAACGAGGCGCTCGGCGAGGCCCACCTGGCCCTGGCCGGCAAGCCGCTGCACTCCCACGACTGACGCTTCACGTCATCGGGCGCGACGACACAGACTTCCGTAATTCGTTAGGAGCAACCGAAACCATGGCGGTTTCCGTAACCCTTCCGGCGCTCGGCGAGAGCGTCACCGAGGGCACTGTCACCCGTTGGCTGAAGGCCGAGGGCGAGCGCGTCGAGGCCGACGAGCCGCTGCTCGAGGTCTCGACCGACAAGGTCGACACCGAGATCCCCTCGCCCGCCGCCGGTGTGCTGGCCTCCATCAAGGTCGCCGAGGACGAGACCGTCGAGGTCGGCGCCGAGCTGGCCGTCATCGACGACGGCTCCGGCGCCCCCGTCGCGGCCCCGGCCCCGGCCGCCGCCGAGGCTCCGGCCCCGGTCGCCGAGCCGGCCCCGGTCGCCGAGGCCCCGGCCGCCCCGGCTCCCGCTGCCGCCCCCGCGGCTCCGGCGGCCCCCGCCGGCGCCACCGGCACGGACGTGGTCCTGCCCGCGCTCGGCGAGTCCGTCACCGAGGGCACCGTCACCCGCTGGCTGAAGTCGGTCGGCGACTCCGTCGAGGCCGACGAGCCGCTGCTCGAGGTCTCCACGGACAAGGTCGACACCGAGATCCCGGCGCCCACCTCCGGTGTGCTGCTGGAGATCGTCGTCGGTGAGGACGAGACCGCCGAGGTCGGCGCCAAGCTCGCCGTCATCGGCGCCCCCGGTGCCGCTCCGGCCGCCGCCCCGGCCCCGGCCGCCCCGGCTCCGGCCGCCGCCCCGGCTCCGGCCCCGGCAGCCCCCGCGGCCCCGGCCGCTCCGGCTCCCGCGGCTCCCGCAGCTCCGGCTCCGGCTCCGGTCCAGCCCGCGGCCCCGGCTCCCGCGCCGGCCGCGCCCGCCCCGGTCACCCCGGCCCCGGCTGCGGCTCCGGCCGCCGCCCAGCCGACCGACGAGGGCGCGTACGTGACCCCGCTGGTGCGCAAGCTCGCCGCCGAGAACGGCGTCGACCTGTCCACCGTCAAGGGCACCGGCGTCGGCGGCCGTATCCGCAAGCAGGACGTGCTCGCCGCGGCCGAGGCCGCGAAGGCCGCCGCCCCGGCCGCGGCCGCTCCGGCCGCCCCGGCGAAGAAGGCCCCCGTCCTGGAGGCCTCCCCGCTGCGCGGCCAGACCGTGAAGATGCCGAGGATCCGCAAGGTCATCGGCGACAACATGGTCAAGGCGCTGCACGAGCAGGCCCAGCTGTCCTCGGTGGTCGAGGTCGACGTGACCCGCCTGATGCGCCTGCGCGCCCAGGCCAAGGACTCGTTCGCGGCGCGCGAGGGCGTCAAGCTCTCCCCCATGCCGTTCTTCGTCAAGGCCGCCGCCCAGGCGCTGAAGGCCCACCCGGTCATCAACGCCAAGATCAACGAGGCCGAGGGGACCATCACCTACTTCGACACCGAGAACGTCGGTATCGCGGTGGACTCCGAGAAGGGCCTGATGACCCCGGTCATCAAGAACGCCGGTGACCTCAACATCGCCGGTATCTCCAAGGCCACCGCCGACCTGGCGGGCAAGGTCCGGGCCAGCAAGATCACCCCGGACGAGCTGTCCGGCGCGACCTTCACCATCAGCAACACCGGTTCGCGCGGCGCGCTGTTCGACACGATCATCGTGCCGCCGGGTCAGGTCGCGATCCTCGGCATCGGCGCCACCGTCAAGCGCCCGGCCGTCATCGAGACCGAGGAGGGCACGGTCATCGGCGTCCGCGACATGACCTACCTGACCCTCTCCTACGACCACCGCCTGGTGGACGGCGCCGACGCGGCCCGTTACCTGACGGCGGTCAAGGCGATCCTGGAGGCGGGCGAGTTCGAGGTCGAGCTCGGCCTCTGATCCCGTCACCCGGGACCCAGCAGTACGGCGCCCCCGTCCGGAACCTTCCGGGCGGGGGCGCCGCGTTTGCCGTTTCTTGGCCATGACGGCGTGTAAGTCTCGTCTCACCTGCACGAAAGCGCCCGTATGCGCCCTTCCGCCGGGCGCTGACAGCCGTATTGTCTAAACGTCGAACGCCCCCCGGGGGCCCGTGGGTCCCCCCTTGAAGGAGCCCTCCATGACCGCGCCCGTCGTCCACTCGCTGCGCGAACAGATCCGCGAGCACATCGTGGAGGGGATCGTCAGCGGGCGCTGGAAGCCGGGCGAGCGGATCGTGGAGCGGCGGATCGCCACCGAGCTGGAGGTCAGCCAGACGCCCGTGCGGGAGGCGCTGCGCGAGCTGGAGTCGCTGCGGCTGATCGAGTCGGCGCCGAACAAGGGCGTGCGGGTGCGCAACCTGACCGCCGCCGACCTGGAGGAGAGCTACCCGGTCCGGGCCGGCCTGGAGGCCATCGCGGCGGAGCTGGCGGCCGAGCGGCTGGCGGACGACTGCTCGGCCCTGGAGCCGCATGTGGCGGCGCTGTACGAGGCCGACCGCAGGTCCGACGGCACCGGCCAGGTGCGGCACACGGTGGCCTTCCACCGCGAGCTGGTCCGCGCGGCCGGGAACTCGGTGCTGCTGCACACCTGGGAGGGCCTGGGCATCGAGGTGTTCACCGCGCTGTCGATCCGCTGGCTGGGGACGGTCCAGCAGTCCTACGCGGAGGAGCACGAGGAGCTGGTGCAGGCGTTCAAGCGGCGGGATCCGCGGATCGCCGAACTGGTCAAGTCGCACGTTCTCGGCTGCGCGCCGCGAGCCTGAGGCAGTCGAGCACCTGTACGCTCACCTGCGGAAACCCTTTGAGAAAGCGGCACCGCGTGCCCGTTTCCAAGGCACGGGGTGCCGACTTTCTCGAAATCGAAGGGTTTTACACTTGAACCCTTTGATCGATCATCGATCAGGGAGTTAGAGTCTCCGCTGGGCTTCCACCAGAGCCTCACGCCCTGTCCTGCCAAAGACCTAGGGCACCCCCTGAACCCTTGCCGATGAGGGAACCCCCTTCGACTGAGGAAGGCGGCGACATGACCGACTCCAACGCCATCCAGCCGAGCGAGCTCGACCAGCTCCCGGACCGCGACCCCGAGGAGACCGCCGAATGGCAGGCCTCCCTGGATGCCGTCGCCAAGGCGGCCGGGACGCACCGTGCCGCGTATCTGATGCGCCGTACGCTGGAGCGCGCCGAGGACGCCGGCGTTGTCCTGCCCAAGCTCCTCGAGACCGACTACGTCAACTCCATCCCGACCTCCGCCGAGCCGGCCACCCCCGGTGACGAGGCCATGGAGGCCCGCATCACCGCGTGGAACCGCTGGAACGCGGCGGCGATGGTGACCCGCGGCAGCAAGTACGGCGTCGGCGGCCACATCGCCACCTTCGCCTCCGCGGCGTGGCTGTACGAGACCGGCTTCAACCACTTCTTCCGCGGGAAGGAGGGCGACGGCTCCGGCGACCAGCTGTACATCCAGGGCCACGCCTCCCCGGGCATCTACGCCCGTGCCTTCCTCGACGGCCGGCTGTCCGAGCAGCACCTGGACAACTTCCGCCAGGAGGCCGGCGGCAACGGCCTGCCGTCCTACCCGCACCCGCGCCGCCTGCCCTGGCTGTGGGAGTTCCCGACGGTGTCGATGGGCCTCGGCCCGATCTCCGCCATCTACCAGGCCCGGTTCAACCGCTACCTGACCAGCCGCGGCATCAAGGACGTCTCCGACTCCCACGTCTGGGCGTTCCTCGGCGACGGCGAGATGGACGAGCCGGAGTCCACCACCGCGCTGACGCTCGCCTCCCGCGAGGGCCTGGACAACCTCACCTTCGTCATCAACTGCAACCTGCAGCGCCTGGACGGCCCGGTCCGTGCCAACTTCAAGATCGTGCAGGAGCTGGAGGCCCTCTTCCGCGGCGCCGGCTGGCACGTGATCAAGACGCTGTGGGGTTCCGCCTGGGACGAGCTGTTCGCCCTGGACACCACGGGCGCGCTGGTACGCCGGCTGCGCCAGGTACCGGACGCGCAGATCCAGACGTACCAGACCCGCGACGCCGCCTACATCCGCCAGGACTTCTTCGGCGCCGACCCGGCGCTGGCCGAGATGGCGAAGCTGCTGAGCGACGACAAGATCATCGAGTGCTTCCACTTCTCGCGCGGTGGTCACGAGGCGCGCAAGGTCTTCGCCGCCTACAAGGCCGCCCTGGAGCACAAGGGCGCCCCGACGGTGATCCTGGCCCAGACGGTCAAGGGCCACACCCTCGGTACGGGCTTCGCGTCGAAGAACGCCAACCACCAGATGAAGAAGCTGTCGACGGACGAGTTCAAGCAGATGCGCGATCTGCTGGACCTGCCCATCCCGGACAGCGCCTTCGCCGACGGCCAGGTCCCCTACGGCCACCCCGGCGCCGACTCCCCCGAGGTCCGCTACCTCCAGGAGCGCCGCGCGGCGCTCGGCGGCCCTGCCCCGGCCCGCCGCGTCCACCCGGTCGCGCCGCTGCCCGCCCCCGCCGACAAGGCGTTCGCCGCCTTCGACAAGGGCTCCGGCTCGCAGAGCGTGGCCACCACCATGGCGTTCGTCCGCCTGGTCAAGGACCTGGTCCGCGACAAGGAGACCGGCAAGCGCTGGGTGCCGATCGTCCCCGACGAGGCGCGCACCTTCGGCATGGAGTCGCTGTTCCCCTCGCTCGGCATCTACTCGCCCAAGGGCCAGACGTACGAGCCGGTCGACCGCGACCAGCTGATGTACTACAAGGAGGCCAAGAACGGCCAGATCCTCAACGAGGGGATCACCGAGGCCGGTTCGATGGCCGACTTCATCGCCGCTTCGTCGTCGTACTCGACGCACGGCGAGGCGATGATCCCCTTCTACATCTTCTACTCGATGTTCGGCTGGCAGCGCACGGCCGACCAGATGTGGCAGCTCGGCGACCAGCTCGGCCGCGGCTTCCTGGTCGGCGCCACCGCGGGCCGCACCACGCTGACGGGTGAGGGTCTGCAGCACGCCGACGGCCACTCGCCGGTCATCGCGGCGACCAACCCGGCCGCGCTGACCTACGACCCGGCGTTCGCCTACGAGGTCGCGGCCATCGTCAAGGACGGTCTGCGCCGCATGTACGGCCAGGCCGAGCCCGGCGAGGACCAGGACGTCTTCTACTACCTGACGGTCTACAACGAGCCGCTGCCGCAGCCCGCCAAGCCGTCCGCCCCCGGCGTCGACGAGGGCATCGTCAAGGGCCTGTACCGCTTCAACACGGCGGAGTCGGCGGGCCTGACGGTCCCGGCGAACGCGCCGCGGATCCAGCTGCTCGGCTCCGGCACGGCGATCCACTGGGCGCTGGACGCCCAGCGGATGCTCGCGGAGGAGTGGGGCGTGGCCGCCGACGTGTGGTCCGCGACCTCCTGGGGCGAGCTGCGCCGGGACGCCATGGAGGCCGACGCGGCGCTGCTGCGCGGCGAGGAGCGGGTGCCGTACGTCCGCCGGGCGCTCCAGGGCGCCGAGGGCCCGGTCCTCGCGGTCTCCGACTACATGCGCCAGGTCCCGGACCAGATCGCGCAGTGGATCGAGCAGGACTACACCTCGCTGGGCGCCGACGGCTTCGGTCTGTCGGACACCCGTGACGCCGCCCGCCGCCACTTCGGCGTCGACGCCCAGTCGATCGTCGCCGCCGCCCTGGCCCAGCTCGCCCGGCGCGGCGAGGTGAAGGCCTCGGCGGTCAAGGAGGCCCGGGAGAAGTACGGCCTGTGAGGCACACCGCATGACGACGAAGGGGTACGGCCGCGGCCGTGCCCCTTCGTCGTCGGTGGCCCCGGCATGATGGCCGTATGCGTGCCGCCCGTCTGATCAAAATGGTGCTGCTGCTCCAGTCGCGGCCCGCCATGACCGCCGCCGAGCTGGCCCGGGAACTGGAGGTGTCGGAGCGGACCGTCACACGGGACGCGCAGGCGCTGTCGGAGGCGGGCGTGCCGGTGTACGCGGACCGGGGGCGGGCCGGGGGCTACCGGCTGGTCGGCGGCTACCGCACCCGGCTGACCGGGCTCGACCGCGGTGAGGCGGAGGCGCTCTTCCTCAGCGGTGTTCCGGGGGCGCTGCGGGAGATGGGGCTTCAGGACGCCGCCTCGGCCGCCCGGCTGAAGGTGTCCGCGGCCCTGCTCCCCTCCTTGCGCGACGCCTCCCGTACGGCGGCGCAGCGCTTCCACCTGGACGCGCCGGACTGGTTCCGCGAGCCGAGGACGCCCGAGCTGCTGCCTGCGGTCGCGGAGGCGGTGTGGGACGACCGGCGGATCACCGCGCGCTACCGGCGCGGCGAGGAGGAGGTGGCGCGGGAACTGGAGCCGTACGGTCTCGTGCTCAAGGCGGGCGCGTGGTACCTGTGCGCCCGGGTCGTGGGGCCCGGCTCCTTCCGGGTCTACCGCGTGGACCGTTTCGCGGCCGTGGACGCCGACGCGGGGAAGCGCTTCGAACGGGACGGGGACTTCGACCTGCCCGCCTTCTGGGAGGAGCGGGCCGCGCAGTTCGCGCGGTCCGTCCTGCGGGCCGAGGTGGTGGTGCGGCTGTCCGAGGAGGGCCTGCGGCGGCTGCCGCACGCCGTGGGGCCGGTGCCGGCCCGGGCGGCGCTGGAGGCCGTCGCGGCCGCGGCCGGCCGCGACGGGAGCGGGTGGGTGACGGTGACCCTGCCGGTGGAGTCCGAAGAGGTCGCCCACACCCAGCTCACGGCGCTCGGGCCGGAGGTCGAGGTACTGGCCCCCGAGGCGCTGCGGGCGCGTTTCGCGCGCGACGCCGAACGGCTGGCCGCGCTGTACCGCCCCTGACGGCCCGCCGCATTCCGCGTGCGCCCCCCGGCGCGAGGGCCGATGCTTGAGCCGTGATGGACGAGACGGAGTTCTGGGAGCTGATCGACGGCAGCCGCGAGGCCGCCGAGGGGGATCCGGAGGAGCAGGCCGACCTGCTCGTCGCGCGGCTGCTGGGCTGCGATCCCGAGGTGGTCCTGGACTTCGCCCGTCACTTCGAGGCCCGGTACAACCGGGCCTACCACTGGGATCTGTGGGGCGCCGCCTGGGTGCTCCTGGACGGGGCCAGCGACGACGCCTTCGACTTCTTCCGGTGCTGGCTGATCGGCCAGGGCCGGGAGGTCTTCGAGGGCGCCCTGCACGATCCGGACTCGCTCGCCGACCTGCTGGACGACTTCGACGAGGAGGTCGACGGCGACGGCGAGGAACTCGGCTACGCGGCCGACGAGGCCTATGAGCAGCTCACCGGCACGGTCGCCCCCGACCTCGGCATCCCGCCCGCCCCGGCGGAACCGGAGGGCACCCCGGTCGACTTCGAGGACGACCGGGCGCTCGCCCAGCGCTATCCGAAGCTGTGGTACCGGTTCCGTGAGTAGCACCTCCGGACGACTCCCGGCACCCACGGACCCACTGTGACGGCCCCCGCGGGAACGTCGTGGGGGGTGGTGCGGGGAGTCCGGGAGGGACAGGAGGCCCCGGAGACCCCGGAGGGCGGGGAAGGTCTGGAGGGCTCAGGTTCGGCCCTGGAGGTGGGCTGCGGCTTCGCGGATCGCCGGGAGGCGTACGGTCGGCGCGGCGCCCGGGCAGTTGGTCCTGAAGCCGTCCCTGTGGCCGGCCGGGGCGGGGAGCAGGACGGTGGCGCCGGACGCGTAGCGGCTCTGGCTGTTGCTGGAGACGAGGCTGACGCTGCCGCGCGGGTCGACTCCGGCCAGGCCCGGTTTCCAGGCGGTCGGCGCGGCGACCGCGTCGGTCATGGCGCGCGGTACGGGCGTCCCGGCCGTGAAGGTGCCGATGGCGGCGATGCCCGCCGTGCGGTGGTTGAAGCCCTGGTTGTGGGCGCCGGTGACGGCGCGGTCGACTCCGCCGGCGCGGCCCTCGTAGATCGTGCCGCAGCGGTCGACGAGGAAGTTGTAGCCGATGTCGTCCCACGCGCGGGCGCCGGTCTGCCCGGCGTACAGGCGGCGGATGACGCTCGGGGTGTCGGCGCAGGCGTAGCCGTTGGGCGAGTCGGTGTGGTGCACGAAGACGGCGACGACCTTGTCGTCGTAGCGCGGGGGCGGCTGGGCCTGCCGCACGGTGACGTCCAGCCAGACCGAGCGGGGCACGATCCGCGGCCGGGGCGCGTCGTGCGCCGGGGCCGCCGGACGGGGCACGGCGGCGGGCACGGACACGGACGTCGACCGTCCGGAGCCGGACACGTACAGCAGCGGCGCGCAGGCGACGACGCCCGGCAGGCAGCACAGGAGCGCCACGAGAGCACGGCGCGGTCGCTCCGGACTCGGGCCGCGCGCCCGCCCCGCAACACGCATGAGCCCACTCTCGGGCGGTTCCGGTCCGTCCGCGATGTGCGCTCTGCCACCTGGTGGAACCAACGTCCTGGTCCAGGACGTTTACGGGGGTACACGTACACGTGGCCGGTCCCCGGATCCACGTGTACGTGGCTGATCACCGGACCCGTCCCGCGCGTATGTGTGGATCCGAGGAGAAAGGCGGCGTGAGTGAACCTGCTCGACCTGCTGTTGGTGCTGGTGATCCTCGTCTACGCCGCGTCCGGCTACCGGCGGGGACTGGTGGCCGGCTGTGTCTCGCTGGCCGGTTTCGTCGGCGGTGCCGTCGTCGGCGTGTGGATCCTGCCGTGGGTGATGGACTTCGTCACGCGCGGGACGACCACGGCGACGGTCACCGCCGTGCTCACGGTGCTGGTGCCGGCCGTGGTGGGGCACGAACTGGCGGGCCGTCTGGCGCTGCGGCTGCGCCGCGAGCTGGACCGCGGGCCGCTGCGGGTGGCCGACGGCATCGGCGGGGCCGCCGCCAACACGGTGGCGGTGCTGATCGTGGCCTGGGTGGCGGCGAGCGTCCTGGCCGCCTCGTCCTCCCCCGTGGTGACGTCGGCGATACGCGACTCCAGGCTTCTGGGCGCCGTGCAGAACACGATGCCGGACACCACCCCGGCCTGGTTCTCGCGCGCCACCTCCGCGCTGACCGAGGCGGGCTTCCCGCAGGTCTTCAACCCCTTCGAGAGCGAGCCTGCGGCGGGCGTCGCCCGGCCCTCCGGGGACAGCGTGACGGAGAACGCGACGAACGCCGCCAGGTTCAGCACGGTCAAGATCGAGGGCGCCGCGGGCAACCAGGGCCGCGAGGGCAGCGGGTTCGTGTACGCGCGGGAGCATGTGATGACCAACGCGCACGTGGTGGCGGGCATCGACGACCCGGCCGTACGAATCGGCGGCGTCGGGCGGTCGTACGAGGCACGGGTGGTGCTGTTCGACCCGCACCGGGACGTGGCCGTGCTCTACGTCCCCGGACTGGACGCCCCCGTGCTGCGGTTCGACGACACCGCCGTGCGCGGCGACTCGGCGGTGGTCGCGGGCTATCCGCAGGACGGCGACCTGAACCTCCAGGCGGCGACGGTCGCGAACCGGATCCGGGCGACGGGCCAGAACATCTACAACAACGGCACGGTCACCCGGGAGATCTACTCGATCCGCTCCACGGTCCTCCCCGGCAACTCCGGCGGTCCGCTGCTCACCACGGACGGCCGGGTCTTCGGCGTCGTCTTCGCCCGCTCCACCTCCGACAACGAGACGGGATACGTCCTGACGGCGGCCGAGGTCGCCCCGGACGCGCAGCGGGCGGCGCACGCGACCGTGCCGGTGGACACGGGCGGGCTGGTGACCTCGTGACTCAGGGCCCCGCGTCGGGCCCCGCGGCTCACAGGAAGCGGCCCATGAGGACGTCGTCGACGTAGGCGCCGTCCAGGTGGAACTCCTCCGGCTGGACGCCCTCCACCACGAACCCCTCGGACTCGTACAGCTTGCGGGCGGGGGTGTTGTGGCCCAGCACCCGCAGGGTGATCCGGCGGGCGCCCTGGCGGCGGGCCTCGTCGACGGCGGCGCGCAGCAGGGCGCGGCCCACGCCGCTGCCGCGGGCCTCCTCGGCCACGGCGAGTCCGCGGATCTGCCGGACGTGCGCGTTCGACGCCAGTTCGGTGGGGAAGCCGAGGCGGATGTATCCGACCAGCCGGCCGCCGAGCTCGGCGACCAGGTGGTCGCGCGGTCCCGACCGGTGCGTGAAGAAGGGCTCGTAGGGCTGCCGCGGGGGCGGGGCGACCGCGTGCACCGTGGACCAGGTCTCACGGTCGAGCCGGCCGAGACCGTCCTCGTCGTCGAATGTGGCGTGGCGTATGGAGGGAACCGGCATGACGGTCACTCTACGGGGCGGACCGGACCGGCCCACCGGGATTTCCGCGGCCCGGCGGGCAGGATGAGCGCATGGAACGTTCGCGAATCGCGGTGGCCGGCGCGTCCGGTCTGATCGGCAGTGCCCTGGTGCGGTCCCTGGTCGCGGACGGGCACGAGGTGGTGCGCCTGGTGCGCCGTTCGGCCCGCGGCGAGGACGAGGTCTGCTGGGATCCCGTCGGCCGGTACGTGGACGCGGCGGGGCTCGCCGGGTGCGACGCGGTGGTCAACCTGGCGGGCGCGGGTGTGGGCGACCACCGGTGGACGCGGGAGTACAAGAAGGCGATCCGGGACAGCCGGGTGCTCGGCACGACGGCGCTCGCCGAGGCCGTCGCCTCCCTGGACGCGCCTCCGCGGGTGTTCGTCAGCGGCAGCGCGATCGGCTACTACGGCGACACCGGCGAGCGCGCCGTCGACGAGGACGCGCCGCCCGGGGACGGTTTTCTGCCGGCGCTGTGCGTCGAGTGGGAGCAGGCCGCGGCTCCCGCGCGGGAGGCGGGCGTCCGGACGGTGTTCGCCCGCACCGGGCTGGTGGTGGCCCGTGAGGGCGGGGCGTGGGGACGGTTGTTCCCGCTGTTCAAGGCCGGGTTGGGCGGGCGGCTGGGAGACGGGCGGCAGTTCTGGTCGTTCATCGCGCTGCACGACGAGGTGGCCGCGCTGCGCCATCTGCTGGACACCGGGAGCCTGTCCGGGCCGGTCAACCTCACCGCGCCGCAGCCGCTGACGAACGGTGAGATCACCGCGGCCATGGGCCGGGTGCTGCAACGGCCGACCCTGTTCTCCGTGCCGGCGCCGGTCCTGCGCGCGGTGCTCGGGGAGATGGCGGGCGATGTGCTGGGCAGCGCGCGGGTGGTGCCGAAGCGGCTGCTGGAGTCGGGGTTCTCATTCGCCTTTCCGGGAATCGAGGACGCCGTCCGTGCGGCGCTGTGACGCCTGTGGCCGCTCACCGTGCCACCTTGCGATCGCGCGCGGAACTCCTTGCGACCGTGTGCGACCGCCGTGCGACCGTGCCCTGTTGATGCGCGACTGTCCCTGACCGGGCGCGGCCCTAATCTCGACGCGAACTCGGGTATTCCTGACGCCGGTCGCGGGCATCACCGTCCCACCGGCCGCGCAACCTCGAGGAGGGGCACGTGCTTGAGCCCGCGTATCAGGCGGACGTCGTCGTCGTGGGAGCCGGGGTCGCCGGGCTCGCGGCAGCGCATCGACTGGCCAGCGCAGGAGTGACGACCGCAGTCCTGGAGGCCGCCCCTTACGTGGGCGGCCGCATGTCGACGGAGAAGGTCGACGGGTTCCGGCTCGACCGGATCGGACAGCTGCTGAACACGTCGTATCCCCAACTGGCCCTGAGCCCGGGGCTCGACGCGCTCGTGCTGCGTCCCTTCGCGCCGGGGGTCCTGCTGCACAGCGACGGACGGCACCTCCGCGCGGGCGCTCCGGCGCACGGAGGGAGCGCGAGGAGCGCACTTCACGTAGTGCGCGCCCTGGCGAGCGCCCCCCGCCCGCCGGTCCCCCGGCCGTCGTCCCTGGCCCGTGCGTCCCTCTCGCGGCCGTCCGTTCCCCGGTCGTCCGCCGCGCCGTTCCTCGACGGTCCGCCGCCCGGACGCCGCGGGATCGGCGCGCCACTGCGGCTGCGCGCCGCACTAGGCCGGATCGCCGACACACCGGTCGAACGCCTGTTGTCACGCCCCGAGTTGACGGCCCAGCAGGCGCTGGCCGCCCGCGGCCTGCCCGCCCGCACGGTCGACGGCTTCCTGCGCCCGCTGCTCGCCGCCCTGTTGTGCGACCCGGACCTCACCACGTCCAGCCGCTGCGCGGACCTCGCCCTGCACTCCTTCGCCGGCGGCCGGCTGTGCCTGCCGGAGGGCGGCGCCGAGGTCCTGCCGGAGCTGCTCGCGCGCACGCTGCCGCCCGGCACCGTGCACACCGGCGTCCGGGCCACCTCGGTCTCCACCACCTCGGTGACCACCGCCGAGCACGGTGAGATCCGCTGCCGGGCCGTGCTGGTCGCCACCGACGCGCGTGCCGCCGCCGAGCTGCTGCCCGGGCTGCGCGTACCGGACTTCCACCCGGTGACGGTGGTCCACCACACGACCGACGAGCCCCCGGAGACGGGCGGGTACCTGCTGCTCGACGCGGAGCGCGGCGGCCCGGTGGCGCACACGGCGGTGGTCAGCCGCGTCGACCCCTCCCGCGCGCCCGCCGGCCGCGCTCTGGTGTCGTCGACGGTCCTGGGCGTGCCCCCGGCCGACGTCGACACGGCCGTACGCCGCCATCTGTCCCGCCTCTACGGCACCTCCACCGCCCGCTGGGAGACGCTCGCCGTGCACCACACCCCCGAGGCCGTCCCCGCGATGCGGCCCCCGCACGACCCGCGGCGCCCGGTGCGGCTGCTGGCGGGCCTGTACGTGTGCGGCGACCACCGGGACACCAGCACCGTCCAGGGGGCGCTGCACTCGGCCCACCGGGCCGCCGCGGCGATCCTGGGCGACCTGGGAGCCGACCGCCCGATGCACCGGGCGGACCCGACATCGACGGAACCGAAAGCCGCCGCCTGAGCCGCCTCGACCCCGTCCCGGGACTTGCCCCAGCACCGCCGCCTTCGCCCCGGGACTCGGCCCCGCCCCCAGGGCTCAACCCAAAGCCGCCACCTCGCCCTGGGGACCCGGCCCGGCACAGCCGCCCTTGCCCCGGGACTCAGCCCGGCACCGCCACCCCGCCCCAGGACTCAACCCAAAGCCGCCACCTTGTCCCAGGATCTCGGCCCGGCGCCGCCACCCTTGTCCCGAGGACTCGACCCGGCACGCACCCCGTCCCGGGACTCATCCCGACGCCGCCGCCCCGCCCCCAGGACTCAGCCCGGCGCCGCCACCGAGTCCCAAGGGCTCAACCCAGCGCCGCCACCTTGTCCCGGTAGCCGCGTACGGGTGTCGCGTCCTTGTACGGTTCCAGGCGGCGTTCGAAGTCCTTGACGTACTCCACCGCCCGGACCGAGCGCATGTCCGCGGCCTGGGCCGCCGCCTCGGCGGCCAGGCGGCAGGCCTGGTCCAGGTCGCCGAGGCCGAGGCGGGCGGTGGCCAGGACCACCCGGCAGAACAGCCGGCTGCGGGCGTGCGCCGGGGCGCGCAGCCGCAGGGCGCGTTCGGCGTGCTGCGCGGCGGCCCGGTACTGCTGGAGGTCCCGGTGGCAGTGCCCGGACTCGTCGGCAAGCTGCGCCTCGTCGAAGCGCGCCCAGGAGGGCACCTCGTCCCCGGGCCGGGCCGCCTCCAGGGAGCGCTCGGCACGCACCAGGGACGCGGTGCAGGCGCGCACGTCACCCAGCACGCCGTGCCCGCGCGCCTCGGCGGCGTGCAGCAGCGACTGCACGGCGGGCGGGGCGGAGCCGCCGAGCCCCTGCTGGGCCACCCGTGCGAGCTGCACGGCCTCCCGACCGTGTCCGAGGTAGACGGCCTGCCGGCTCATGGTGACCAGCACATAGGCGCCGTAGGGCCGGTCCCCGGCGGCCTGGGCGAGCCGCAGCGCCTGCACGAAGTAGCGCTGGGCGAGCCCGTGCGCGGCGATGTCGTACGACGTCCAGCCGGCGAGCCGGGTCAGGTCGGCGGCGGCTCCGAAGAGCCGGCGGCCGGTCTGCTCGCCGTAGGTGCCGCGCAGCATCGGCTCGCACTCGTGCTCCAGGTAGCGCACGAGGGCCTGGCGGGCATGGCCGCCGCCGTACAGGTCGTCGAGGGTGCGGAACAGCTCGCCGACCGAGCGCAGGGCGGCGATGTCGCCGGCGCTGACCTTCCGGCCCGCCTCCCGTCCGGCCGGACCCCGTTCGGCCCGGCCGCGCTGCCGGGGCACGCCGGGCACCGAGGGATCGGGCACGACGAGGGCGGGCCGGTCCGGGTGCCCCTGGACGGGGACCCGGGTGGCCGGTGCCTCCGCGCGGGCGACCCGGTCGTCGGCCCGGCCGATCAGCCAGTCCCGGCTGGGCACGACGAGGCCCGCCGGGGTGAAGGCGATCCTGCGCAGTTCGGTGTGGCTGCCGCAGTCCTTGCGCCACAGCCCGCCGACGATGTCGACGGCCTCCTCCGGGGTGGCGGCGAACTCCAGCCCCGCGTACACCGGGGCGCAGGCGTCCAGGCCGAGGTCCTGGGCGGTCAGACGGCGGCCCAGGCGCCGGGTGAAGACCTCCGCGATGAGGGCGGGCGTGGTGCCCCGCGGCTGCTGGCCGCGCAGCCAGCGGGTGACCGACGTCTTGTCGTATCTCAGGTCCAGCCCGTGTTCGAGACCGAGCTGGTCGACGCGACGGGCCAGACCCGCGTTGGAGAACCCCGCTTCTGCGATGAGCGCGGCGAGCTGGCGGTTGGGGGTGCGCTGCGCGGGTCGTTCCGTCATCTGCGGTGCGGTCTCCTGCCTCTCGGGCAGCCACGCGGCCGCGTGGTGCCCGGATTGCCTGTGAGCAGCCCTTACGGCCTCATGAACGGCGCGAATGTAGCGGAGAGTGAGCAACTGACCGCAGAGTTCGACCACCATTCATCCGATCGTGTGAGGATTGCCCGCGAGGCTGACGCGTGTCGGCCGGACGTACAGTGACGTGGGCACGTTTCGTGCCTTACGACCTTCCGGGGAGGCGTTTGCCGTGAGTGAGCTGCGGTTCGTCCGCATGGGATTCGGTGCCGAGGCCGTGGACTACGTCCAGGCCTGGGACGAGCAGCGCCGGGTGCACGCCGCCCGGTTCGTGGACGAGGTCCCCGACACCGTTCTGCTCCTGGAGCACCCCCCGGTCTACACGGCCGGCCGGCGGACCGAGGACAGCGAGCGCCCGCTCGACGGCACGCCCGTCATCGACGTGGACCGCGGCGGCAAGATCACCTGGCACGGCCCCGGCCAGTTGGTCGGCTACCCGATCCAGAAGCTGCCCCGCCCGGTGGACGTGGTGGCCCACGTGCGCCGCCTGGAGGAGGCGCTGATCCGCGCCTGCGCGGACTTCGGCCTGGAGACCACCCGTGTCGAGGGCCGCAGCGGAGTGTGGGTGCTCGGCGACCCGGTCGAGCAGCGGCCCGCCCTGGGCGGGCTGTCCCTGGACTTCGACCCGCGCCTGGCCGACGAGGAGTTCGACCCCCGGCTGAACGGCCCGGAGTACGCCCCCTCCAACGCCGGCCAGCGCCGCGAGGACCGCAAGATCGCGGCGATCGGGATACGCGTCGCCAAGGGCGTCACGATGCACGGCTTCGCACTCAACGTGAACCCGGACAACAAGTGGTTCGACAAGATCATCCCGTGCGGGATCCGGGACGCCGGCGTCGCCTCGCTGGCGGCCGAGCTCGGCCGGGACGTCACGATCGAGGAGGTGCTGCCGGTCGTCGAACGGCACCTGCGGGACGTCCTGGAGCACGCGGACCTGAAGCCGCGGGAGATCGAGAGGGCCACCGCCTGACCGGGACCCGCCCGGGGGAATGATCCCCCAGGCCCGCAGGTTGGCCTCACCGACGGGGCGCAACAAGCACGGGCGTACCCTGGTGTACGCCGAAGAATCGAAGCTACAGGGAGCCGGTCGTGTCCGCAGTCGCACCCGACGGACGCAAGATGCTGCGCCTGGAGGTCCGCAACAGCCAGACCCCCATCGAGCGCAAGCCCGAGTGGATCAAGACCCGGGCGAAAATGGGTCCCGAGTACACCAAGATGCAGAACCTCGTGAAGAGCGAGGGCCTGCACACGGTCTGCCAGGAAGCCGGCTGCCCGAACATCTACGAGTGCTGGGAGGACCGCGAGGCGACCTTCCTCATCGGCGGCGACCAGTGCACCCGGCGCTGCGACTTCTGCCAGATCGACACCGGCAAGCCCGAGGCCCTGGACCGCGACGAGCCGCGCCGCGTGGGCGAGTCCGTGGTCACCATGGACCTGAACTACGCCACCATCACCGGCGTCGCCCGCGACGACCTGGAGGACGGCGGCGCCTGGCTGTACGCCGAGACCGTGCGCCAGATCCACCAGCAGACGGCGGACCGCGAGGACGGCCGCACGAAGGTCGAACTGCTGGCCCCCGACTTCAACGCGGTCCCCGAGCAGCTGGCCGAGGTCTTCGCCTCGCGCCCCGAGGTCTTCGCGCACAACGTCGAGACGGTGCCGCGGATCTTCAAGCGGATCCGCCCCGGCTTCCGCTACGAGCGCTCCCTGAAGGTCATCACCGAGGCCCGCGACTTCGGCCTGGTGACCAAGTCCAACCTCATCCTCGGCATGGGCGAGACCCGCGAGGAGGTCGTCGAGGCGCTCAAGCAGCTGCACGACGCGGGCTGCGAGCTGGTCACCATCACCCAGTACCTGCGTCCCTCGGTGCGCCACCACCCGGTGGAGCGGTGGGTCAAGCCGCAGGAGTTCGTCGAGCTGAAGGAGGAAGCCGAGCAGATCGGCTTCTCGGGCGTGATGTCGGGTCCGCTGGTACGGTCCTCCTACCGCGCCGGGCGGCTGTACCGGATGGCCGTCGAGAAGCGGGGCACCTACATCGCCGCCCAGGCGGTCTGACGACGGCTGACCGTCCGTCACCATCCCTGTCCCGCAAGTGGGCGGACGAGTGTGTGAAATCGGGCACAAGAACCTACTGCCCGGTAGTGGCCGATACGACGCGGTCCCGACCGTCGCCGCAGATGAGCGGCCCGGTCAGGGCCGCGTCAGCCTTTCGGCCCGCGGCCGCGAGGCTTCATCGGTGTTTGACCGACCGGTCACGCCCTGGTAACACCAAGCAGTGACCCTGGACTCACAGCCCGTACACCAAGAGCCGTCATGAGGGGGACCTCCCATGCAGGCCGCGCACGTTCGCGCCACCGCGATTCCGTCCGTCACCGACGCACTGCGTGCGGTCGAGTCCCTGCTCATGAGCAGCGGCCAGCGCACCGCCCGCCGCAACGCCTGGAACTCCGTCCTCGAGGACCGGCGCCGGGCCAAGGACCGCGTCGAGGCACAGCGCGTCCTCGACCAGTTCCCCGCCGTCGGCCCCTGACCGCTGCTCTCCCACCCCTTCCCGCCCGCCGCCCCGGGCTCGTACGGGCACTGCCGTCGTGGGCCGCTCCGGGGGCCACGTAGACTTCGTGGCATGGCGAGGAAGGACAACGCAGCCGAGGCTGCCAACCCCGGGCGACTGAAGCAGATCGCCCTGACCTACAAGATGACCCGCAAGGCCGACAACAAGATCGGTCTGGTACTCGCGGGTGTCTTCATCATCACCTTCGGTGTCCTTCTCGGGATCGGCTTCGCGATCGGCCACCCGTACTACGCCGGCGTCCTGGGCCTGCTGCTCGCCTTCCTCGCGACGGCGATCATCTTCGGACGCCGGGCCGAGCGCGCCGCGTTCGGGCAGATGGAGGGCCAGCCGGGCGCCGCCGCGGCGGTCCTGGACAACGTGGGCCGCGGCTGGACCACCACCCCGGCGGTGGCCATGAACCGCAGCCAGGACGTGGTGCACCGCGCGGTCGGCAAGGCCGGCATCGTGCTGGTCGCCGAGGGCAACCCGAACCGGGTGAAGTCCCTGCTCGCCGCCGAGAAGAAGAAGATGAACCGGATCGTCGCGGACGTCCCGGTGCACGACGTGATCGTCGGCAACGGCGACGGCCAGGTCCCGCTGAAGAAGCTGCGCACGACCATGCTGAAGTTCCCGCGCGTGCTGACCGGCCCGCAGGTCACCACCACCAACGACCGGCTGCGCGCCCTCGGCGACCTGATGAGCAACATGCCGCTGCCGAAGGGTCCGATGCCGAAGGGCATGCGGATGCCGAAGGGCGGCCCTAAGGCCCGCTGATCCCGCGCAGACACCCTCTACGACGACGGGGGCGCCCGGAGACCACTCCGGGCGCCCCCGTCGTTTTGGGGACGTCTCGCGCGCGTACGAACACTGGAAGCGCGACCGGCTCACGCAGCCGAGATCCTGCGGCGTGCTTCCGCGACCGGATCCTGCGGCGGCCTCCGACGGCCGGCACCCGTCACCGGATCCCGCGTCACCGGATCCCGCGGCCGGATCCCGCGGTCAGATCCGCACCTCCACCGTGCCCGCCAGCCGGTCGTGCAGGCCGCGGCCGTCGCGGTCCCAGATCAGAGCGGGAACGGCCAGGCACAGCAGGACCGTGCGCAGCAGGGCGCGCAGCGGCTGCACCCGGCCGGTGGCGAGGGCGACGACACGCAGGCCGAACAGGCGCTTGCCGGGCGTGAAGCCGATCGTGCCGACGGTGAGGATGTCCAGCGCCAGGAAGATGAGCAGCGCCCAGTTGCTCGTGGCCTGGTAGTAGCCGTGCGTGATCAGGCCGTAGGCGATCCACAGGCACAGCGCCCAGTCGACGGCCAGAGCGCCGAGCCGCCGTCCCGGACCGGCGATCGAGCCGGGCCCCTCCTCCGGCAGCCCCAGCTGCTGGCCCCGGTAGCCGAAGTCCGCGCCGGCGTCCTCCAGGGCCGCGCGCGGCCCGGACAGCCATGATCCCATTGCTTGCCTGTTGTCCACCCGACCACCGTACTGCGACGCTGGAATCAGGGGGGTCGGCGGGGTGTCCGCGACCGTGACCGCCACCCCAGCCGGTTAACTTCTGCGAAACAAATGGGTCACGCCCGGGAAATCACCCGTCCCTAGGGTCGAGCCCAGCGTGTGCCACCGCACCGGCCGCACAACGATCTACCACCCCGGCGGGACGGTCGGGAGTAGGAGGAGCTGGATGTTCCAGAACGCCGACGAGGCCAAGAAGTACATCGCGGACGAGGACGTCAAGTTCATCGATGTCCGCTTCTGCGACCTGCCGGGCGTCATGCAGCACTTCACGTTGCCCGCCGAGGCGTTCGACCCCGACGAGGAGCAGGCGTTCGACGGGTCCTCGATCCGTGGCTTCCAGGCCATCCACGAGTCCGACATGTCCCTGCGGGCCGACCTGTCCACCGCGCGTGTGGACCCGTTCCGCCGGGACAAGACCGTCAACATCAACTTCTTCATCCACGACCCGATCACCGGCGAGCAGTACTCCCGTGACCCGCGCAACGTGGCGAGGAAGGCCGAGGCGTACCTCGCGTCCACCGGGATCGCCGACACCGCGTTCTTCGGTCCCGAGGCGGAGTTCTACGTCTTCGACAACGTCCGCTTCCGGACCGCCGAGAACGAGTCCTTCTACCACATCGACTCCGAGGCGGGCGCCTGGAACACCGGCGCGCTGGAGGACAACCGCGGCTACAAGGTCCGCTACAAGGGCGGCTACTTCCCGGTCCCGCCGGTCGACCACTTCGCCGACCTGCGCGCGGAGATCTCCCTGGAGCTGGCGAAGAACGGTCTGAAGGTGGAGCGCCAGCACCACGAGGTGGGCACCGCCGGCCAGGCCGAGATCAACTACAAGTTCAACACGCTGCTCGCCGCCGCCGACGACCTCCAGCTCTTCAAGTACATCGTGAAGAACGTCGCCTGGCGCAACGGCAAGACGGCCACCTTCATGCCGAAGCCGATCTTCGGTGACAACGGCTCCGGCATGCACGTGCACCAGTCGCTGTGGAGCAACGGCGAGCCGCTCTTCTACGACGAGGCCGGCTACGCGGGCCTGTCGGACACCGCCCGTTACTACATCGGCGGCATCCTCAGGCACGCCCCGGCGCTGCTCGCCTTCACCAACCCGACGGTGAACTCGTACCACCGTCTGGTGCCGGGCTTCGAGGCCCCGGTGAACCTGGTGTACTCGCAGCGCAACCGCTCCGCCGCGATGCGCATCCCGATCACCGGCTCCAACCCGAAGGCCAAGCGCGTGGAGTTCCGCGCGCCGGACTCCTCGGGCAACCCGTACCTGGCCTTCTCGGCGCTGCTGCTCGCGGGCCTGGACGGCATCAAGAACAAGATCGAGCCGGCCGAGCCGATCGACAAGGACCTGTACGAGCTGGCCCCCGAGGAGCACGCCAACGTCGCCCAGGTCCCGACCTCGCTGGAGGCCGTCCTTCAGGCCCTGGAGGACGACCACGAGTTCCTGCTCCAGGGCGACGTCTTCACGTCCGACCTGATCGAGACGTGGGTCGACTTCAAGCGCACGAACGAGATCGCCCCGCTCCAGCTGCGCCCGCACCCGCACGAGTTCGAGCTGTACTTCGACGTGTGATCGGCGTCTGCGGCGTCTGATCGGCAGGGCGTCATGGTGAGGGCCGCCCCCCGGGAACCGGGGGGCGGCCCTTGGCCGTGTTGCCCGTCAGCGGACCACGACCACCACCGTGCCGCCGCCGAAGCCGTACCCGTAGCCGCCGAAGCCGTAGCCGCCGTAGCCCCCGAAGCCGCCGTAGCCGGGGCCGAAGAAGCCGCCGCGGCCGTAACCGCCGCACCAGCGGGACCACCAGCCGCAACCGCCACCGTGGTTGACGCTGGTGGAGACGGTGGAGAGATGGGCCGGAGTCGTGGCCGGGGTCGCTGCCGAGGCCGTGCCCGCCGCGCCGAGGGCGGTGCCGGCCGCCATCAGAACGCCGACTGCGGACATTGTGAGGAGACGCCTTGCACGCTGTGCTTTCATGGAAATACCTTCCTTTCCACCCCCTCGTGCGTTTTCGGGCACGAGAAGAAGGGCCGCGGCCGCAGCCGGAAAGGGTTCGGCGGCGCGGTCGTAGGAGTTGGCGCGAGTACAGGCGGGGGGCTCGCGCGGTCGCGCTGTCAGCCCCGTGAGCAGGGTCTTCGGCCGACGCCGGGCCTGTTCCCGGACCGCCGCCCTCACCCATAGAGGCTAGCTTCCCGGCGAGCACACAGCATCTCGAGCGATCGCCTCACAGTGACGATCGCTTCACAGCACTCCCGCAGTCAGGGGATGATTCCTCGTCGGCATCAAGGACGGATAAGGACCAGAGAGGTAACGGGGATGACCGAGCACGACGACCTTGAGCGGGAGTTCGATCATCGGTGGGCGCGCGCCGCCGAGCACAAGGAGCCGTCCGCCCGTGCCCGTATGCTCGCCGCGCGGTGGAAGCACAGTCCGCCGGGGCCGGTCCCGTTCCGCGCCGACCCGGACCCGGTCGCACCGCGCCGCTCCTCGTGGATATCCACGGTCGTGGTCCTCGGCTGCGTCGCCGCGGTGATCGTGCTGCTCGGGTACGCGCAGACGCACGGCCGCCTCTGAGTCCTCCAAGGTCTTCTGAGGGGCCTCCGATTCTTCCGAGGCCGGGGAGGCCGCTCGCGCTCACCCCGCGCGCACGCGGACTCACAGGCGGCTTTTGCCCCTCCTGGAGCCGATCAAGACCGCTTCATGGGCATCCGCAGGTGCACACTGGATGGCGGGACGAGTGCCTTGACTGCGGGGTGATGCAAGATGCAGAGCCGCTTCCGGAGCGACCGACGGCTGACCGTGCGCATGGGGGTCACGCTGTTCCTGCTCGGGCTGCTGTACGTGGCGTTCGTGGCCGTACTGATCGTGCTGCTGAAGTCCTGGGTGCTGGTCGTGGTGATCGCGGCCGGCGCGCTCGCCGCCCAGTACTGGTTCTCCGACCGGATCGCCCTGTTCGCCATGCACGGCCGGGTGGTGGAGCGGGAGGAGTATCCCGAGCTGCACGCGGTGGTCGACCGGCTGTGCGCCATGGCGGACATGCCCAAGCCGACCGTCGCCGTGTCCACCATGGACATGCCGAACGCGTTCGCGACCGGGCGGAACCCGGACAACGCCGTGGTCTGCGTGACCACGGGGCTGCTGCGGCGGCTGGAACCGGCCGAGCTGGAGGGCGTGCTCGCGCACGAGCTGTCGCACGTGGCGCACAAGGACGTCGCAGTGATCACGGTGGCCTCGTTCCTCGGGGTGGTCGCGGGCCTGGTCGTACGCTTCGCCTTCTACTCGGAGCTGTTCGGCGGGCGCGGGCGCAAGGACCAGAACACCCTCGCCCTGTTCGCCATGGTGATGGGCGTCTCGGCGGCCGTGTACGCGATCAGCTTCCTGCTGATCCGGGCGCTGTCGCGGTACCGGGAGCTGGCCGCGGACCGCGCGGCGGCGCTGCTGACCGGACGGCCCTCGGCGCTGGCCGCCGCGCTCACCAAGGTGACCGGTGACATCGGGCGGATCCCGTCCGAGGACCTGCGCACCGCACAGGCCTTCAACGCCTTCTACTTCACGCCGGCGCTGGGCTCCGAGCCCGGCATCTCCCGGCTGTTCTCCACCCACCCGAGCCTGGAGCGGCGGCTGGAGCAGCTGGCGCAGATCTCCACCGAGCTGGGCGAGGCCGCGACACCGGGGAAGGCGGGCTGAGGATGGGGCTCCTGGACATTCTGCTCGGCCGTACCAAACCCGCCCTGCCCGACCTGGACCAGCTGTTCGCGCTGCCGTCGGCGGCCATCACCCTTCAGGCGGCGGCCGGCCTCACCCCGACCGGGCAGGGTGCGGTGTGCTTCGCCACGGTCGAGGGCGCCGCCTTCGAGCAGACGCACCGCGAGGTCCAGGCCCTGCTGGACGCCGACGCCGACCGCGGGGGGCCGCCCGTGGAGCTGTCCCAGGACTCCTACGGCTACTCCTGGCTGGTCTCCCGCCGCACCCCCGACCAGCTGCCGGAGCTGGTCAACGACCTGCACGCGGTGAACAGCGCGATGGAGGTCAACGGCTTCGGCCCGCAACTCCTGTGCTCCCTGGCC
Source organism: Streptomyces sp. NPDC001231 (assembly GCF_042896885.1). Taxonomy (NCBI): domain Bacteria; kingdom Bacillati; phylum Actinomycetota; class Actinomycetes; order Kitasatosporales; family Streptomycetaceae; genus Streptomyces; species Streptomyces sp. NPDC001231. Next base: position 96,448 of record NZ_JBIAXS010000021.1, read on the forward strand.
GGCTTCCACGACGACGCCGACCGGCGGCTGGCGCTGGTGTACCTGTACAAGCGGGGCACCTTCTACCCGTTCGCCCCACTGGCCGGCCAGGCGCAGCGGCGCGACAACCCGCTGGAACTCCGGGTGAAGGCGGCCCTGGCCGACGATCTGCGCATCGAGCCGGACCTGAGCCGCTGGTTCCCGGTGTGGGGCGCCCCCGGCCTGTGAGCGAGGTCTGTGAGCGACCCCGCGGGGCCCCTTGGGCCCCCGCGGACCTCCTCAGCACGGGGGCCCGGTGTCAGTGGTGTCGGGCAGGATGCCGTCAGGCACTACTACGGGCGGAGGTCTCATGGGCGGAGAGCCCCGGTACATCGACGTGGCGGAGCGGCGGGCCAGGCTGGCCCTGCGGCACCGGCTGGCCGCCGGGACGCGGGCGGGGACGCCGGAGGAGGTGGCTCGGGCGCTGGTGGCACTGCACGGAACGGACCCGGCGACGGTGTACCTGGGCGTGGGCGCCCGCCTGGCGGAACCCGCCGGGACGGTGCCGCAGACCGAGCGCGCGCTGTACGAGGACCGCACGCTGGTGCGGATGCACGGCATGCGGCACACCGTCTTCGTCTTCCCGGCGGAGCTGACCGCCGTCGTCCACGCCTCGACCGGCATCGCCGTCGCCGCCCGCGCCCGTGCCGCCCTGATCAAGGACATGGCGAAGGCGGGCGCGCCGGACGCGGCCTGGCTGAAGGAGGTCGAGGAGTCGGCCCTGGCCGCGCTGGCCCGCCGGGGGCAGGCCACGGCCACCGAGCTCGCCCAGGACGAGCCGCGGCTGCGGGAGCAGTTCGCGTACGCGGCCGGGAAGAGCTACGAGGGCGTGCACACGGTCTCCTCACGGCTGCTGCGCGTCCTGGGCGTGGAGGGCAAGGTGGTCCGGGGTCGGCCGCTCGGCTCCTGGACGTCCACGCAGTTCCGCTGGGCCCTCGCACCCGAGCATCCCGAGCTGGACGTCGCCGGCGCCCAGCGCGACCTGCTGCCCCGCTGGCTCGCGGCCTGCGGCCCGGCGACCGAGGCCGACCTGAAGTGGTGGACGGGATGGCGGGTGACGGACGTGCGGCGGGCGCTGGCCGCGGCGGGGGCACGCGAGGTGAGGGTGGACGAGGGCACGGCGTACGTCACCGAGGACGACGTCGCCCCGGTGGCCGGCCCGGCCGAACCGTGGGCGGCCCTGCTGCCGGGCCTCGACCCCACGGCGATGGGCTGGCAGCAGCGGGACTGGTACCTCGCGCCCGGCCTGCGGCCGGCCCTGTTCGACGGCAGCGGAAACGTCGGCCCGACGGTGTGGTGGAACGGCCGGGTCGTCGGAGCCTGGGCCCAGCGCCCCGACGGCGAGATCGTCTGGCGGATCCTGGACCGGGAAGGGGTGGGCGCGGACGCGGAGGCGGCGATCGCCCGGCAGGCGCGGGAGCTGGGGAGCCGGCTCGGCCCGACACGGGTCACACCGCGCTTCCGCACACCGCTGGAGAAGGAACTGGCGGCGTAGGCGGTGACGTGGGCGGGGCCGGGCACCCCGCGGGCGCGGGGTGCCCGGCGTCACGGGGTCAGCGCGAGTACCGCATCAGCGCCCGCACCATGTGACACGTCGTGTTCGACGGCGGGTGCACTCCGATGAGTTCGGCGATGGAGCGGATCGTCTCGTCGCGGGCCTGGTGCGGCATGTGGACGCCCGAGTCGAGCAGGGCGATGGCGAGCCGCATCGCCTTCAGACGGCGGTTGTGGATGACGTACCACTCACGCGGACGCCCCGGCGGCAACGGCCGCTTCGCCACGGGTTCGTAGGGAAGGTCGAGCAGGACGGGACGCTTCGCGGTGGACTGGGTCGGCAACGGCTTCGGCTTCAGTGCGGCAGCGGCCACAGGCATCCTCCTGTCGCGGTGGGAGCGCCGCGACGGAACCCCGGCGACGCTCTCGAACACTGCTTCAATTCTACTGCCCGGCACTGACAAAACCCCCTGGCCACAAGGGCTTTCGGGGCTGGAGTGACGCAGGCGGGAGACAGGTATCCACGGGTTTTCCGCGGCGGTTTCCCACGGTGGTTCCCGCATCCGTTTCCCGCGGGTCCCCGGGTCCTGGAGTCCATAGGGCCTTGGGCCCTTCGCGTACCGTGGCCGCATGGAGATCTGGATCAATCCGGCCTGCTCGAAGTGCCGCAGTGCCGTCGGGCTGCTCGATGCCGAGGGTGCCGAGTACACCGTGCGCCGCTATCTGGAGGACGTACCGACCGCGGAGGAGATCCGGGACGTGCTCGGGCGGCTGGGGCTCGAACCGTGGGACATCACGCGGACGCAGGAGGCCGTGGCGAAGGAGCTCGGGCTGAAGGACTGGCCGCGGGACGCCGGGGCGCGCGAGCGCTGGATCGCGGCGCTGGCCGAGCACCCGAAGCTGATCCAGCGTCCGATCATCACGGCCGACGACGGCACGGCGGTCGTGGCCCGGACCGAGGAAGCGGTGCGGGACGCGCTCGGACGCGGGTAGTGCCGCGTGGCCCCGCGCACGGCGCCGCCAACTCCCGCGTGACACAGGTCACTTCAACTGGCACCGCAACCGCTGAGTAACCTCGTTCGGCATCTCGTACCTAGCGGCGTACGCTCCCCCACCCCTTCAGGAGGCGCGCATGTCGCGTAGGCGCACTGTCAGCACGAAGAAGAAGGTCGCGCTGCTGGTCACGGCCGCGGCGGTGGCGGGCGGCGGGGCCTTCGCCCTGGCCGCCACGTCCAACGCCGCGCAGCCGGAGGCCCCGCGCACCCTGTCCGCCGCGGACTCGACGGTCTGTCAGGGGCTCGCCACCGCCCTCGGCAACAACCAGAAGTTCATCGACGGCCAGCGGGCCGCCCCGGACGCGCTGTCCGAGGCGCGGATCGCCAACCGCGAGGCGGTCATCGAGGAGATCAAGCGCAAGCAGGCCGCGTCCGGGTGCACGGTGGGGGAGTCGGCTCAGGACTCCCAGGCCGGGCAGCAGGGTCAGAACGGCCAGCAGGCGGGCCGGCAGAACGGCCAGGAAGCCGGTCAGCAGAACGGGCAGCAGGCCGGGCAGCAGGACGGTGCGGCCGGGAACGCCGGCGGCGACGTCTCGGCGTCCGGCCAGCAGGTGTGCCAGGGCTCCACCGTGACGCTCTCCGGCGAGGGCGGCGCACCGGCCGCGTCCAGCAACCAGTTCCCGGCGGGCACCACGTTGAAGGTCACCAACCTGGACAACAACAAGTCCACCACGGTGAAGGTCACGTCCGTCTCCGGCAGTTGCGTCCTGCTCAACGACGCGGCCTTCGAGGAGGTCCGGGAGCCGGGCAAGTTCCTGATCCGGCGCGCGGTGATCGAGAAGGTGGGCTGACACCCACCTCCACGGGTGAGGGCCTGCTCGCTCCCGGCCGGGAGCGAGCAGGCCCTCACCCGTACCGCGTGAACCGCGCCACAACGGCGCCGGGTAACACGGGGTTCACATTCGGGCAATGGCCGGGAAACCGCCCGTTGACAGGCTGCTGAACAGCCGCCGCGGCGCACCGTGCCGCGGCGCCGCGCCGCCCGTGGGCGCGCGCGAGTGAGACCCCGGAGGATAAGGCCCGTGACCTTCAAGGCTGAGTACATCTGGATCGACGGCACCGAGCCGACGGCCAAGCTGCGTTCCAAGACGAAGATCCTCGGCGACGACGTCAAGGGCGCCGAACTGCCGCTCTGGGGCTTCGACGGGTCCTCCACCAACCAGGCCGAGGGACGCACCTCCGACTGCGTCCTGAGGCCGGTCTTCTCCTGCCCGGACCCGATCCGCGGCGGCGACGACATCCTCGTGCTGTGCGAGGTCCTCGACATCACGCTCGCCCCGCACCCGTCCAACACGCGGACCGCGCTGGCCGAGGCCGCGGAGCGGTTCGCCGCGCAGGAGCCGGTCTTCGGCATCGAGCAGGAGTACACCTTCTTCGACGGCTCCCGCCCGCTCGGCTTCCCCGAGGGCGGCTTCCCGGCCCCGCAGGGCGGCTACTACTGCGGTGTCGGCGCCGACGAGATCTTCGGCCGGGAGATCGTCGAGGAGCACCTGGACAACTGCCTGACGGCGGGGCTCGGCATCTCGGGCATCAACGCCGAGGTCATGCCGGGCCAGTGGGAGTTCCAGGTCGGCCCGCTGTCCCCGCTCGAGGTCGCCGACCAGCTGTGGGTGGCCCGCTGGCTGCTCTACCGCACCGCCGAGGGCCACGGCATCTCCGCCACCCTCGACCCCAAGCCGGTCAAGGGCGACTGGAACGGCGCCGGCGCCCACACCAACTTCTCGACCAGGGCGATGCGCGAAGGTCCGGAGGGCTACGCCGCGATCATCACCGCGTGCGAGTCGCTCGGCGAGGGCTCCAGGCCGATGGACCACGTCAAGAACTACGGGGCCGGGATCGACGACCGCCTCACCGGCCTGCACGAGACCGCCCCGTGGGACGCGTACTCCTACGGCGTCGGCGACCGCGGTGCCTCGGTCCGCATCCCGTGGCAGGTCGAGCGGGACGGCAAGGGCTACATCGAGGACCGCCGGCCGAACGCCAACGTCGACCCGTACGTCGTCACGCGCCTGCTGATCGACACCTGCTGCACCGCCCTGGAGAAGGCCGGGCAGGTCTGATCCGAACGGGTGGCGCGGCCGCGGGGCGCCGGCTTCCCACCGGGGAGGTGTCCGCGCAGTGAGAAGGGGCGAGCAGAGGGTCCTGTCCGGACACGGTGTCTGCTTCAATGGGGGCATGGTCGGCTTCCGGAAGTGCGTCGCGACGAGTCGCGACGACCTGGAGCCGTTCTGGCCCTCCCGTCAGCACCACGACTTCGACCGGCTCTGTTGCCGCGCGCCGAGCGCGCGGGCCCGGTGAAGCCGTAACCCCGGCCTCCGGCCAGCGCGGAACGACGTACGTCCCCGACGCGCCCGACCACGAACTCGCGGCCGTCGGTCCCCCGACGAACCTCTCCCGCGAAAGAGCTGACCTGCCATGGCGACCACCCGTTCCCTGACCGACACCGCCCTTCCCACCCCCGTCCCCTCCCGCTCCCCCTCTTCCTCCCGCTCCCCCGCTTCCGTACGGCACCGGCTGCGGGCCGTGGACCGGGACGAGGTCGTGGAGATCGCCGATCTCCTGCCGCCCGGCGCCACCTGGCTGCCGGCTCCGCAGCACGCCCTGCCCAGGCTGCCGGGCCGGCCCCCGATGGTCGGCTACCTGGTGCTCGTACCCGCCGACCAGCAGCCGCCGTACCTGCCGGTGGCGGTGCCGGACCACCCGGAGGCCGGGACGGCCGGCGACACCGAGCCCGGTGCCGGCGACGCGTTCGTCCGCATCGACTCCGTACGGCGGATCGCGGAGGTGGACGGGCGCGAACTCGACCTCACCTACCTGGAGTTCGAGCTGCTCTCCCATCTCGTGGCCCACCCGCACCGGGTGCACACCCGCGACCAGTTGGTCACCACGGTGTGGGGCTACGGCCACGTGGGCGACGGCCGCACCGTCGACGTCCACATCGCCCGGCTGCGCCGCAAACTGGGCACCGAGCACCGCCGGACGATCCAGACCGTACGCCGCGTAGGCTACAAGTACGCTCCGCCGACCGGGCGTTGATCTCTGCCGAGGGCAGAATCCCGTTCCCTGCCACGGCCCTGACGGGCACAGTCACCGGTATGAGACTTCTGGTGCTGGGTGGTACGGAGTTCGCGGGGCGGGCCGTCGCCGAGGCGGCGGCCGGGCGCGGCTGGGATGTGACGGTCCTGAACCGGGGGCGGCACGCGCCCGTTCCCGGGGTGCGGTCGCTGCACGGCGACCGCACCGCGCCCGACGGGCTCGCGGCCCTGACGGACGGCGCGTGGGACGCGGTCGTCGACACCTGGTCGGCCGCGCCCCGCGCGGTCCGGGACGCGGCGCGGCTGCTGCGGGACCGCGCCGGCCGGTACGTGTACGTGTCGACCTGCTCGGTGTACGCCTGGGCCCCGCCCGCCGGCTACACCGAGGCGGCGCCGCTGGTCGAGGGCGCCGAGGCCGGCGCCGAGCAGACGGACTACCCGCACGACAAGCGGGGCGCCGAACTGGCCGCGGTGGAGGCCTTCGGAGCCGACCGCTCGGTGCTCGTACGGGCCGGGCTGATCCTCGGGCCGCACGAGAACATCGGGCGGCTGCCGTGGTGGCTGAACCGGATCGCGCGGGGCGGCCCCGTGCTGGCGCCCGGTCCGCGGGACCTGCCCCTTCAGTACATCGACGTCCGCGATCTCGCCGCGTGGATCCTCGGCGCGGTGGAGCGGGAGCTGAGCGGGCCGTACAACATGATCAGCCCGCGGGGGCACGCGACGATGGGCGAGCTGCTGGAGGCCTGCGTGCGGGCCACCGGCGCCGACGCCGAGCTGCGCTGGACCGATCCGGAGACGATTCTCGCCGCGGGCATCGAACCCTGGACGCAGCTGCCGGTGTGGACGCCACCGGGCAGCGAGGGCCACGACGCGCTGCACGGCGCCGATGTCGGCCGGGCCCTCGCGACCGGTCTGCGCTGCCGTCCCGTGGACGAGACGGTCGCGGACACCTGGACCTGGCTCCAGGGCCTGGGCGGTACGGCGCCCCGGCGGCCGGACCGACCTCCGGTCGGTGTGGACCCGGCCCTGGAGGCGAAGGTGCTCGGACTGTAGGCGGTCCACGGGCCGAAGAGGCCCGGGTCTCAGCCGGTGTTGTCGCAACTGCCGGTGGAAAAGCGGCAGTTGCGACCCGATCGACCCACGGATCGCGAATGAATTCGTGGGTCGGCTGAACACCTCCGGGACCGTGTCCGTATCCATGGGAGCCGCTTCACTCCTGTCGGGCGCCTCGATGCTGCCCCGCAAGGAAGTCAGAGGAGTTCCATGGGACGCAACACACGCAAACGCCGAATGCCGCTGGCCACCAAGGCCATAGCCGGGGCGGCGGCCCTAGCGCTCGGTGGGGGCGGGCTTGTCTGGGCGAACTACTACGCATCCGCGCACGAGTCGAAGAACGACGCGTGGGGAGGCAACCGGACGAAGGCCGTCAACGCGCAGGTCGTGACGATCAAGTGCCCTGACGTCGGCCAGCAGCTCACCGCCGTGCCGGAGCAGGCCCGTGGAGAGGTGGACGGCGAACTCGCCACACTCGACCAGCAGATCACCGAGGCCTACCAGCGGCTGGCCACCACGCGCGACGCGCAGACCAGGGACGCGAGCTTCGTCCAGAACGCCATCCTTGGCCCGCTGAAGGACCGGCGGAAGGTGATCCTCGACCGGATCAAGCTGGAGATCAACCGGGCCGGCGGCCAGGCCCCCGGCAACCTGGACGACATGGCGCCCTGCACCGGCACCCCCGTCGAGCAGAACCAGACGGACGCGGGCGGCGCCGAGGGCGGTCAGGACAACGGGCAGAACGACGGCCAGGACGACGGGCAGCAGGGCGACAACGGCGGCCAGAACGACGGCGGTCAGGACAACGGCGGCCAGAACGACGGCGGCCAGAACGACGGCGGTCAGCAGGGCGGCGACGACGGGCAGCAGGGCATCGGCGGTCAGGCCGGAAACGGCCCGGTCGCCGCGGACTTCGTGGACATCACCACCGTCCAGCCCAACGTCAAGGCCAAGCCGCGCAAGAGCCGCAACGCCTCGAACGGCACCTTCACCACGCGCTGCGGTGTGAACGCCAACGGCAACCACAACACCGACAACGTGATCGTGGCCCCGGGTGTGGCCAACGGCGCCCACCACCTGCACGACTACGTCGGCAACCAGAAGATCGACGCGTTCGCGAGCAACGACACGTTCCTCCAGGGCGGCACGAGCTGCCAGAACAAGAACGACCTGTCGTCGTACTACTGGCCGGTGGTCCGGGTCCAGGACGGCTCGCAGGACTTCGACCAGGACGCGGACGGCGGTGGCAAGGAGGGCAACGTCGGCCGGATCCTGAAGCCCCTCCAGGCGCAGATCAAGTACGTCGGCAGCCCGACCGGCAAGGTCGTCGCCATGCCGCAGTTCCTGCGCATCATCACCGGTGACGCCAAGACCACGACCAACGGTCTGGCCAACGCCAACGCGCACTGGAGCTGCACCGGCTTCGAGAACAAGGTCCAGCTGACGGAGCAGTACCCGATCTGCCCGCAGGGCAGCAAGATGGTCCGCACGTTCGCCTTCCAGAGCTGCTGGGACGGGCAGAACACCGACAGCGCCAACCACCGTACGCACATCGCCTTCGCCGACGAGCGCGGCAACTGCCCCAGCGGCTTCAAGGCCATCCCGCAGCTGACGATGCGCCTGGTCTACGACGTGCCGCGGCCGACCGTCGAGAACGGCGTGGTGAAGAACGCCTACGCGGTCGACGGCTTCCCGGAGCAGCTGCACAAGGCGGCCACCGACCACGACGACTTCATCAACATCACGACCGGCGGCCTGGCGAACAAGATCGCCAACTGCCTCAACTCGGGCCGGAACTGCAAGTGACGCCCTGATCCGGTGACACTGGACCGGTGACCTCTTGAAGAAGGCCGGCGGCGGGAGATCCCGCCGCCGGCCTTCGCCGTGTGTGCCCGTGAGTGGGGGCCGCTCAGCCGCTGTGCGCGCCGTGGGCGCCGTGGGCGCTGTGGGCGCTGTGGGCGCTGTGGTCCTTGCCCGTCTCCACGTCACCGCCGAGGGTGGCGCGCAGATTGGTGACCACGCCGCTGTCGCCGACGGCGACCCACTTGCGGCCTACGAGGTAGGAGCCGCCGTAGTCCTTCGCGTCGTCGATCCACTCCCGCTGGCCGCGGTCGGTGGCGAAAGTGGCGAGGACGAACTTGCCGGTGGAGTTGGTGCAGATCGCCTGCCGGATGGTGTCGGCGTCGGTCTGCATGTCCGGCTCGCACTTCACCTCGGCGGCCAGGCTCTCCAGGCTGCCGGTCGCCGTCGGCGGCACCTTCGCCGCCGCACCGTCACCGGAGCCGCACCCCGTCAGCGCCAGTGCCGCCGCGGCACCGGCCACCGCGAGCATCGGTCGGGTCACCCTCATCTGTTCCTCCGGTCGCTTCCGGCACTCCGTTCCCGGCGGCACGAGCCACAAGCATGCCGCACCGGGCCCCGGCGGGGGCCGCCCTTCGATACGGCTCCGGCGCGCAGAGCGCTCAATCGGGTGGACGCCACCTGCACGCGCGTGCGAGCGTGAGCCGGTGAACCAGGACTGGGAAGACCGCGTGGCCGCCGCCTGGGCCCGCTTCGACGACTACTCCGAGGACGAGGCACCCGCGTTCCGGGCGCGGATCGACGCGCTCGTCGCCGAACTGCCGGACGGCAGCCCGCTCGGCCCGTTCGAGCAGGCCTGTGCCTGGGACTCCACCGGCCACTCGGACCGGGCGGTGCCGCTCTACCGGGAGGCACTGGCGCGCGGACTGAGCGGCTACCGGGGCCGCCGGACCAGGATCCAACTGGCAAGCTCACTGCGGAACATCGGTCATCCGGAAGAGGGCGTCAAGCTGCTTACGCCCGAACTGGACGCGCCCTCGGACGAGTTGGACGACGCCATCCGGGCGTGTCTGGCGCTGTGCCTGTCCAGTCTCGGCCGTGACCGCGAGGGTCTGTCCCTCGTCCTCGGAGCCCTCGCGCCCCATCTGCCCCGCTACCAGCGCTCGATGGCGAACTACGCCCGGCTGCTGGTCGAGCCGGAGGGCTGAGACCGCCGGGCGGCGGTGTGACCAAGGACCGGCTCGCTCGTTTGCCTGGACGTGCAGTCACAGGATGTCGCCCCGCGCCACAAGTCCTCCCCCGGGCCGGTCGTCGATGCCGAGCGGGCCGAGGCCGCGCTCGTCGAGCACTATCCGCGTCTGGTCCGGCTCGCCTATCTGGTGCTGCCGCCCGGGCTCGGGCGGGGCCGCCGCGTGCTGACCGCGCACGCGCTGGCACAGCGGGCGCTGCCGCGGGGGCGGTCCTCGGCATCCGTGATCCCGGCCCAGTCGGCCGGCCGCGAGTCCGACCCGGGCTATGCCTTCGTCCGTCTGCAGGTGATCCGCACGGCGCTGGGAGCGGGCCGCCCGCTCAGGCGCCGGATCCGGCCCGGACGCACCCAACTGCGGCCGCTGATGCCCCTGGTGTGGGGCCTGCGCCTGTTCCCGCACACCGGCGGCGCCGAGGAACTCGCCCTGGACCAGAAGCTGGCGACCCTGTCCGGGCCGGCCCGTGCGGCCTACGTCCTGCGCGGCCTGGAAAGGCTCCCGGACCCCGCCGTTCGGGAGGTGCTGAAGGCCGCGGGCGTGGCCGACCCCGTCGCAGCGCTGCGTCAGGCCGACCGCCTGCCCGCCCAGTACGCTCTCCTGGACTCCCCCGAGTTCGACCCCTGCTCGTTGCAGGCCCGGCCCACCGACCTGAAGCGGCGCAGGCAGCACACCAGGGCCGCGCTCGCCGCGGCGGCGGCCCTCGCCGTGTGCGGGGCGCTGGTCGCCCTGCCGGGCGGCGGCTGGGGCCCCGACGGCGCCGCCGCGCCCGCCTACGCGCAGAACCCCTCCGCCGAGGCCGCCCTGGACCCGGGCAGGCTGACCAGGGTCGCCCCCACCGCCTGGCGGACCTCCGCGCGGCTGGACCTCTCCGTGTGGCCGGCCCGCGGCGACCGGGCGCGCGACACGGCCCTGCTGCGCCGCGCCCTCGCCGTCTGGGCCCGCCCCGGCGGGTCCGTACGGGTCTCGGCCACCCCCGGCACCGCCTCGGGCGCCCCCGCCGGACCACCGCAACTGCTCTACGCCGGCGACGTCGACAACGCGCGCGTGGTGCTCTTCCACGACGGCCTGCGCATCGCCCGCTACGCCGAGCCGAAGGACTCCGCGGCCGGGGCCGCCCTCGACTTCGCCCGGGTCGACGGCGCCGCCGGCGCGGAGGCGAGCGCGGTGGTACTGGGCCGCTCCGACGGCAACGTCCGCTATCTGACGGCGCCCTGGGTGAAGGCGGCGGCCGAACGGGACCTGCTCAAGCCGGACGCCGGGGCGATGGACCTCGGCATCACGGACGGGGTCACCGGGCCGCTGGCCAGCCCGGTCCAGCGGACCGGCGCCTGCACCTCGTGGAACGTGCTCCAGCTGACCGGCGAACCCGGCACGCATGTCCTGGCCGACCTCGGCGAGCTGGCCCCCGCCCGCCTCACCACGGGCCGCCCGGACGCCCCGCAGGAGGCGTCGGGTGCGGCGGGGCTGCGCGCCTGGGCACCGCTGGCCTGCTCACTGGCTTCCGTGCGCGCACAGGGCGTCCGGTCGGTCAATGCCTGGCAGTACGCCGAGCAGCCCCTGCCCGACGCGACCGGCACGGCCGCGTGGGTGTGCACCCGGGCCGAGACCTGGCGGGGCGACGGGCCCCGGGTGCTGGCCCAGTTCCGCACCCCCGGCGGGAAGTACGCGGCGGTCGCGGCCAAGGCCGAGAACGTGCCCGCGTGCGGCACCCGCGATCCGCACGTGCTGGCCGGGGTGCTGTGGAAGTCGGAGACGGGCACCTGGTACCTGCTCGCCGCCGGCGGCCGCGACACCGCCTCGATCAGCGCCACGGGCGGGGTCAGCGCCTCCGCCCAGGGCCACTTGCTCGCCGCACGGACCCGGCAGGGCGCCCAGGCCGACCTGAAGGGGACGCTGGACGACGGCAGGTCCGTCGACGTGCTGCGCCAGAAGTGACCGGCGGGCGTGGAAGGGTGTGACGCCCCGAGGTCGAACATCGCGGTCGATCCTCTCCGGTCCGTTCGGGGCTGGAATCGATCGGTAAGGTGTTCGTATGACTACCGGGGTTCGCCGCAGGATGGGAGTCGAGGAACGACGGCAGCAGTTGATCGGCGTCGCCCTCGAACTGTTCAGCCGCCGCTCGCCCGACGAGGTCTCCATCGACGAGATAGCGTCGGCGGCGGGCATCTCACGCCCGCTGGTCTACCACTACTTCCCGGGCAAACTCAGCCTGTACGAGGCCGCGTTGAAGCGCGCCTCGGACGATCTGGCGGGCCGGTTCGCGGAACCGCACGAGGGCCCGCTGGGGGCTCGGCTGCTGCGGGTGATGCGCCGGTTCTTCGACTTCGTGGACGAGCACGGACCCGGTTTCTCGGCGTTGATGCGCGGCGGTCCCGCTGTTGGATCGTCGACGACGAACGCGCTCATCGACTCCGTCCGGCAGGCCGCGTATGACCAGATCCTTTCGCATCTCGGGGTCGAGGAGCCGCCCGCCCGGCTGGAGCTGGTCGTCCGCTCGTGGATCTCGCTCGCGGAGTCGACGGCGCTGATCTGGCTGGACGGCCGGCGCATCCCGCGCGCCGAGCTGGAGGTCCAGCTCGTGCACGACTTCGGCGCGCTGGTCGCCGTCAGCGCCGCCCACGACGAGGAGATGGGCGCGCTCATGCGCCAGGTCTTCAAGGACGAGCCGGCCGACGGCCCCTTCCTGGACCTGGTCGGCCGGCTCGTCGCTCTCGCCTCCTAGCGCCGCTTCCCGGCAGCGCTCGCTAGGCGTCGAACTTCCGGTACGAGGCGTCGAGGTCGCGCACCTCGGCCGACGCGTGCAGCGCCAGGCCGTCGACCGGCTTCACATGCTGCCGCAGTGCCTCCAGGACCGCCTCCGTCAGGCGTGCCTTGGTCTCGTCGGTGCGGCCGGCCAGCAGGCCGATGGTGACGTGCACGATCGCGTGCCCCTCGGTGTCCGGACCGACGACGGTGTCCTCGGTCCGGCGGAACTGCGTCTTGCACGCCGGGGGCTTGGCGGCCGCGATCTCGACCGTGCGGGTGTGCAGCTCCCGCGCGAAGGCACGCCGGTCGAAGGCGTCGGCCAGCCGCTCGGAGTAGTCGACGGTGATCTGCGGCATGAGCACTCCTGTTCCGGGTCGACCGGGGACCCGCGCTAGTTCCTGAACACCGCGACCGTACGCGCCGGGACCGTGAACGTCCCGGTCGCCCTCTCGTACGACGAGGCCTTCACGACCGGATCGGCGCCCGCCGTCTGCACCGGGTGCAGCCGGTAGCCGGTCCCCGCGAGCTCCGCGACGCGCTGCCGCTGCCGTTCGGGCGTGGCGTTGAACACCACGACGAGGTCACCGAGCCTCATGGTGATCACACCGGGCGTCTCGTCGCCGCCCGACAGCGGGAAGGACAGCTTCCGCTGCACCTGCGCGGCCGTGGCCAGGGAGAAGGCCTGCTCCGTGGTGCGGATGCGCAGCAGGTCCCGGTACGCGGCCGAGGCCCCCTGGATCTGCGGGCAGCCCACCGCGACGGAGGTGAGCAGCGGCTTGGCGTACGGCCACTTGTCCTGGTTGTCGGCCGCCACGGGCAGCCCGCGGGCGAAGCCGTTGCCGTCGGCGCAGTTCCAGTGGATGGCGTTGAACCAGTCGCCGCTGTCGTAGGAGTTGCGGTCGAGGGACTTCGAGCGCAGCAGGTCGGTCCCGGCCTGGGACAGCGCCGGTCCCTGGGACAGCGCGGCCGTCGCCATCGCCAGGACCTGCATCCGGGCCCGGTCGTCCGCGCTCGTGGCGGACGGCAGTTTGTAGGCGAGGGCGTCGAACAGCGACTCGTTGTCGTGCGCGTCGGCGTAGGCGAGGGCGTCGCCGGGGGCACCCGCGTATCCGGCGGGCGCGCCGTTGTAGTCGACCTCGGCGCCGGTGACCTCCTTGCCGCTGGTGTCGGTGAAGCGGTACGCGGCGAGGTTGCCGCTCAGGCCGACCTTGATCAGGTCCTGGTAGTGCAGCAGGCGGTCCTTCTGCTCGGCCCTGCTGCCGTTGCTCGCAGAGGAGTTGGGGTCGGTGTAGAGGCCGGAGGCGAAGCCCTGGACGCCCGGGTCGTCGTCGAAGGGGCCGCCGCCGCGGACCGCGTCACGGGCCCGGTCGGAGAAGGTCGCGATGCCCGTGCCCGCCATGTTCCGCTGCGTGGCCTGGACGAACCGCGCGTCGTCGGCGACCTCGCCGAAGTTCCAGCCCTCTCCGTACAGGATGATGTTCTTGCCGTCCACGCCGTCCTTCTTCAGCGTGAGCGCGTCGAGCGCCTCGCGGACGGCGAGCATGTTGGCCTTGGGGTGGTGGCCCATGAGGTCGAAGCGGAAGCCGTCGACCTTGTACTGCCTGGCCCAGGTGACGACCGAGTCCACGACCAGCTTGCCCATCATGGCGTTCTCGGGCGCGGTGTTCGCGCAGCAGGTGCTGTTGGCCACCGAGCCGTCGGCGAGGAGCCGCTGGTAGTAGCCGGGCACGATCCTGTCGAGCACGGAGGTGTCCGCCTGGCCGGCGGCGGCCGTGTGGTTGTAGACGACGTCCATGACGACGCGCAGCCCGTCCTGGTTGAGCGCCTTGACCATCTGCCGGAACTCGACGGTACGGGCCGTGCCGTCCGGGTCGGTGGCGTAGGAGCCCTCGGGGACCGTGTAGTGGTAAGGGTCGTAGCCCCAGTTGTAGGCGTCCTGTGCGGCGGTCGCCGCCACGCACGCCTGCTGCCGCTCGGAGTCGGCCGGGTAGGAGGGCAGGTCGCAGTCCGGGGTCGCCTGGTCGGCCTTCTTCTCCGGAATGGTGGCGATGTCGAAGGCGGGCAGCAGGTGCACGTACGACGTGCCGGCCTTCGCCAGCTCCCGCAGGTGCCGGGAGCCGTCGCTGTTCTTGTCGGTGAAGGCCCGGTAGGTGCCCTGGTCCCGGGCCGGGACCGTCCGGTCCGCGACGGAGAAGTCCCGGATGTGCAGCTCCTGGATCTGGGCGTCCCTGAGCGGTACGGCCTTGGGCTTGGCCAGGCCCGACCAGCCGCTCGGGGCCAGCGCCCGGTCGTCGAGGTCGACGACGAGGCTGCGCTCGGAGTTCGCGGTGAGGGCGACCGAGTAGGGGTCGGTGACCTTGTTGGTGACCACCTTGCGGACGGTGGGCGCCCATACCGTCACGACGTACCGGTAGGGCTTGTTCCTCCACGACGCCGGGCCGGTGACGGACCAGACGCCGGTCGTGTCGTCGCGGTGCATGGCGACCGCCTTGCCGTCCAGCTCCAGGGCGACGCTCCGCGCGGTCGGCGCCCACACGCTCAGCGTGGGCCTGCCCTGGTGGAAGACGGGGCCGAGCCGGGCCGTGGCGGCCGAGGTGCCGTACACGTCGTCGAGCACGCCCGCGAGCTGGACGCCCGTCGCCGTGAGTACGGCGCCGTTCGCGGCCCGCTGGGAGGCGACGACCTGGCCGCGCAGGGCCTCGCGGACGCGGGCGCGGTCGCGCGGGTCGACGGACCAGGCCGTGTAGTCCTTCAGGTGCGGGAACCTCGCCTTCTGGGCGTCGGAGAGCGTGGTCCTCGCCAGCCGCAGCCACCGCTCGTCGTCGCTGGTCAGCGTCCCGTCCTGAACGGTGATCGAGCCGTCGTGGGAGTAGACGAGCTGGGTGGAGGCGGCGCCTTCCACGCCCTTGAGGGCCACCGTGTCCCGGTCGATCCAGACCGCCTTCGAGGTGGTGAGGTCGAGGGCGCCCGCGCCGCCGGTGGGCTGCGGCAGCAGGGGCTTGTCCTGGCCGCTCATCAGCCACACCTCGTGGCCGTCGGCCGCCTTGAGGTCCAGGGACTGGTCGGCGGGCAGGTCCTTCTCGTCGCCCTTGTGGATGATGTAGCCGAGGCTGGTGGCACCGTCGGTGAGCGGTACCTCGAAGACCGCGCCATAGGAGTCAGTCTTGACCGGCTGGAGGGGTTTCGACCAGTCGGTGGGGTCGGCGGCGCCGGTCCACACGTGCAGGCCCCAGCCGTCGTAGTTCCCGTCGGCGCGGTGGTAGTGGATGACGGCCTTGGCCGGGTCCTGCGCCGGATACTCGGGGCGCGCGGTCCGCACGTCGTCCTTGCCCTGCTCGATCCAGACCTCGCCCGTCCTGGTGACGTCGATGGACCGGTCGGCGGAGACGTCCTTGTTGCCGTCCTTGTCGATGACCAGGAAGCCGACGTCGGAGGCGCCGGGGTTCAGCCTGACGTAGGCGAAGGCTCCGTAGGCGTCCCGGCCGGTGAAGGGATGGCTGTTCGGCCAGGTGGTCGACTCGCCGTCGGCGAGGTCGCCCCAGGCGTACAGGCCCCAGTTCGCGTAGTCGCCGTCGGTGCGCTTGTAGTGGACGACCGCGTAGTCGCGGGAGGAGGCGGTGGGGACCTCCGGGACCGGAGGGGTGCCGGTGGTGGAGTCCGCGGTCGCGCTCGCCGTGCGGCCCGCGGAGTCGACGACGACCGCCTTGTAGCGCAGGGCGGTGCCGGCCAGGACGGTCCGGGCCAGGGTCTGGGTGACCTTGTAGGGGGCGTGGTCGGCGGAGCCGAGCACCTTCCAGGGGCCGTTCCCGGTCTGCGCGGCGAAGACGACCCGGTTGAGCTGCCCGCCGGTGACGTCGGCGCTCAGCTCGACGGTGCCGGTGGCGCCGGCGGCGGGGGGCGTGAGGGTGACGGCCGGCTTGGCGGCGGGCCGGTCGAGGGTGCCCGCGGCCTTGAGGACGACGGCGGATCCGGACGGGACGGTGACGGTGACCCTGCGGTCCGCGTCGGAGGTCACGGCCGCCTCGGTGCCGTGGATCCCGCGGTACGTCATCCGCGCCGAGCCGGTGGCGAACGTGGCCGTCCTCGCCTCGCCCGCGTTGTTGAAGGCGACGACGTACTCGGCCCCGGTCCGGGCGTCGGTGCGGGTGAAGGCGTAGACACCGGGCCCGTCCGCCGCGTAGCGCTCGGTCTGGACGCCGTCCGTGAGGGCCGGGTTGTCCTTGCGGAGCTTCGCCAGGCCGGCGATCTGCCGGTAGAGCGGCGCGGTGGTGTCGTAGGCGTCGCTCGCGTGGCCGCGGTCGGTGCCGATCCGGTCGTCGTCGAGGTAGTCGGCGACCCGGGAGGCGAACATGGTCTGGCGGGCGTCCTTGTCGCCGCCGGAGCCGGTGAAGCCCTGCTCGTCGCCGTAGTAGACGACGGGGTTGCCGCGGCTGAGGAACATCAGCTCGTTGGCGAACTCGTCCTTGCGCAGGATCTCGGCGTCGGTCGCCTTCGGGTCGTCCTGCTCCAGGAAGTAGCCGATGCGGCCCATGTCGTGGTTGCCGAGGAAGGTGACCTGCTCGTAGGCGTTGGCCTTGTCGGTCGTGTACCTGTAGTCGTCGCCGAAGACGCCCGCGAGCCTCTTCGCGCTGCCGCCCTGGGAGACGTAGGAGCGGGCCGCGTCCTGGAACGGGAAGTCGAGCGTGGCGTCGAGGCGGCCCTCGGTGACGTACGGGGCGTTGACGGAGGTGTCGGCGGAGTAGACCTCGCCGAACATGAAGAAGTCCTTACGGCCGTGGGCTGCGGCGTAGGTGTCGAGCGCGGTGGCCCACTGGGTCCAGAACTCCATGTTGACGTGCTTGACGGTGTCGATGCGGAAGCCGTCGACACCGAAGTCCTTCACCCAGCGCTGGTAGATCTTCTCCATGCCGCTGACGACCTCGGGGCGTTCGGTCCACAGGTCGTCGAGGCCGGAGAAGTCGCCGTAGGTGGAGTTCTCGCCGGTGTAGGTGGAGTCGCCGCGGTTGTGGTACATCGCCGGGTCGTTGAGCCACGACGGGACCTTGGCGTTCTTCTTGCCGGCCGGGACGACCGGTGTGCGCGGGAAGGACGAGGCGTCCACGGCGGGGAACTTCTTCGTGCCGTCCGCGTAGTCGGCGTCGTCGAAGGGCCGGCCGTCCTTGGTCAGGTAGGGGAAGGCACCCTTGGACAGGTACTCGTGGGAGCCGTCCTCGTAGTCGATGACGTCGGCGGTGTGGTTGGTGATGACGTCGAAGAAGACCTTCATGCCCTTGGCGTGTGCCTTGGAGACGAGGGTCGCGAGGTCCTTGTTGGTACCGAAATGCGGGTCGACCTGGGTGAAGTCGGTGATCCAGTAGCCGTGGTAGCCGGCCGAAACGTCCTTGCCGGTCCCCTGCACGGGCTGGTTCTTGAAGATCGGCGCCAGCCAGATGGCCGTGGTGCCCAGGCCCTTGATGTAGTCGAGCCGGTTCGTCAGGCCCTTGAGGTCGCCGCCCTGGTAGAAGCCCTTGTCGGTGGGGTCGTAGCCGGTGGCGAGCCGTGAACCGGTCAGCCCGCCCCGGTCGTTGGAGGTGTCCCCGTTGGCGAAACGGTCCGGCAGGACGAAGTAGAACTGCTCCCGGGTCGCGTCGTGCCGGGCCGGCTCGGCGGCGAGCCTCGCGTCCGAGGGCGGCGCGGGCGGTTTTTCGGCCGCCTGCGCCGTGAGTGGTGGGACGAGCGCTGCGGCGAGCGCGGCCGCGGTGACGGCGGCGACGCGTCTGCCTGACGGGGTGCGGCGCCGCGAGGGCGCCGGCCATCTCGGTATCACGGGGTGAACTCCTTGGCGGTACGGCTCACTTGATTGCGGCCCCTCGCCCCGGCATCGACGACGCCGCCGGGCGTGGGCGCGACCGTATCGCCTGCGCAAGGCTTACAGCAAGACCCTTGAAACTCGCAGCAAATCTTTTCACCAGCTACCCGCCCCACGCCCCGGCAGGGGCCGGCGCCCCACTCCCGAAGCGCCGGCCCCGCCGTCAGGGAAAGCGGTAGAGGAGCTGCGGCCGCCCCCACTCGACGAACCGTTCGACGGGTACGGCGCCCAGGGCTTCGAGCAGCCGCCGCGAACGCGTGTTGGCCGCCTGGGTCACCGCGACCAGCTCCTCGCCCTCCGCCGCCCCGCCGACCACGGCGGCCAGCGCCTCGCGTGCGTAGCCGAACCCCCAGTGCTCGGGCAGCAACTGGTAGGAGACCTCGGTCCGTCCGGCCCGCGCGCCGGGCTCCACCAGCACCGAGCCGAGGACGGCACCGTCCTCCTTGTTCACGATGGTGAGAAGCCCCGGGGCGCCCACGCAGCCCCGCTCGCGGACGGCGACCGTCTCCGGGGGGACCGGCCCGCCGAGGTGGCGGCGCACCAGCGGGTCGGTCCACAGGCGGCGGTGAGCCGGTACGTCGTCCGGCTCGACCGGCCGCAGGAGCAGGCGCCGGGTCGTCAGCAACTCGACTTTCCGGCGTAGATGGCGAGGGCTGTGTTCGGGGCGACCGATGCCTGGAACCAGCCGTTGGCGTCCACCGTGACGGTCCTGTTGCCCTGCACATCGCAGTAGGTGCCCGCGGGCAGCGAGGTCTGGTACGAGCGATTGGCCGTCGTGTTCTCGTGGTTGATCACCACATAGCCCTTGTTGCCGCGGCCGAAGACGATGAGGTTGTTGCCGTTGTCCCACCAGTTGGTGACCGCCTGGCCGCGGGTGGCGTTGCGGAAGGCGACCATGGACTTGATCTCCGGCCAGGCGTGCTGGCACTTCCAGCCGTCCTGCCAACAGGCGTTGACCTTGCCGCCGTTGGGGGGACCCGCGTCCGCGTCGGACCATTCGTAGGCGGAGTTGATGTCGGGGGCGCCGTAGGGCCAGGCCAGCATGAAGACGTTGGCCAGCGTGTAGTTCGCGCCGTTCTTGTAGTTGAGGGTCGAGCCGTTGCGCTCGGTGTCGTGGTTGTCGACGAAGACGCCGGCCACCGAGCTGTTCATGTAGCCCCAGCCCTCGCCGTAGTTCTTCAGGTAGGCGAGCTTCTCGTTGGTGAAGACCCGCTTGAGGTCGTAGGCGTAGCGGAACTCCTGGACGTCGCCGGTGCCGGTGTACTCGGTCGGCTGGATCGGCTCGCCCGCGCCGTGGATGACCTCCTGCTTCCAGTAGGCGGCAGGGTTCTTCAGGCGCGACTTGATGTTGGCGAGGTCGGCGGCCGGGATGTGCTTGGCCGCGTCGACACGGAAGCCGTCGACGCCCAGGGAGAGCAGGTCGTTCATGTAGCCCGCGATGGTCTGGCGGACGTAGTCCGACCCGGTCCTGAGGTCGGCGAGGCCCACCAGTTCGCAGTACTGGACGTTGTAGCGGTCCTGGTAGTTGGTGATGTCGGTCCTGCAGTCGTTGAAGTCGTTGTTCGAGTACAGGCCCGGGTAGCCGTACTTCGTGTACGACGAGCCGCCGGTACCGGTGCCGCTGCCCGCCGACATGTGGTTGATGACCGTGTCCGCGACGACCTTCACACCGGCCGCGTGGCAGGTGTTGACCATGTTCTGGAACGCGGTGCGGTCACCGAGCCGGCCGGCGATCCTGTAGCTCACCGGCTGGTACGACGTCCACCACTGCGGGCCCTGGATGTGCTCGGCGGGCGGGGAGACCTGGGCGTAGCCGTAGCCGGCCGGGCCGAGGGTGTTCGCGCACTCCTTGGCGACCGAGGCGTAGTTCCACTCGAAGAGGACCGCGGTGACGTCCTTGGTGCCGGGCGGGGAGGCGGCGGCGGGGGCCGCGAGGGCCACCGAGGCGGCCACGGCGAGGGCGGCCGCGCATGAAAGGGGTCTGCGGATGGTCATGTGGGGGTTCCTTCTTCGTTGAAGGCCCTTGCTGAAAGGTTCAGCAAGTCGATGACCCCGGATGGTAGAAGGCCCGCCGCCTCAACGGGCAGCGGGCCGCAAGGAGTTGATGTGAAACTGTGACCTGTCGGGTCAGGCCGTGGTCCACCACACCGTCGTGTCGGACGGGACCTTCGCCTCGCCGTCCGCCTCCGTCACCTCGCCGCTCGTGAGCAGCACACGGCCGTACGCCGGGGTGGTCACCGACTCGCCGGTCGTGTTCGCCACGCAGACGAACTCGCCGCGCCGGAAGGCGAGGACGCCCTCGGGCGCGCGCAGCCACTCCACCGCGTCGCCGGCGCCCAGGTCGGGGTGGGACCGGCGGGCGGCGAGGGCCGAGCGGTACAGCTCCAGAGTGGAGCCCGGTACGCCCTGCTGGGCCGCCACGCTCAGCCGGCCCCAGTGCGCGGGCTGCGGGAGCCAGCTGCCACCGCCGCCGAATCCGTAGGAGGACCCTTCGCGGGTCCACGGGATCGGCACCCGGCATCCGTCGCGGAACCCGTCCTGGCCCTCGCCCCGGAAGTACGCCGGGTCCTGGCGCACCTCGTCCGGCAGGTCCACGACGTCCGGCAGACCTAGTTCCTCGCCCTGGTAGACGTACGCCGAACCGGGCAGCGCCAGCATCAGCAGTGTGGCCGCACGCGCCCTGCGCAGACCGAGCTCGCGGTCGCCGGCGCTGCGGATCTGGGTGCCGAGGCCGGGCGGGTTGGCGAAGCGGGTGGCGTGCCGGGTGACGTCGTGGTTCGACAGCACCCAGGTGGCCGGGGCACCCACCGGGCGCATGGACTCAAGGGTGCGGTCGATGACCTCACGGAGCGCGTCGGCGTCCCAGTCGGTGCCCAGGTACTGGAAGTTGAATGCCTGGTGCAGTTCGTCGGGGCGCACGTAGTTCGCGGTGCGCTCGACGGTCGGGGTCCACGCCTCCGCGACGAAGATCCGGTCGCCCGAGTACTCGTCGAGGATGTGGCGCCACTGGCGGTAGATCGCGTGCACGCCGTCCTGGTCGAAGAACGGCATGACATCGTTGCCCAGCAGCTTCAGCTGGTCGTGGGTGCCGAGGTCGGGCAGGCCCTCGGCCTTGACCAGGCCGTGGGCCACGTCGATGCGGAAGCCGTCGACGCCCATGTCGAGCCAGAACCGCAGGATCGAGCGGAACTCGTCACCGACGGCCGGGTGGTCCCAGTCGAAGTCGGGCTGCTCGGGCGCGAACAGGTGCAGGTACCACTCGCCGGGGGTGCCGTCCGGCTCGGTGACCCTGGTCCAGGCGGGGCCGCCGAAGATGGACTCCCAGTCGTTGGGCGGGAGTTCGCCGTCCGCTCCCTTGCCGGGGCGGAAGTGGTAACGGTCGCGCAGGGCGGAGCCGGGGCCCTCGGCGAGCGCGCGCTTGAACCATTCGTGCTGGTCGGAGGAGTGGTTGGGGACGATGTCGACGATGATCCTCAGGCCCAGCGCGTGGGCGTCGCGGATCAGCGCGTCGGCGTCCAGCAGATTGCCGAACATGGGGTCGACGGCACGGTAGTCGGCGACGTCGTAGCCGGCGTCGGCCTGCGGGGAAGCGTAGAACGGGCTGAGCCAGACGGCGTCCACACCGAGGTCGCGCAGGTACGGCAGGCGGGAGCGTACGCCCTCCAGGTCGCCCATGCCGTCACCGTTGCCGTCGGCGAAGCTGCGCGGATAGACCTGGTAGATCACCGCGTCCCGCCACCAGTCGCGGCGCGGGGCGACGGTGGTGGCAGCCGCTTCGGAGAGGGGGGATTCGGCCGGGAAGTGCTGCTTGCTCATGGCGTCCTTGGTGCGTCGGGGGTTCCCCTGCTCGGGCGAAGGAGCTCGGGGCGCTTGCTTGTCATGGGTGCGGAGGACGGCGTCCGGGTGACGGGGCGGCCGCGGCGACAGGGGGTCCGGGGGTTTCCCTGCTCGAAGTGCTTGGGGGAGGGCACCGCGGCCGCCACCCGCTCGGGCAGCCGCGCGGGAACCGTTGACCAGGGGTGGGGGTCAGCCCTTGGTGCCGCCCGCGGTGAGGCCGGTGACGATGTTTTTCTGGACAAGGTAGAAGAAGACCGACACCGGAACGGCGATCAACACCGCGGTGGCGGCCATGTAGTTCCACTGGGCGTCGTGCTCGCTGACGAAGCTCTGCAGGCCGACCGCGAAGGTGTACTTGGAGTCGTCCAGCATGAACGTGGTCGCGAACGCGACCTCGCCGACGGCCGTGATGAAGTTGTAGAAGGCCGCGACGGCCAGCCCCGGGCGGGCCAGCGGCAGGATCAGCCGTGCGAAGGTGCCGAAGGGGCTGAGCCCGTCCACCCGTCCCGCTTCGTCGATCTCGAACGGGATGGTGTCGAAGTACCCCTTGAGCAGCCAGGCGCTGTAGGGGACGGCCGTGGTGCAGTTGATGACGATCAGGGCCCAGTAGGTGTCGATGAGACCGAGCTCACTGAAGATCTCGTACATCGGCACGATCAGGATGGCGATCGGGAAGGCCTGGGTGAGCAGCAGTACCCACATCAGCTGCTTGTAGCCGGGAAACCGCATGCGGGAGACCGCGTAGCCGGTGGTGGCGGCGACGAAGACGCCGATCAGGGTGGTGCCGAGGGCCACGATCATCGTGGACTTGAGCCAGTCGAAGAAGGCCGTGTGCTGCAGCACGAAGCTGTAGTTGGAGAAGGTGAGCTTGCCGAAGATCCGGCCGGGGTGCAGGTAGTCGTCCTTGTCCGGGCCGAGCGACAGGAAGAACAGCCAGGCCACCGGTGCCACCGCGACGAGGCTCGCCACGGTCAGGCCGCCGTGCAGCAGGGCGCCGCCGAGCCGGCCGCGCTCGCCCCGCCGACGGGTCCGGCGCGGGGAAGGCGGGGCGGAGGCCGGGCCGGCCGGTGTCTTCTCGAGGGTCGTGGTGCTCATGGCGGCGGCTCCTGCGGCGTCAGACGGCGAGCTGGTCATTGCGCTTCAGCCAGCGGAAGTAGAAGGAGGTGAAGACGGTCAGGATCGACAGCAGCAGCACGCCGTAGGCGGCCGACTGGGCGAAGTCGCGCGGCTGCTGTCCGAAGCCCAGGTAGTAGGCCCAGGTGACGAGGATCTGGGCGTCGGGCGCGCTGTAGGGGCCGAACAGCAGGAAGATGATGACGAACTGGTTGAAGGTCCAGATGACGCCGAGCAGCACCACGGTGGAGCTGACCGAGCGCAGACCGGGCAGCGTGACGTGCCGGAACCGCTGCCAGGCGTTCGCGCCGTCCATCTCCGCGGCCTCGTAGAGCGTGGCGTCGATGGACTGCAGGCCGCCGAGGAGCGAGAGCATCATGAACGGCACACCGCACCAGGTGTTGACCATGATCGCGGCGAACCGCTGCCAGAAGGTGTCCTCCAGCCACTGCGGCTGGGGCAGGTGCAGACTGCCGAGCACCTGGTTGAGCACGCCGGAGTCGGCGAGCATGATCCGCCAGGAGAAGACCGTGACGAAGGTCGGCACGGCCCAGGGCAGGACCAGCATCAGCCGGTAGAAGGTGCGACCGCGCAGCTTCTGGTTGAGCATGAGCGCGAGGCCGAGGCCGATGGTGTAGTGCAGGAACACGCAGGCTGCCGTCCAGAAGACGGTCCACAGGAAGTGCGACCAGAACCGGTCGTACGAGGTCGGGCCGAACAGGATGTCCTTGTAGTTGTCCAGCCCGATGAACCTGTAGGTGGCCTCGATGTGGTTGACGCCGATGGTGCGAGCCGAGTTGAGGCTGTTGGCGTCGGTGAGGGTCAGGTAGAAGCCCCGCACCAGGGGGTAGCCCACGATGCCGCCGAGCACGACGACCACCGGCGCGATCATCGCGTAGGCGTACCAGTACTTCTGGAAGCCGTTCTTCAGGCGCTGCCCCAGCCCGGGCCGAGGCGCGCGGTCACCGCGGCGCCTGCCGGTCGCGCGGTCGATGGCGACTGTCATGGTTCGACACCTTTTGCAAGATCAGGGAATGGGGCTGGGCGCAGACCGGTGGCCGCCGGGTCCTTCCCTGTCGCGGGAGAGGCCCGGCGGCCACGCGGACTCACTTGCTGAAGTCGGGGACCAGCTTGGAGATCGCGAGCTCGGCGTTGTCCAGGCCCTTGTCCAGGGACTCCTTGCCGGCGGCGATCTTGGGCAGCTCGGTGTCGAGCGGGCCCCACAGGGAGCCGTACTCGGGCAGCGCCGGGCGCGGCTGGGCGGCGGCCAGGACGCCCTGGTAGCCGGCGATGCCGGGGTCGGTCTTGACCTCGGCGGTGTAGGCGTCGTCACGGGTGGGCAGCGTGGAGTTCTTCAGGGCGATGGTCTCCTGGGACTTCGCCGAGGTCATGAACTTCACGAACTTCAGGGCCGCGTCCTGGTGGGCCTTGTCCGAGCCGGCGTAGACGGAGAGGTTGTGGCCGCCGGTCGGGGCGCCCGCCTTGCCGGCGGAGCCGGCCGGGACGGTGGCGATGCCCAGGTTGGACTTGTCCGTGAAGGCGGAGCCCTTGTAGAAGTTCGTGATCTCCCAGGGGCCCTGGATGATCGCGGCGACCTTGCCTTCGATGAACGCGTCCTGGATGTGGGCGTAGGCGTCGGCGGTGGTGTCGGCCTTGTGCAGGCCCTTGCCGTCGAACAGGCCGAGCCAGGTGCCGTAGCCCTTCTTGGCGGCCGCCGAGTTCATGGTGATCTTCTTGGCGTCGACGTCGACGGTGTCGGTGCCCTCGCCGAAGAGGAAGTTCTGGGCGTAGTAGGCCTGGGTGGAGCCCCAGTAGCCGTCCACGCCGGTCTTGTCCTTGATCTTGGCGGCGGCGGACTTCAGCTCGTCCCAGGTCTTGGGGGCCTCGGCGATGCCGGCCTTCTCGAACAGGGCCTTGTTGTAGACCAGGGCCAGGGTGTCGGTGACGAACGGGACGCCGTAGGTCTTGCCCTCGTACTGGGCCTGCTTGATCAGGCTGGGCTGGAACTTGTCCTGGTCGGCGAGGGCCTCGGTGCCGTCCAGCGGCACGAAGTAGCCCTTCTTGGCGAAGGCCGGGGTCCAGCCGACCTCGGAGCGCAGCACGTCCGGGGCGCCCTTGGAGCCGGCGGCCGTGTCGAACTTGTTCTGCGCCTGGTCGAACTGGACGTTGACGTACTTGACCTTGATGTCCTTGTTGGCCGCTTCGAACTGCTTGACCAGGGCCTGGTACGTCGGTGCCTCGTTGGTGGCGTTGGAGGTGTCCCACCACGTGATGGTCACCGGACCGTCGGCCTTGCCGCCGTTGTCGCTGCCGCTCCCGCCGCACGCCGTCGCCGCGAGGGCGAGGGACGCCACCAGCGCGGTGGCCACTATGCCACGCCGCATGAGTTCTCCTTGAGGGTTAAGCCCGTGAACAGGGAACGGCCCCGTCCGCCGCCCTGCCGAGTTGCCGACCGCGCCGTTGCCGCCGCCGGGCGACCGAGAACGTAACAGCGTTGCAAGCTCTGCGAAAGACCTTGCAGAAAAAAAGCGCAAGACTGCGGGCGAGTTACCTCTTCGTGACCCGCTGAGGCAGGCCCTACGGCCCTGATTTCACGCGGGCAGGCGGCCCCTCGGACACTTGTGCAAGACTCTGCAAGCCCTTGCCAGACGACGGCGGGGGAGGAATCATCCCGTTGCGGACCGGACGCCGAGACCCGGACGTCGACCGGCCGCCGACCGAACACGAGGGATCGCGATGACGCAGCAGCCCGCAGCGGGCCGTTCAACGGCTCGCACCAGGCGCCCCGTCGGTGTGCAGGGCGGGGGCCGACCGGTACAGTCCGGTCATGTGACCACACGGCTTGCCGACATCGCCGCCCAGGCGGGGGTGAGCGAAGCGACCGTCAGCCGCGTTCTCAACGGGAAGCCGGGCGTCGCCGCCACCACCCGTCAGTCCGTGCTGGCCGCCCTCGACGTCCTCGGCTACGAGCGCCCGGTACGGCTGCGGCAGCGCAGCGAGGGCCTGGTGGGCCTGATCACCCCGGAGCTGGAGAACCCGATCTTCCCGGCGCTGGCCCAGGTCATCGGTCAGGCGCTGACCCGGCAGGGCTACACCCCGGTGCTCGCCACCCAGACCCCCGGCGGGTCCACGGAGGACGAGCTGACCGAGATGCTGGTGGACCGCGGTGTCGCCGGGATCATCTACGTCTCCGGTCTGCACGCGGACACCACGGCCGACATGGAGCGCTACGAGCGCCTGCGCGCCCAGGGCGTGCCCTACGTCCTCGTGGACGGCTTCTCCCCCAAGGTGCAGGCGCCGTTCATCTCCCCCGACGACCGGGCCGCGATGACCCTGGCGGTCACCCACCTCGCCTCCCTGGGGCACACCCGTATCGGCCTGGCCCTCGGTCCGAAGCGCTTCG
Organism: Streptomyces sp. NPDC001231; assembly: GCF_042896885.1. Classification (NCBI taxonomy): domain Bacteria; kingdom Bacillati; phylum Actinomycetota; class Actinomycetes; order Kitasatosporales; family Streptomycetaceae; genus Streptomyces; species Streptomyces sp. NPDC001231. Next base: position 123,096 of record NZ_JBIAXS010000021.1, read on the forward strand.
TGCCGGTCCAGCGCAAGATCGAGGGCTTCGTGCGCGCCATGCAGGACCAGCTGGGCCTGGCCGCGGACGTCGTCGAGTCGGAGCTGGTCCAGCACTCCCTCTACACCCTGGAGGGCGGCCAGGCCGCGGCCACCGCGCTCATCGAACGGGACTGCACGGCGATCGTCTGCGCCAGCGACATGATGGCGCTCGGCGCGATCCGGGCGGCCCGGCAGCGCGGCCTGGAGGTCCCCCGGGACGTCTCCGTGGTGGGCTTCGACGACTCCCCCCTGATCGCCTTCACCGACCCGCCCCTGACGACCATCCGCAAGCCGGTGCCCGCGATGGGCCAGGCGGCGGTGCGCACGCTGCTCGAGGAGATCGGCGGGACGCCCGCGCCGCACAGCGAGTTCGTGTTCATGCCGGAGCTGGTGGTGCGCGGTTCGACCGCTTCGGCCCCTGGGGACCGCGCTCGTCCCTGAGGCGGAGAACATGCGAACGGAACCCGACCGGGGGATGATCGGTGGACGAACGCTTTTCTGGCACACTCTGTGCCTATGGGTGACTCCACCGTGACACGACTGGAAGGCCGGGAAGAGGCCGTTCCGCCCCTCGTCACGGACGAGCAGTCCCCCACCGTCCTGGAGCGGCTGCGCACCCCCCGCCGGCCGCGGCTGTGGTTCGAGATCCTGCTGATCGCGGTGAGTTACTGGACGTACTCGCTGATCCGCAACGCGGTCCCGGAGCAGAAGTCCAAGGCGCTGCGCAACGCGGACTGGGTCTGGAACGCCGAGCACCAGCTCGGCATCGCCGTCGAACACTCGGTCAACCATGCCGTGAACTCGGTGACTTGGCTGATCATCGGCATGAACTACTACTACGCGACGCTGCACTTCGTGGTCACCATCGGCGTCCTGGTGTGGCTCTACCGCACGCACCCCGGCCGTTACGCGGCGGCCCGGCTCACCCTCTTCGTGACGACGGGCGTGGCGCTGCTCGGCTACTACCTGTACCCGCTGGCGCCCCCGCGCCTGATGACCGGCGGCCACTTCGTCGACACGGTCCAGGTCCACCACACCTGGGGTTCCATGGCCTCCGGCGACCTCAAGAACATGTCCAACCAGTACGCCGCGATGCCGTCCATGCACATCGGCTGGTCCCTGTGGTGCGGCCTGACCGTCTTCACCCTGTGCACGATCCCGTGGCTGCGCGTCCTCGGCCTGCTCTACCCGGTGGCCACCCTGGTCGTCATCGTCGCCACCGCCAACCACTTCTGGCTCGACGCGGTCGGCGGCGTCCTGTGCCTCTCCTTCGGCTTCACGGTGGCCCGCGCCTGGTACGGGGCGCTGCCGCACGCGCTGCCGCGGCTGACGCCGGCTCTGCAACCTACGGAGGCGTAGGGCCGTGGCGGTGTCGCCGGCCCGCCGTCTCACGAACCGTAGAACAGCTCCTCCATGACCGCCCGGGCCCGGCGGGTCGTCCGCCGGTACGCGTCGAGCATGTCGCCCGCGTGCCCCGGCCCGTAGCCCAGGTACCGCCCCACCGCGGCCAGCTCCCGGGACTCGGTGGGGAACGTGTCCCCGGCCCGCCCCCGGACCAGCATCACCGCGTTGCGCACCCGGGTGGCCAGCACCCACGCCTCGTCGAGCGTCGAGGCGTCCTCCGGGGACACAAGGCCCGCCTCCCGCGCCGCCGCCAGCGCCTCACGCGTGCGCGTGGTCCGCAGCGACGCCACCCCGGCCGCGTGCCGCATCTGGAGCAGCTGCACGGTCCACTCCACGTCGGAGAGCCCGCCCGGGCCCAGTTTGGTGTGCAGCTTGGGATCGGTGCCGCGCGGCAGCCGCTCGGACTCCATCCGGGCCTTCAGCCGCCGGATCTCCCGCACCGCGTCCTCCCGCAGCCCGCCGCGCGGATACCGCAGCGGATCGATCAGCTCGACGAACCGCCGCCCCAGGTCCTCGTCCCCGGCCACCGGCTCGGCCCGCAGCAGCGCCTGCGACTCCCACACCAGCGACCACCGCCGGTAGTACGCCTCGTACGACTTGAGCGTGCGCACCAGCGGCCCGGACTTCCCCTCGGGCCGCAGATCCGCGTCGACCAGCAGCGGCGGATCCGCGCTCGGGACCTGGAGCAGCCGGCGCATCTCGGCGACCACCTTGGCCGCGGCCTCGGCGGCCTCCCGCTCGTCGGCGCCCTCCCACGGCTCGTGCACGAACAGCACGTCCGCGTCCGAGCCGTAGCCCAGCTCGTGCCCGCCGAAGCGTCCCATGCCGATGATCGCGAACCGGGTCGGCAGGGTGTCCCCCCAGCCCTTGCGCACGACCGCCCGCAGGGTGCCGGCCAGCGTCGCCGCCGTCAGGTCGGACACCGCGCCGCCCACCCGGTCCACGAGCGCGCCCTGGTCGGCCTCGGCGGGCCGGGTCTCGGTGCCGTAGGAGCCGACAATGTCGGCGGCGGCGGTACGGAACAGCTCCCGCCGCCGTACGCCGCGCGCCGCCGTGACGCCCTGCTCGGGGGTCTCGGCGCGGCGGACGGCGGCGAGGACCTCCTGCTCCAACTGGGCGCGGCCGCGCGGTTCGAGGCCGCCCGCGTCGCCGTTGCCCAGCAGTGCCACGGCCTCGGGCGCGCGCATCAGCAGGTCGGGCGCGAGCCGCCCGGCCGACAGCACCCGGGCGAGGTTCTCGGCGGCGGCCCCCTCGTCCCGCAGCAGCCGCAGATACCAGGGGGTCTTGCCGAGCGCGTCCGACACCTTGCGGAAGTTCAGCAGCCCGGCGTCCGGGTCGGCGGAGTCCGCGAACCACCCCAGCAGCACGGGCAGCAGGGTCCGCTGGATGGCCGCCTTCCTGGTGACGCCGGAGGCCAGCGCCTCCAGATGCCGCAGCGCGGCCGCCGGGTCGGCGTACCCGAGGGCGACGAGCCGCTCCCGCGCGGCCTCCGGCCTCAACCGGGCCTCGCCGGGAGCGAGTTGGGCGACCGCGTCGAGCAGCGGCCGGTAGAACAGCTTCTCGTGCAGCCGGCGTACGACGCTGGTGTGCCGTTTCCACTCGCGGGTCAGCTCGGTGATCGGGTCGCTGCGCAGGCCGAGCGACCGTCCGAGCCGGCGCAGATCGGCCTCGTCCTCGGGGACGAGGTGGGTGCGCCGCAGCCGGAACAGCTGGATGCGGTGCTCCAGGGAGCGCAGGAACCGGTAGGCGTCGTCGAGTTGCACGGCGTCCACACGCCCGACGTACCCTCCGGCGGCCAGCGCCTGCAACGCGTCCAGGGTGGAGCCGCTGCGCAGCGACGGGTCGGTCCGCCCGTGCACCAATTGAAGCAGCTGCACGGCGAATTCGACGTCGCGCAGGCCGCCCGGTCCGAGCTTCAGCTCGCGCTCGACCTCGGCCATGGGGATGGTCTCGACCACGCGGCGGCGCATCTTCTGCACGTCGGCGACGAAGTTCTCGCGCTCGGCGGCCTGCCAGACCAGCGGGCCGAGCGCGGCGATGTACTGCCCGCCCAGTTCCAGGTCGCCGGCCACCGGGCGGGCCTTGAGCAGCGCCTGGAACTCCCAGGTCTTGGCCCACCGCTGGTAGTAGGCGACATGGCTGCTGAGGGTGCGCACCAGCGGCCCGTTGCGGCCCTCGGGCCGCAGGTTGGCGTCGACCGGCCAGATCGAGCCCTCCACGGTCGTCTCGGAGCAGATCCGCATCATGTGCGAGGCGAGCCGGGTCGCGGCGCGCAGGGCCTTGACCTCGTCGGCGCCGTCCGCGGCCTCACCGACGAAGATCACGTCGACGTCGGAGACGTAGTTGAGTTCGTGGCCGCCGCACTTGCCCATCGCGATCACCGCGAGCCGGCACAGCGCGTCGTCCTCGGGCGCGGCGGTCCGCGCGAGCCGGAGCGCGGCGCGCAGGGTGGCGGTGGCGAGGTCGGCGAGCTCGGCGGCGGTCTCGGCGACATCCGTGGTGCCGCACACGTCGCGGGCGGCGATGGACAGCAGGCAGCGCCGGTAGGCGACGCGTAGCCCGACCGGGTCGCCGGCCTCGGCGAGCCCGTGCTCGAACTCCTCGACCCCCGGGTGCAGGTCGCGCGGCTCGTAGGTGACCAGCGCCCGCCAGTCGCCTGCGTGCCGGGCGAGGTGGTCGCCGAGCGCGGTGGAGGCGCCGAGCACGCCGAGCAGCCGGTCGCGCAGCGGTTTGGCCGCTATCAGCGTGTCGAGCAGCTCGCGGCGGGCCTTGGACTCCGGCTGCGCCTCCAGCAGCCGGACCAGCCCGCCCAGCGCGAGATCCGGGTCGGCGGTGGCGCCCAGCGCCTCCAGCAGCACCGGATCGTCCCGGAGCGGCGCGAGGTCCGGCCCGTCCAGCAGCCGCTCGGCGTCCGAGGCATGGATGAAGCCGTGCCGCAGCAGCCGCGTGAAGGTACTGCTCCTGCGCCCCGGCGCCGTCATCCCGGCCTCCCGTCGGATCAAGCCCGTCCTGGCCAGAGCCTATCCGGACTCCCGGGCCGGAGCCCTGACGTCGGACCCGCTTTCCGCGCGGTCGGAGATCGGACGCACCCCCCTGTCACCCCTTGCGCACTGGGGGCCCTACAGCACCGACAGGTGCTTCTTCGGCCAGAGATCCGAAAACCATCGGAGTGCAGCCATCCGTATGCGCACCGTGAAAGTCACGAAAACGTAGCGGACATATCACGCACCAACCTTCACAGCAGTCACAAGCGTTGGCCAGCGTGCCCGGCGGGCACCCCGTACCCCACCGGCGAGCGACGCCGGAACGGGTGGCCTGCGCCGAGTCCGGTGCGCCTCACGGCAGCCGGAGCCGGGGACCCACTCATCCCTGGGGTGAATCGGTCCCGTTCACGCGTCCCCCACGGCGCGCACGGGATGGTAGGGCAACCCTTCCGACCACCCGCCCGAACCCGACAGCTGACCCGGTAGGCGGTCTACGGAAGGAGGCGCCACCCTTGGCGTCGCACCGCAAAGCCCGGACCACGGCCCCCCGGATCGCCGGACTGCGCACGTCCCCGGCCCTCGGTCTGACGACCGCGGCCCCCACCTCCGTGGCGCTGCTGTCCCAGACGGCGAACGCCGCGCCCGCACAGCCCCAAAAGCCCAGCCTCCCCGGCTGCGAGTGCGACTCTCTCCCCATACTGCGCCTGCTCGGCGCTTACGCGGTCGGCGGAGCCTCACGGGCCCAGTCGAAAGGCATCGGCGCGCCCTGCGGGATCACCCAAGGGTTGGGATACCGAGCGTGACAACCGGTGCAGCGTGCGACGAACGGACCGACCTCGGGGTTGGTGAGAACGCTGTAGTGGCTGGAGGGCTGGGCCGGAAGCATGTGCCCGTTCGCCGTCGTCTCCAAGCCGGGCCACTCCGGCGAGCATTGACACGGGTGCTCCACCACGAACGGGTCGCCGTCAGGAGTCCTGGTCGTGGTCTTGAAGAGCTTGGCGAAGTTCTCACGTATCGACACGGCGGCGGCCCCCCGTCACTGCGCCCGCCTCTCGGGTCCCCAGACAGTAACCGAGGTCGGCGGAGTCCATGACCTTCATTGAGTCAGCGGGCGCTGTCGGCGCTGTCCACCAGCTGCATAACCCAACCCGCTCGATTGACTGAGCAGCCGCCCCGAGTAGCTCAGGCAGGTGCCCGATTCCCCGCTCGATCGGGCACGGCTGGGGCACGGGCAACTTCCAGTCCGTAACTCTATGTGAACGGGGCGGTCGGGTACCTCAGGAGTCGTTCCGGCGTCCCGCCGAAGACGCGTACCTCGCCGGGGAGGCCCCTATGGATGCGGTGAAGTCGCGGGTGAAGTGTGCTTGATCGGCGTAGCCCAGTTCGGCGGCGAGAGCGGACCAGTCCTGCGGGGCGGTGGCCGCACGTGCGGCGGCTTCCTGCATGCGAGCTCGCCGGATCACCCACTTGGGTCCGATGCCGACGTATTCGGCGAACAACCTCTGCAGCCGGCGCACGCTCATGTCGGCGATCGCGGCCAGCTGGGACACCCGTAGAACAGCAGGGTCGGTGCTGATCGTTTCGACCAGCCTCGCCGCATTGTCGATGGCAGGGTCGGGCGTGGGCCGGAAGTCGCGCAGGAGCGTGGCTGCGAGGTGGAGCGCGGTGGGCACGCAGCGTTCGGTGATGATGGCGTCTGCCGCTGCCCGCGCTGCCGGGCCGAAGATCTCTTCGATGTCCAGGACTCGGTCGGTGAGGGTGGACACCGGGGCAGTGAGGAAGGGGCGGAAGCCGCCAGGTCGGAATCGCAGGCCGAGTGCCCGGCCGGTGCCAGAGATCTCTCGGGTGAACGTGTCACTGACGATGCCCGTGATGTGGGCCTGCCCGCCGGTGGTGAAGGTGAGGTGGACCACCGGGTGAGTGAGGACTTGCTGCCGGTGTGGTTCGGTCAGGTCCCAGTGGAGGATCCAGTACCCGTCCACGAATGGGGTCAGATCCGCCGGGGCCGGCTCGTGGTCGAGTCGGAACCGCTCAGCCGCGGTACGCGGGTCGAGGATGGCCCGCTGTCGCGTTTGTTCAATACCCGTCATCGTCGTCCTGTCTACCGTGCCTGACGGCAAGCGGGGAAGGGATGACGTGGAGACGAGATCTGTGATGGCCCGAGCCTCCAAATCGGCGGTGGACATCGTCCGAGGGATCGGGCCGGACGCGTTCGACGGGCGCACACCGTGTCCGGAGCTGAAGGTCGGTGCACTCCTGAATCACCTGATCTTCTTCACCGGCGTGCGGGGGTACGCTGCGGGACTGAAGCAGCCCCCGCAGGCTCCGAACGAAGTGGCGGAGGGGCATGACTTCACCGCGGAGCCGGATTGGGCCGAGGCGTACGCCGCCCGGTCGGCGGCGACCGCCGCCGTCTGGAGTGCTCCGGAGGCATGGGCCGGCGAGACGGCGCTGACCGGGAGCGGGCGGATGCCGGCCCGCTTCATCGGTGGGATCGTGCTGGGCGAGTGGCTGCTGCACGGCTGGGACCTGGCGGTGGCCACCGGGCAGAAGCTGAACGTGGACCACGAACTCGCGGTAGCGCTGTACGAGGACATCGTCGGCAAGGCCGAGATGGCCAGGCAGTACGGGGTGTTCGGCCCTGAGGTCAGCGTGCCGCCGACCGCGCCGCTGTTTGACCGCGCTCTGGGACTGGCGGGCCGTGACCCGTCATGGAAGCGCCCGGCTGACCGCATGTGAAGGGGCGCAAACAGCCCCCTGTGGTCCTGCGGATCGCAACCCACGTTCCCTGCTGTTGGCAGGGCGCAGCGGCCGTCAGTGACTGGGGTGTCCTCGTCGAGCACAACGAGGCCCTGCATGTCGGCGAGACCAGGGCTCGTGCTTGGTCCGGGTGTCGCGGCGGCGAACGCATCTGAGGATGGGCTGCGAGCGCACGGCCCACCGTGTCCAGGGCCGAGGGTGCGGTGGTGAAATCGAGCTCACCCACGGTGGCTGGAGCCCACCTGCTCATCCTTTGATCCGTCTATCGCTCGTCCCCGGGCCGGTATCCCGCTGATGCGCGGATCCGGTCGCCCGCCGGTAACTCAGCGTGGATGCTCGGCCGGACCTCCACGATGGCGTCGGCGTCCTCCTGGTCGCCCTCCTCGTCGCGCCAGAGATAGACCCGCACGTGCTTCGCCCGGTGAAGGCCGCGCACCTTCCACTCGGTCATCAGGTCGGCGACGACAAGGGAAAGGGCGTACTGGGGGCCCTCGCTCGAATCGTCGGCGGTGATCGTGCCCCGCCACCGTTCGGGGTCGCTGCCGTAGGGGCGCCATCCCTCCGAGCCGTGCGGCTCGAACACCCGGTACACCCAGTCCGTCTCGGTGCCCATAGCACCGATCCTGTCACTGCAAGGAGCACCGTGCGCCGCATCAGATCCACCCTCGCCGAGCTCGGGTCGACCGGCTACAACAACTTTGAGCTGGGCGACGGGGTCCTTCTTCGTCATCGGCAAGGTGCCTGCCGCCGGGCAGGCGCCGGCTGCCGAGCAGCGGCGCGCGATGGGCGCCGCCATCGGCGCCAACGAGCGGACGGTGATCCTGCGGCGCGACAGCGCGTGTGCGGGGCGGGGTAGGTGCCGTCGGCGATCCGCTGCCGGATCACGTCGGCGACCTGCGGCCACCTGGGCGCATCGGCGTTCACCCGCCTTGATGGTGCGGGTGCCGTTCGGCGGACCGACTTCAACGACCGCGCTTGGAAGCCCGCTCTCGTCGCGGCCGGGGTGATCCCCCAACCGAAGCCGGGCGAGCGTCACCAGGCTGCCCGCGAGCATGGCATGCACGCGCTCAGGCACTTCTACGCCTCGGTTCTGCTGGACGCCGGCGAGAACATCAAGGTCCTGAGCCGCTACCTCGGACACAGCGATCCGGGGTTCACGCTCCGGGTCTACACGCATCTCATGCCGAGTAGCGACGCGCGGGCCCGGAAGTCCGTGGACAGCCTGTACGAGGGAACCGATCCCGTGCCGGACGGCCCAGAGACGGTCCAGCAACGGTGAGACGCCGCGGGGCCGACGGTCCGCGATCGTCGGCCCCACCCGCCGAATGAACGGGAAACCAGCTCTGACCTGCTCTTACAGCACCGGCAGGTGCTTCTTCAGCTCGAAGGCCGTGACCTCCGAGCGGTACTCGTGCCACTCGGCGCGCTTGTTGCGGAGGAAGAAGTCGAAAACGTGTTCGCCGAGGGTGTCGGCGACCAGGTCGCTGTTCTCCATCAGGGTCAGGGCCTCGCCGAGGTTCTGCGGGAGCGGCTCGATGCCCATCGCGCGGCGTTCGGCGTTGGAAAGGGCCCAGACGTCGTCCTCGGCGCCCGGCGGGAGCTCGTAGCCCTCCTCGATGCCCTTCAGGCCGGCGGCCAGGAGGACGGCGTAGGCCAGATAGGGGTTCGCGCCGGAGTCCAGGGAGCGGACCTCCACGCGTGCGGAGCCGGTCTTGCCGGGCTTGTACATCGGGACGCGGACCAGGGCCGAGCGGTTGTTGTGACCCCAGCAGATGTACGAGGGGGCCTCGCCGCCGGCGCCCGCGGTGCGCTCGGAGCCGCCCCAGATGCGCTTGTAGGAGTTGACCCACTGGTTGGTGACCGCGGAGATCTCGGCGGCGTGGCGGAGGAGGCCCGCGATGAAGGAGCGGCCCACCTTCGAGAGCTGGTACTCGGCGCCGGACTCGTAGAAGGCGTTCCGGTCGCCTTCGAACAGCGACAGGTGCGAGTGCATGCCGGAGCCGGGGAACTCCGAGAAGGGCTTGGGCATGAACGTGGCCTGGAGGCCCTGCTCGAGCGCGACCTGCTTCATGACCAGGCGGAACGTCATGATGTTGTCCGCGGTGGACAGGGCGTCGGCGTAGCGCAGGTCGATCTCCTGCTGGCCCGGGGCGCCCTCGTGGTGGGAGAACTCCACCGAGATGCCCATCGACTCCAGCATGGTGATCGCCTGACGGCGGAAGTCCATGCCGATGGCCTGCGGAGTGTGGTCGAAGTAGCCGGAGTTGTCCGCGGGCGTGGGGCGGGAGCCGTCCAGCGGGCGGTTCTTGAGCAGGAAGAACTCGATCTCGGGGTGGGTGTAGAAGGTGAAGCCGAGGTCGGAGGTGCGGGCCAGGGCGCGCTTGAGGACGTAGCGCGGGTCGGCGAAGGAGGGGGAGCCGTCCGGCATGAGGATGTCGCAGAACATGCGGGCCGTACCGGGGGCCTCCGCGCGCCAGGGCAGGATCTGGAAGGTGGACGGGTCGGGCTTGGCGATCATGTCGGACTCGTAGACCCGGGCGAAGCCCTCGATGGCGGAGCCGTCGAAGCCGATGCCCTCGTCGAAAGCCTGTTCCAGCTCGGCGGGCGCGACGGCCACGGACTTGAGGAAGCCGAGCACGTCCGTGAACCACAGGCGTACGAACCGGATGTCGCGCTCCTCCAACGTCCGGAGCACGAACTCCTGCTGCTTGTCCATCTTCCGCTTCCCCATCCTTGCTGGTCAGGCCGCCTGTGTTCGGTGTCACGGGAGACCGTCGGGCACCTGAGCATCCCACCACGGCCGCGTTTCACACGTGTTGCGCAGCCCGTCGCCCGGCCGTCGCGCGAGGGCGCTCGCCCGGCGTACCGCTCTGCCGCCCATCTTGCCCGCTCGCACCGTCATCCGTAATGGCCGAACCCTCACCCACGTGACCGAGGACACGCCTCCATAATTTGCATCTCAAATGCAAGTTTCAATACCGTTTCGATCAGTCGAGCGATCGAGCCCATCCGATCGAGTCATCGAGGAGTCGCCATGCTGTCCGAGCAGTCAGCAGCCACCGTCCGCGCCACCCTCCCCGCCGTCGGCGCGGCCATCGACCGGATCACCGAGCGCTTCTACGCCAGACTGTTCGACGCCCACCCCGAGCTGCTGCGTGATCTGTTCAACCGCGGCAACCAGGCCGCCGGCACGCAGCGGCAGGCCCTGGCCGGCTCCATCGCCGCCTTCGCCACCCACCTGGTGGAGAACCCGGACCAGCGCCCCGACGTAATGCTCCAGCGCATCGCTCACAAGCACGCGTCCCTGGGAGTGACGCCGGAGCAGTACCCGGTCGTCCACGAGCACCTGTTCGCGGCCATCGCCGAGGTGCTCGGCGAGGCGGTGACCCCGGGGGTCGCCGCCGCCTGGACCGAGGTCTACTGGCTGATGGCCAACGCCCTCATCGCCATCGAGAAGCGCCTGTACGAGCAGAGCGAGCAGCGCGGCTGGCGCGAGTGGGAGGTCGTCGAGCGGATCGAGGAGACCGCGGACGTGGCCACCTTCAAGCTGCGCCCCGTCGACGACGCCCCGGTGCCCGGCTACCGGGCCGGCCAGTACGTCTCGGTCGGGGTCGAGCTACCGGACGGGGCCCGCCAGATCCGCCAGTACAGCCTGACCGCGGCCCCCGGATCGCCGGTGCGGCAGTTCGCCGTCAAGCGGGTGGCCGGCGACGCCACGACGCCCGACGGGGAGGTCTCCAACCACCTGCACGCACACGTGCGCGTGGGTGACGTCCTCCAGCTGTCCGCCCCGTACGGCGACCTCGTCCTGGAGGAGACCGAGGCGCCGCTGCTGCTCGCCTCCGCGGGCATCGGCGTCACCCCGATGATCGCCATGCTGGAGCAGCTCGCCCTCACCGGCCACGGCGCCCCGGTGACCGTGGTCCACGCCGACCGCTCCCCCGCCGCGCACGCGCTCCGCTCCGACCACCAGGCGTACACGGCCAAGCTGCCGGACGCGCGACCGGTCTTCTTCTACGAGCAGTACGACGTCGATGTCGACGACGCGGCAGGCGCCGGGCGGCCCGGCCTGGTCGACCTCGGCGACGTCGACGTCCCGGCCGGCACGCGCGCGTACCTGTGCGGCCCGCTGCCCTTCATGCGGGCGGTGCGCGAGCAGCTGATCGGCAAGGGCGTGTCCCCGGCCGACATCCACTACGAGGTCTTCGGACCGGACCTGTGGCTGGCCCAGCCGGCCGCCTGACCGATCGGGCCCATGTGCTCGGAAGGCCGGCCGAGGCGGTGTGCACCGTCCCGGCCGGCCTTCCGGTGTGGTCGCCCTTCCGGGTTCCCCCGGGGCCGACCGTGCGTGCCCCCGCGCTCAGGTGGGTGGCCGCATGGCGGGCAGCCCCAGCAGCAGCGGTCCCGTCGGCGCCGCGACCATGTCGGCGACCGTGAGGGGGTCGAGCGCGGCGTAGAAGGCCTCCTGGGCGCGCCGCAGGGCGCCGCGCAGGCGGCAGTCGGAGCTGAGCGGGCAGGGGATGCTGCCCTCGCAGTCGGCCACGTCGCCCTCGCCCTCCAGGGCGCGTACGAGGGCGCCGACCGAGGCGTTACGGCCCGCTTCGGTGAGTGTCAGTCCGCCGCCGCGGCCGCGGCGGGCCGCGAGCAGACCGCGGTGCTGGAGCTCGGCGACGACCTTCGCGGTATGCGTGTAGGGCACGCCCATGTCGCCCGCGACCTCCCGGGTCGTGGGGCTCGACTCGCCGGCGACCGCGAGCCGCATCAGGACGCGCAGCGCCATGTCGGTGGAGCGCAGCAGCCGCATGCGGCCAGGGTAGATAATGCGCATCGGCCGTTCAACTTATCGGCGGTCTCCCGGCGGGCGCTTCGGTCCCACTACGATCAGCGGGCCCCTCGGGCACGCACGGCCGCCCGCACGTCTCACCCGCCCGCCCCTTCCCCACGAAGGACTCCGCCATGGACTCCGCGCACCCGACCGGCACCGGACAGCACAAGGCCCGTACAGAGGAGATGCGCCGGGCGCAGCGCGTCCGGGAGCGGCGCGCGCGGCTGCTCACGGTGGCCGCGAGCGTGGTCGTCGTGGCCGGGCTGGTCACCGGCGGCGTGGTGCTCCTGAACTCGGGGTCCTCGGACGCCGCGCCGGCCGCGGCGAGCGAGGAGAAGGGCGGTGACGGCGGGCACTTCGTCACCCGCGCGGACGGCGTACGGATCTGGAAGGGCACGCTGGAGCGCAACCACACCACCGCCCCGGTGACCTACCCGATGGAGCCCCCGGTCGGCGGCGACCACAACCCGGTCTGGCAGAACTGCAACGGCGACGTGTACACCGAACCGGTGAAGAACGAAAGCGCCGTCCACGCGCTGGAGCACGGCGCCGTCTGGGTGACGTACAACAGCAAGGCGTCCAAGGCGGACGTGGCCGCGCTCGCGGCGAAGGTGAGGAAGACGCCGTACACGCTGATGAGTCCGGTCGAGGACCAGAAGGACCCTCTCATGCTGTCCGCCTGGGCGCACCAGCGCACGGTGGCGAGCGCGAAGGACCCGCAAGTGGACAAGTTCCTCGCCGAGTTCGTCCAGGGCCCGCAGACGCCCGAGCCGGGTGCCACCTGCACGGGCGGGCTGGACCGTTGAGGCACATCGGGCTGATCGCCGGGGCCGCGGCGGCCGCGCTGGTCGCGACGGGGGCGATCACGTACGCGGTCGCCGAGGACAGCGGCGGGGCGCGCCACACCGCGAAGGCGCCCGCCGCCGGCTCCGCGGACGCCGGCTTCGCCCGGGACATGGCGGTCCACCACCAGCAGGCCGTCGAGATGTCGTTCATCGTGCGCGACCGTACGACGGACACCGAAGTCCGCCGTCTCGCCTACGACATCGCGCAGACGCAGGCCAACCAGCGGGGCATGCTGCTGGGCTGGCTCGACCTGTGGGAGCTGCCGAAGGTGTCGGCGGACCCGCCGATGACGTGGATGGGCATGGGCGACGTGCCCGCCGGCCAGGACGGCGCGCTGATGCCCGGCATGGCGACCGACTCCGAGATGCGCAGGCTCGGCGAACTCGGCGGCAGGCAGGCCGAGGTGTTTTACCTCCAGCTGATGACGGACCATCACAAGGGCGGCGTCCACATGGCCGGGGGCTGTGTCGCCCGCTGCACGGTGGGTGTGGAGAAGAGGCTCGCGCGGGGCATGGTCGAATCGCAGCGCTCGGAGATGCGGTTGATGGCCGACATGCTCAAGGAGCGTGGCGCGGCGCCCCGTTCATAGCCCCGATGCCCCTTTCGCAACCCGGACGCCCCCTTCGCGACCCGAACGTCCCCCGACTCCCCGGGGCCGGGGGCGAAAGCCGCAATTCGCCGCGCCTGGCGGTTCCTTGGGCTTCTCTTGGCCTTCACATTCCCCTGACATGAACGGTTCATCGGGAAGAGTGGCCCCGATCGTGTGATCCAGACGAAAGACCCTTACCGCCGCGGGCTCTGCGCGGATCGTGCGAGGACCGACCACTCATTGCGTCACATGCGAACGCATCGCAGGGGGTTCTATGAGATCCAACCGTGCCACAGCGCGCGCCGGAATGAGCGTGGCGGCGACCCTGCCGCTGCTCGCCGGCGCACTGGCGCTCGGCATACCCGCGCACGCCGCGGACAACCCGGGCCGCAGCGCGCTCGCGGGCACCAGGCCCGTCTGGGCGACGGTCACGGCGGACAAGGGCGCCACCTCGGACAGCGCCCAGGTCCACGCCCGGGTCTACCTGGCCGGACGGGACGCCGCCGGCCTCGCCCAGTACGCCGCGGCGGTGTCCGACCCGTCCTCGGCCTCGTACGGCAAGTACCTGAGCGCCCAGGAGGCGCAGGCGCGCTTCGGCGCGACGAAGGCCCAGGTGGCCGCCGTCAAGTCGTGGCTGGCGTCGTCGGGGCTGAAGGTCACCGCCGTGACGGCGCACTACGTCGCCGTCTCCGGTGACGTCGCCGCCACCGAGAAGGCGTTCGGCACCCAGCTGCACAACTTCGCCAAGGGCTCGCGGACCTACCGCGCCCCGGCGCGGACGGCCTCGGTGCCGGCCTCCCTGAACGGCGCCGTCCTGACCGTCACCGGCCTGGACAACGCGCCGCACAAGGCGAAGCACAAGGACCAGCTGCCGCCGCCGGACGACGTGTTCAAGAACGCCGGGCCGTTCTCCACGTACTACGGCTCGAACGTGGCGAGCACGCTGCCCTCCGCGTACGGCCAGAAGGTCCCGTACGCCGTCAAGGGCTACACCGGCAAGGAACTGCGGTCCGCCTACGGCGCCGGCAAGTACACCGGCAAGGGCGTCCGCATCGCCATCACCGACGCGTACGCCTCGCCGACCATCGCCTTCGACGCGGCCAACTACGCGAAGAAGAACGGCGACAAGCCCTGGAAGACGGGCCAGTTGCGCCAGGTGCTCCCGGCCGGCTACACGGACACCGAGGAGTGCGGGGCGGCCGGCTGGTACGGCGAGGAGACCCTCGACGTCGAGGCCGTGCACGCGGTCGCGCCGGACGCGAACGTCGTCTACGTGGGCGCCGCCTCCTGCTACGACGACGATCTGCTCGACTCGCTGAGCAAGATCGTCGACAACCACCTGGCCGACATCGTCTCCAACTCCTGGGGCGACATCGAGGCCAACGAGACGCCGGACGTCGCGGCGGCCTACGACCAGGTCTTCCAGTTCGGCGCGGTCGAGGGCATCGGCTTCTACTTCTCCTCCGGCGACGACGGCGACGAGGTCGCCAACACCGGTACGAAGCAGGTCGACACCCCGGCCAACTCGGCGTGGGTGACCGCCGTCGGCGGTACCTCGCTGGCCGTCGGCAAGGGCCACAAGTACCTGTGGGAGACCGGCTGGGGCACCCAGAAGGCCTCGCTGTCCGCGGACGGCAGGAGCTGGGCGGGCTTCCCCGGCGCGTTCACCTCGGGCGCGGGCGGCGGCACCAGCCGGACCGTGCCGCAGCCGTCGTACCAGACGGGCGTCGTGCCGAAGGCGCTGGCCACGGCCAACAACAAGGCCGGCAACCGCGTCGTCCCGGACATCGCGGCGGTCGCCGACCCGAACACCGGCTTCCTGGTGGGCCAGACGCAGACCTTCCCGGACGGGTCGCAGCGGTACAGCGAGTACCGCATCGGCGGGACCTCGCTGGCCGCGCCGGTCATGGCGGCCGTACAGGGTCTCGCCCAGGAGGCCCGCGGCGGCAAGGCGATCGGCTTCGCCAACCCGGCGATCTACGCCAAGTACGGCTCGAAGGTGTACCACGACGTGGTGGACCAGCCGACCGGCAAGGACCTCGCGGTCGCGCGGGTCGACTACGTCAACGGCGTCGACGCCGCGGACGGCCTGAGCGTCTCCGTCCGCAGCCTCGGCAAGGACAGCTCGCTCAAGGCGGTCAAGGGCTACGACACCGTCACCGGCGTCGGCTCCCCCGCGAACGGTTACGTGGAGTCCTACCGCCGCTGACGCCAGGTCAGCGGCCGTGCGCCCGTTTCTCCTCCGGGAGGAGCGGGCGCACGCGCGCGTGCAGCACGGTGTCGGCGACGTCCTCGGGGCGGTCGAGCATGAGCGGGTGGCCGACGGGTGCGCTCGGCCGGAACGCGCCGCCCGGGACCGCGGCGAGCGCCCGCGGCCGGGCGTGCCACCACTCCCGCCGGGGTGCGGCCCGGCGCGGGTCGTCGGCGGCGAGCACGGTGACCGGCAGGCCGGGCGGCAGCGTCCGCGACCGCCGCAGGGCGGCGAGAACGGGCGCCCGGACAACCGACGCGAGCGCACGGGGCGGCACCGCCACACCCACGAGCGAACCTCTGCCGACCAGGGCCCACGGCCGGCCGGCGGACGGACCACATGAAGGCGGACGCCTCCTCACGGCCAGACACCGGCCGACAGGGTCGGACACCCGGACACGCGCGGCGAGTGCGCGGGCACGATGGCGGTTACCGCCACGCTCGGGGCAGTCCCCGCCCACCGGAGCCCACAGCCGGCCGGCAGACGGCCCACCGCGCACGAGCGACACGAACACGGGACGCCTCCTCACGGCCGGGCGGCGGCCGACAAGGGTCGGCGGTTGGGGAGCACGCGGGGCTGGAGGTCGGTGACGGTCTCGTCGCGGTGCGATCAGGGGGAGGCAAGGCACTGCACGGCGGCCCGTGGGCGCCTGGGCGCAGTGGGTGGCGTACACGTGAGCGGTGAGCACGCCGTACACGCCTGACGGACTCACCGCGGGCCCGGGCGGCTGGTCCGCCCGCGTCGTGCCGAGGCCGGGGGTGCTGCCGGGAACGCGGGAGCGGCGCGGCGGCCCGGTGCCAGGCCGCCGCGCCGCTCGGTCTTCGGCGCACGGTCCGCCGCGGCGATCCCCGGCCCCCTCGTGGGCGCGGGCGGCGTGGGGTGGCCCACACCTCCGCGCCCGGCCATCGCGTCGCTTTGACGATTACACTGGGCGCGTGCCTCAACTACGTCTCGCCCTGAACCAGATCGACTCGCGCGTCGGAGACCTCGCCGGGAACTCCGAGGCGATCGTCCGCCGGGCCCGGGAGTCCGCCGAGCGCGGAGCGCATCTCGCGGTGTTCCCGGAGATGGCGTTGACCGGGTACCCCGTCGAGGACCTGGCCCTCAGGTCGTCCTTCGTGAAGGCGTCCCGCGCCGCGCTGCGCGCCCTCGCCGCCCGGCTCGCCGCGGAGGGCCTCGGGGAGCTGCCGGTGCTCGTCGGCTACCTCGACCGCGGTGAGACCGCCCAGCCGAAGTACGGCATGCCTGCCGGCGCGCCGCAGAACGCGGCGGCGGTGCTGCACCGCGGCGAGGTGGTGCTGAGCTTCGCCAAGCACCACCTGCCGAACTACGGCGTCTTCGACGAGTTCCGCTACTTCGTCCCCGGCGACACCATGCCGGTCCTGCGGGTGCACGGCGTCGACGTCGCGCTCGCCATCTGCGAGGACCTGTGGCAGGACGGCGGCCGGGTGCCGGCCGCGCGCAGCGCGGGCGCCGGGCTGCTGGTCTCGATCAACGCCTCGCCGTACGAGCGCCTGAAGGACGACGCCCGCCTCGACCTGGTCCGCAAGCGGGCCCAGGAGGCCGGCTGCACCCTCGCCTACCTCGCCATGACCGGCGGGCAGGACGAGCTGGTCTTCGACGGCGACTCGATCGTGGTCGCCCAGGACGGCGAGGTGGTCGCGCGGGCGCCGCAGTTCGCCGAGGACCTCATGGTGCTGGACCTGGATCTGCCGGCCGCCTCGGCGAAGGCGCCCACGGGCCTGGTCGACGACGGTCTGCGCATCGACCGGACGGTGCTGTCCGAGGAACCGCTGCCGGCCTACGAGCCGGGTCCGGCCGACGGGTACGCCGCGCGCATGGACGACGACGAGGAGGTCTACACGGCACTGGTCGTGGGCCTGCGCGCGTACGTGCGCAAGAACGGCTTCCGCTCCGTGCTGATCGGCCTGTCCGGCGGCATCGACTCCGCGCTGGTCGCGGCGATCGCCTGCGACGCGGTGGGCGCGGAGAACGTGTACGGCGTCTCCATGCCGTCCAAGTACTCCTCGGAGCACTCCAAGGACGACGCCGCGGAGCTGGCACGGCGCACTGGCCTCAACTTCCGCACCGTCCCGATCGCGCCGATGTTCGACGCGTACATGGACTCCCTGGGCCTGACGGGCCTGGCCGAGGAGAACCTCCAGTCCCGGCTGCGCGGCACGCTGCTGATGGCGGTCTCCAACCAGGAGGGCCACATCGTCCTCGCGCCCGGCAACAAGTCGGAGCTGGCGGTGGGCTACTCGACGCTGTACGGCGACTCGGTGGGCGCGTACGGCCCGATCAAGGACGTGTACAAGACGTCGGTCTTCCGGCTGGCCGAGTGGCGCAACCGGGCCGCGGCCGAGCGGGGCGAGGTCCCGCCGATCCCGGAGAACTCCATCACCAAGCCGCCGAGCGCGGAGCTGCGCCCCGGCCAGGTCGACACCGACTCGCTCCCGGACTACCCGGTGCTGGACGCGATCCTGGAGCTCTACGTCGACCAGGACAAGGGCGCCGACCTGATCGTCGCGGCCGGATACGACCGCGAGCTGGTCACGAAGACGCTCCGCATGGTCGACACGGCCGAGTACAAGCGGCGCCAGTACCCGCCGGGCACGAAGATCTCCGCGAAGGGCTTCGGGAAGGACCGGCGCCTGCCGATCACGAACGGCTGGCGGGAGTCGGCGTAGGCGCCGGATCCTGTACGGGAGTACGGGAGTACGGGAGTACGGGAGTACGGGGGCGTGCGGGTGCCCCGGGGCTAGGCCCCCGGACCACCCGCAGCGCCCTCGGCCCGGACGGCCCCGTCCCGGAGTTCCCCCGTGCTCGTCGAGCGGGAAGGCACCCCCGTACGGGCCGTGGACGGCACGTGCGACGCGACCACACGCTCCCGCCCGGCCCGCACGGCACCGGCGCGCGCGGCACCCGCCCGCCGCAGGTCCACCCGGTACGCCAGGCCGGCCACCGCGAGGCCCAGCACCGCGAGGACGCCCCCCGCGAGCGCCGGCGAGGTCACGCCGAGGCCCGCGGCGAGGGCCAGCCCGCCGATCCAGGCCCCGCCCGCGTTCGCCAGGTTGAACGCGGCCTGGTTGGCCGCGGAGGCCAGGGACGGGGCCGTGGACGCCTTCTCCATGACCATGAGCTGGAGCGGCGAACCGGTGACGAACGCCGCCGTGCCCAGCAGGGCCACCGCGAGGGCCGCGCTCCACTCGGTCCGCATCAGCAGCGGGAACAGTGCCAGCACGACCGCCAGCGCGGTGAGCCCGCCGAACAGCGTGCCCCGCGTCGAGCGGTCGGCCAGGCGCCCGCCCAGCAGGTTGCCGACGGTCGCGCCCACCCCGAACAGGGCCAGCAGCAGCGTCACTCCGGCCTCGGCGTACCCGGCGGAGCCGGTGAGCATCGGCGTGATGTAGCTGTACGCCGAGAACAGCGCGCCGAAGCCCGCCACGGTCGTCAGCAGGGCCAGCCAGACCGGGAGGGAGCGCAGGGCGGCCAGTTCGCGGCGCAGGCCGGCCGCGGGGGCGTGGCCGCGGTCGCGCGGGACCAGCAGGACGAGGGACGCTATCGCGGCGATCCCGATCACGCTGACCGCGAGGAAGGTCACCCGCCAGCCGAGGCGCTGGCCCATGAGCGTGGCGGCCGGGACACCGACGACGTTCGCCAGGGTCAGGCCGAGCATCATCAGGGACACCGAGCGGGCCCTGCGCTCCGGCGGCACCATGGTCGCCGCGACGACGGCGCCCACACCGAAGAAGGCGCCGTGCGGCAGTCCGCTGAGGAAGCGGGCGGCCAGCAGCCAGTGGTAGCCGGGGGCGAGGGCGGACAGCGCGTTGCCGACGACGAACAGGGCCATGAGGCCGATCAGGACGTGCCGGCGGGGCAGCCGTGAGGTGACGGCGGCCAGCAGCGGGGCGCCGATGACGACGCCCAGCGCGTACGCCGAGACCAGGTGCCCGGCGGCGGGGATCGAGACGTGCAGGTCGTCGGCGACGTCGGGGAGCAGCCCCATGATGACGAACTCGGTGGTACCGATGCCGAAGGCGCCCACGGCGAGGGCGAGCACAGCCAGGGGCATGGAGGGCCTTTCAGAGCTTCGAAGCGTGCGGGGCAGGAGTTCCGTACCGCGGAGATCCGCGTATGTTCAGAGACGGAACAAAGCCTCTCAGGCCCAGTATTCCAGCAGGTTAAGACCCGGTTGCCGATGTGGTGACGTTCACACGCGCGGCCACCGGCAGATGGTCGCTGCCCGTGCGCGGCAGGGTCCAGGAGCTCACCGGCTCGACTCCCCTGACCATGATCTGGTCGATCCGCGCCATCGGGAACGACGCCGGCCAGCTGAACCCGAAGCCGCTGCCCGCGGCGCCCTGGGTGGAGCGCATCTGGGAGGTGACGGCGTTGAGCGAGCGGTCGTTCATGGTGCCGTTCAGATCGCCGAGCAGGACCACCCGGGGCAGTTGCTCACCGGCGATCGCCTCGCCCAGCGCGTCCGCGCTCTCGTCGCGCTGCGCGGCGGTGAAGCCGGCGTTCAGCTTCACCCGTACCGAGGGCATGTGGGCGACGTACACCGCGACGGGCCCCTCGGGCGTTCGCACGGTGGCGCGCAGGGCGCGCGTCCAGCCCAGCTTGATGTCGACGGAGCGGACGCCGCTGATCGGGTACTTGCTCCACAGCCCGACCGTGCCCTGCACCGTGTGGTACCGGTACGCCGGGGCGAGCGTCCGCTCGTAGACGGGGAGCGCGGACGTCTTCAGCTCCTCCAGGGCGAGCACCTGGGCCCCGGAGGCGGCCAGATCCCGGGCGGTGCCGGACGGGTCGGGGTTGTCGGCGTTGACGTTGTGCGTGGCGACCGTCAGTTCGCCGCCGGGGCCCGTCTTGTCGGTGAGCAGGCTGCCGAACTGGTTGAGCCAGACGATCCCGGGCAGCAGCACGGCGATCAGCGCGATCGGCGCCCTGCGCACCAGGGCCAGTACCAGCAGCACCGGTACGAACAGGCCCGCCCACGGCAGGAAGGTCTCGGTGAGACTGCCGAGGTTGCCGATCCGGTTGGGGATCTGCGCGTGCGTCAGCAGCACCAGGGCGAGGACGACCGCGAGCGCGGCGAGGAGGAGGCCCCGGCGCCACAACCGCGCGTCGCCGCGCCGGCCGCCGGAGAAGCCGTGCGCCAGGCGCCGGAACCGGTCTCCTGGGCGCTCGGGCCCCGAGCCGCCCGCCGTCTCCGTCACGTACGCCTGTCGCGCCATACCGTCGCCTCACTGCCTGCCGTGCACACCGTTCACCCCCGTGTTCTACGACCCTAGGGGATGATCGGCGCCGTTCCCGCCGTCCTTGACGGCCGTACGGGCAGGATGACGAAGAAGTCGGCGCGCGGAGTTCCGGTTGCGCCGCCCACAGCCCCATCTGTGACGAAACGCGCACATCAGCGCGGGGAACTGACAGGCCGTAGCCCTTCGAGCACCGCGTCCACTATCTGCTCCGACAGCCCCTCGGGCAGGCCGGCGTCGGGGCGCATCACGCTGCGCACCAGCATGGGGCCGACGAAGAGGTCGCCGAGCAGGTCGACGTCGATGTCCCGGCGCAGTTCGCCGTCGCGCTGCCCGCGGCGCAGGACCTCCACCTGGAGTTTGCGCCGCGGCTCGACCACGGTCGCGTGGTAGGCGCACCAGATCTTCGGGCTGCTCTTCATCTGGGCGTAGACGTTGTGCAGGATGAGCGAGCTGCGGCTCACCAGGCCGCGGCGGCGCAGCTGTTCGAGGATGGCCACGAGGTCGTCGCGCATGGAGGTGCCCGGCAGGTCGGGGTCGGGGGGCTCGGCGGCGCGTACGACGTCGACGAACAGCTCCTCCTTGCCGCTCCAGCGCCGGTAGATGGTGGCCTTGCCGACACCCGCGGTGCGGGCGATGCGTTCTATGGAGAGTTCGGCCAGCGGCACGCCGTCCTCCAGCAGCTTCATCACGCCCTCCACGATGGCGCGTTCCACCGCTTCGCTGCGGGGGCGCCCCCGCACGGGGGCGTCGGCAGCGGCGTGGCTGTCGGCAAAGCTCACGTGGGCCGTCCTTTCGTCGTACAGGGAGATTGTCCTATCGGGCGGTCGTCGGTGGGTTCAACCCACCGACGGCCCCCTCCGGCCGGCAGTCCCCCGTCGCCGCGTGGCCCCCGTGTCGCGGCTACTCCACCGCCGCCACCAGTTCCTCTTCCTCCTCGCCCTTCCGCGGCAGGGCCTCCTTGCCCGGCAGGAACACGGCCACCACGACCGCGCCGACGAGCGCGACCACGGTGCCGCACAGCGCGGTGACGTGCATGGCGTGCAGGAAGGCGTCGTTGGCCGGGCCGATCAGGGCCTTGCCCTGCGGGCCGAGCTTGGCCGCGATGCCGAGGGTGGCCTCGATGGACTCTCCGGCCTTGTCCCGCAGTCCGGCCGGCAGCAGGCCGAGCTTGCCCTCGATGTCGTTGCGGTACGCCGTCGAGAGCACCGAGCCGAGGACGGCGATGCCGAGGGCGCCGCCTACCTGGCGGAAGGTGTTGCTGAGCGCGGAGGCCGAGCCGGCCTTCTCCCGGGGCAGCGCCTGCATGATGACGACGCTGGTCGGCGTCATGATGTGCGCCATGCCGGTGCCCATGAGGAAGAAGACGACCTCCAGCAGCCAGATCGGCGTGTCGGCCTCGAAGCCGGCGAAGGCGGCCAGCATGGCGGCGAGCAGGATCAGTCCGCCCGTGGTGGTGGCCTTGTTGCCGAAGCGGTCGACGACCAGCCGGGCCCGCGGCGCGAAGATCAACTGCGCGACGGCGAGCGGCAGCATCAGCACACCGGACTCCAGCGGCGAGTAGCCGCGCACGCTCTGGGTGTAGAAGACGCCGAAGAACGTCACGCCCATCAGCGCGAAGAAGACCAGCGCGATGGCGGTCATGGCGGCCGAGAAGACCTTGTTCTTGAAGTACGTGACGTCCAGGGACGGGTGGTCGCTGCGCTTTTCGTAGACCACGAAGGCCGCGAGGACGAGCAGGCCCGCCACGATCGTCGACAGCACGGTCGCGTTGGTGAAGTCGGCGAGCTCGCCGCCCCGGATGATGCCGTAGACGAGCAGGACCAGGCCGACGACGGACAGCACCACGCCGATCGGGTCGAGGCGGCCGGGCCGCGGGTCGCGGGAGTCGGGCACCAGCCACAGCATCAGCGCGACCGCGAGGATGACGATGGGAACGTTGACCAGGAAGACCGAGCCCCACCAGAAGTGGTCCAGGAGCAGACCGCCGGTGATCGGGCCGATCGCGATGGCCAGGCCGACGCCGCCCGCCCAGATGCCGATGGCCTTGGGCTGCTCCTCGCGTTCGAAGACGTTCATCAGGACGGCCAGGGTGGCCGGCATGACGAAGGCGGCACCGAGAGCCATCACCGCGCGGAAGGCGATGAGTTGGCCCGGCGAGCCGGACTCGGCGGCCAGCGCGGAACCGGCACCGAACACCACGAGGCCGCCGATCAGGACCTTCTTGCGCCCGATGCGGTCGCCGACCAGGCCCGAGGTGAACAACAGGCCCGCGAAGACGAGGGTGTAGGCGTTGATCGCCCACTCCAGCTCGCTCTGCGTGGCGCCCAGGCCGGTCGGGGCGGGGGTTGAGATGGTCTTGATCGCGACGTTCAGGATCGAGTTGTCGAGCACCACTATCAGCAGGCTCAGCATCAACACGCCGAGAATCGCCCAACGGCGGCGGTGCACCGCTTCCGGAACCCGGGGGCCGTGGGCGGCACGGTCGGCAGGAGTAGTCATGGCGCCGAGCGTAGGGGCACTTCCGATACGAGACCGTCTCGTATCGCAATCCTTTACCCAGATCTTACGCCCTCCGTGCCGAGACGTTGCGCACACGGGGCTCCTCTGGCCGCGTCCGGCACGAGGTGCCACCATGGGAGGGATCCGGGGACGCCGTAAGGGCGCCCCGAGATGACTGAAGGAGCCGTTGTCATGACGCAGCTTTCGGCTGCCCACAACAAGCCCTCCGACGGCAGCAAGGCGCTGTACGGGGGCAAGGGCACTCGCCGCATCACTGTTCGCGACATCTCCCTCGCCAAGGAACGCGGCGAGAAGTGGCCCATGCTCACCGCCTACGACGCGATGACCGCGTCCGTCTTCGACGAGGCCGGCATCCCGGTGATGCTGGTCGGCGACTCCGCGGGCAACTGTCACCTCGGCTACGAGACGACCGTGCCCGTCACGCTCGACGAGATGACCATGCTGTCGGCCGCGGTCGTCCGCGGCACCCGCCGCGCCCTGATCGTCGGCGACCTCCCCTTCGGCTCCTACCAGGAGGGCCCGGTGCAGGCGCTGCGCTCGGCGACCCGGCTGGTGAAGGAGGCGGGCGTCGGCGCGGTGAAGCTGGAGGGCGGCGAGCGCTCCCACGAGCAGATCCGGCTCCTGGTGGAGTCCGGCATCCCGGTCATGGCCCACATCGGCCTGACCCCGCAGTCCGTCAACGCCATGGGCTACCGCGTCCAGGGCCGCGGCGAGGAGGCGGCGCAGCAACTGCTGCGGGACGCGAAGGCCGTTCAGGACGCGGGCGCGTTCGCGGTGGTCCTGGAGCTGGTGCCGGCCGAACTGGCCGCCGAGGTGACCCGGGTGCTGCACATCCCGACGGTCGGCATCGGCGCCGGTCCCGAGACGGACGCGCAGGTGCTGGTGTGGACCGACATGCTCGGGCTGACCGGCGGGCGCGTGCCGAAGTTCGTCAAGAAGTACGCCGACCTGCGCGAGGTCATGGGCAACGCGGCCAAGGCCTTCGCGGAGGATGTGGTGGGCGGGACGTTCCCGCTGGAGGAGCACTCGGTGCACTGACCTCCCGTCGAGCCATCGCGGTACCAGGGCAGCCCCCGCCGACTTCCCCCATCGGCGGGGGCTGCCGGTTTCCTGGACAGCGGCCCGGTGTCGCGGCTGGAGGTGGGGCTCACCGCGCCCGACAGGTGCTCGTCAGGCGTCTGTCGGTGGGCTGTCGGTGGTTTGTCGGTGGGGGCTGGCACCGTTCGGGGCATGACGCGAATCGACGACAACCCCGGCGGCGTGCCGAACGCCGTGACCGTGCGGGGGCTGGTCAAGCACTACGGCGAGACCAAGGCGCTGGACGGCGTGGACCTGAACGTGCGCGAGGGCACCGTGATGGGCGTGCTCGGGCCGAACGGAGCCGGCAAGACCACCCTCGTACGCATCCTCTCCACCCTGCTCGCCCCGGACGCCGGACAGGCCACCGTGGCCGGCTACGACGTCGTCCGGCAGCCCCGGCAACTGCGCCGGGTCATCGGGCTGACCGGGCAGTACGCCTCCGTGGACGAGAAGCTCCCCGGCTGGGAGAACCTGTACCTGATCGGCCGGCTCCTCGACCTGCCGCGCAAGGAGGCCCGCGCCCGCGCCGACGAACTGCTGGAGCGGTTCTCGCTCACCGAGGCCGCGCGGCGGCCGGCCCGCACCTACTCCGGCGGCATGCGGCGGCGGCTCGACCTCGCCGCCTCGATGATCGGGCGGCCCGCCGTCCTGTTCCTGGACGAGCCGACCACGGGCCTCGACCCCCGCACCCGCAACGAGGTGTGGGCCGAGGTCAAGGCGATGGTCGGCGACGGGGTCACCGTGCTGCTGACCACCCAGTACATGGAGGAGGCCGAACAGCTCGCCTCCGAGCTGACCGTCGTCGACCGCGGCAAGGTCGTCGCGGGCGGCGGCATCGAGGAGCTGAAGGCGAAGGTCGGCGGGCGCACCCTGCGCGTGAAGCCGGCCGACCCGCTCGAAGTGCGCCCGCTGGCCGGGATGCTCGACGAGCTGGGCATCACCGGGCTCGCCGCGACGACCGTCGACACCGCGACCGGCTCCCTGCTCGTGCCGGTCCTCAGCGACGAGCAGCTGACCGCCGTGGTCGGCGCGGTCACCGCGCGCGGTATCACGATCACCTCCATCACCACCGAACTGCCCAGCCTGGACGAGGTGTTCCTGTCCCTCACCGGCCACCGCGCCAGTGCCCCGCAGGACACCGTGCCCGCCGACACCCGCGAAGAGGTCGCCGTATGAGTGCCGTCACCACGACCCCGCTGGGCTCCGCCGGCCTCAAGGCCGACGCCCGGATCCCGCTGCGCAGCCATCTGCGGCACACCGGCGCGCTGGTCCGCCGCAACCTGCTGTGGATCCGACAGGACCCGGAGTCGATGTTCGACGCGATCCTGTTCCCGGTGATCTTCACTCTGCTGTTCGTGTACGTCTTCGGCGGCTCGATCGGGCAGTCGCTGGGCGGCGGGCAGCAGCAGTACGTGCAGTACATCGTGCCCGGCCTGATGGCCATGATGGGGATGAACCTGGCCCAGAGCGTGGGCACCGGCTTCAACCAGGACTTCAACTCCGGTGTCATGGACCGCTTCCGGTCCCTGCCGATCGGGCGCGGCTCGGTGCTGTTCGCCAAGATCGCGGTGGAGCTGCTGCGGATGCTGATCGCCACCGCGATCCTGCTGTTCGTCGGCGTCCTGGTCGGCTTCGACATCGAGAACTGGCCCGGCCTGTTCGCCGCCGTGGGCCTGTCGGCGGTGTTCGGCTCGGCGCTGATGTGGGTGTTCATCACGCTCGGCGTGGTGATGAAGAACGCGCAGTCCGTGCAGGCGATGGGCTTCCTGGTGCTGATGCCGCTCCAGTTCGGCTCGTCGATCTTCGCCCCGCCCGGAACGATGCCGGGCTGGCTGCGGACCTTCACCCAGTACAACCCGCTGTCCGCGCTCGCGGACACCGCCCGCGGACTGATGGTGGGCGGCCCGGTGGCCCACAGCCTGTGGGTGAGCCTGGCCTGGTCGGCGGCGCTCACGGCGGTGATGGCGCCGGTGGCGATCCACAAGTTCCGCACCAAGAGCTGACCGCACGGCCTCGCGCCGGTGCGGCTCAGATCAAGGCGGCGGCCTCCTCCCCGGACAGGCCGCCGCCCTCGGCGTACGCGGCCTGGTATGCCTCCTCGCCGAGCAGGGCCCGCGTGCGCGCGACGACCTCGTCGCGGGCATAACGTTCCAGGGACGAGGGCACGTGGCGGGGCGGCAGCAGGGCGTCGGCGGCGCCGACGCAGCGGGCGGCGTCCCGGGCCCGGCGTCCGCCGTCCACGCCGACCACGGCCGTCGCGCCGATGATCAGGTACGCCGAGCGCATATGGGGCGCGATGGCCTCGGACAGCGGGTCCTGGGCGCGTTCAAGGGCCCGGCGGGCCTTGTCCAGGGCGTTCTCGTAGAGGCCGTCGGCCGCGTCCAGCCAGGCCTCCGCGCCGAGGATGAAGCCGTCGAAGACGACGAAGTGGGAGATGCCGAACTCCTCCCGCAGCAACCTCAGTTGCTCGCGCGCCTCGGGGATGCGGCCGGTCATGCCGAGCCTGCCGGCGAGGAAGAGCCGGGCGGCGGGCATGGCGTCGTTGTGGCCGTTCCGGCTCTGTTCGATGACCTCGCGCAGCAGCCGTTCGCCCTGTTCGGCCTCGCCCGCCTCCAGCAGCACGCTGCCGAGGCGGGCGTTGAGCACCGCGACCTGGGCGGGGGCGCCGAGGCGTTCGGCGTGCTCGATGGCCGCCCGGTAGTCGGCGGCGGCCGACAGATACGCGCCGGTGCGCTCGCGGCTCTCCGCGCGCGCGGAGAGCGCCTCGGCGGTGCCCCAGGCGTCCCCGAGGCGGCGGAAGATCTCCAGCGACTCGTCGGCGTCCCGACCCGCGTCCCCGGCCCAGTCGGTGCGGTTGGCCAGCAGGTTGGCGCGCCACTGGAGGGTGTGGGCGAGTTCCCACTCGAATCCCGGCGTCTCGCGGCAGGTACGCACGGCGGCGTCGGTGACCTCGCGCAGGCGCACCACGTCGCCGGTCAGCATCACCGCGAAGAGCCAGAGCATGCCGGGGCTGCGGCAGGTCTGCGGCTGGCCGGGCTGGTAGACCTTGGTGATGAGCCGCAGTTTCCGTTTCGCCTCGGGCGACTCCCAGGCATCCAACTCGGTGTCCATGCAGGCGAGATGGACAAGGTGCAGGCCCCGGCGAGCCTCGGCGAGGACCTCGCCTGTCATCGGTGGCGGGGCGTCCGTGCACCGCTGCCGGACGGGCGCGGCGCGCCGGACCGGCTCGGTGAAGGGGTCGGGGCCGAGCGCCATGACCTCGCTGCACCAGTTGCGGGCCTCGATGCGCACGTCGCGCATCTGCCAGTAACAGGTGAGCGAGAGGATCATGCACAGGCCCTCCTGCTCGTCGCGTGCGGTGACGGCGTGACGCAGGGCGGTGCGCAGGTTCTCGTACTCCAGCTCGAACCTGGCGATGGCCGCACGCTGGCCGGGTCCGCGCAGCAACGGGTCGGTGGTGCGGGCCAGTTCGCGGTAGTGCGTCAGGTGGGCGCGCTCGGTCTCCGTGCGGCCGCCGGCCTCGTCGAGCCGTTCGCCGGCGTACTCGGCGACGGTCTCGAGGAGCCGGTAGCGCATCTCACCGTCGGCGCCGGGGGCAGCCACCACAAGGGACTTGTCGACGAGCGAGGCGAGCGCGTCGAAGGCGGTGGGGCCGCACACGGCCTCGGCGGCGGCGAGGTCGCAGCCGCCGGCGAAGACGGACAGCCGGCTCAGGACGTACCGCTCCTCGGCGTCGAGCAGGTCCCAGGACCAGTCGACGACGGCCCGCAGGGTCTGCTGGCGGGGCAGGACGGTACGGCTGCCGGAGGTGAGCAGGCGGAAGCGGTCGTCGAGCCGGTCGGCGATCTGCCGTGGGGCCAGCATCCGCAGCCGGGCGGCGGCGAGTTCGATGGCGAGCGGCAGCCCGTCCAGGCGCCGGCAGATCTCGGCGCAGGCGTCCGCGGTGTCCTGGTCGGCGTCGGGGCGGAAACCGGGGCGTACGGCGGCCCCTCGGTCGGCGAGCAGCCGCAGCGCGACCGGCTCGGGCAGCGGCTCGACCGGCCGCAGCACCTCGCCGGGTATGCCCAGGGGTTCCCGGCTGGTGGCGAGGACGGTGAGGTGGGGGCAGCGGGCGAGCAGTTCCTCGACGAGGCGGGCCGCCGCGTCGACGACGTGCTCGCAGTTGTCGAGCAGGAGCAGCATGCGGCGCCGGGCGCAGTGCTCCACCAGCCGGTCGACGGGGTCGTCGTGCCGCTCGGCGACCACCGCCCGCATCTCCTCGGCCCCGGCGCCGTACAGCACGGTCTCGCGGGCGCCGACGGCCGTGAGGACGGCCTCGGGCACGGCCTCGGCGTCGTCGACGGGGGCGAGTTCGGCCAGCCACACCCCGTCCCGCGGCGCCGGCCGCAGCGCCTCGGCGGCCTCCTGCGACAGCCGGGTCTTGCCGGCCCCGCCCGGCCCGAGCAGCGTCACGAGACGCGCGGCCCCGAGGTCGGCCCGGATCGTCTCGATGTCGGCCTCGCGGCCCACGAAGGAGGTGAGCCGGGCGCGGAGGTTGCTCGGGGGCCGGGAGGTGAGCGTCGCGGGCGCCGCGGCGGGGTCCGCCCGCTCGCCCCCGGCGCCTGCCGGGACGCCGGGGGCGGGCCCGGCGAGAGGTGCCGTCGCGGGGGCGGCGGTGCTCTCGGCGGCGCGCGGTCCCGGCGCCGTGCCGGAACCGGGCGCGGCGGTCCGGGCCCCGGCGCCCACGGCCGGGCCGGGCTCCTGGCGCGGCCCGCCGGCGGGGCGCCGCCCGTGCGGCCGCAGCAGTTCCGCGTGCAGCGCGCGCAGTTCCGGGCCCGGGTCGGAGCCGAGGCGGTCGGCCAGCAGACGGCGTACGTCCTCGTAGGCGGCCAGGGCCTCCGCGGTGCGGCCCGCGTCGCGCAGGGCGCGCAGGCGGAGGGTCTGGAGGGGTTCGTCCAGGGGGTGGGTGTCGCACAGGGCGGTCAGCTCGGGCAGGCTCTGCTCGGCGTACCCGAGGGCGAGGGCGGCGGTGAGGCGGGCCCGGCGCACGTCCAGGTGACGGGTGTTCCAGCGGGCCGCCTCGGCGGTGCGGTCGGGCAGGTCGGCGAGGGCCGGGCCGCACCACAGCGCGAGGGCGTCGTCGAGGACGACGGCCGCCTTCGCGGGGTCGCCGTCGCCCAGCGCGCGCAGGCCCTCCCCGGCCAGCCGCTCGAAGCGGTGCAGGTCGACGTCGTCGGCCGCGGCGGCGAGCCGGTAGCCGCCCTCCGCGGAGGCCACCGCGTCCGCGCCGAGCGCCCGGCGCAGCCGCCCGACCAGGGCCTGGAGCGCGCCCGTCGCGTCGGCGGGCGGCTCGCCGTCCCACACCTCGTCGACGAGGGCGCGCACCGGGACCGTACGGCCGGGACGCAGGGCGAGCACGGTCAGCAGGGCGCGCAGCCGCGCCCCGCCGACCGGGACGGCGGTGCCGTCGGGGCGGAGCACCTGGGTGGTGCCGAGGATGCGATAGCGCACGGGGTCCATTGTCTCCGGTGGTGTCACGGCCGGTCACGGGATTTCCGCGGCGCGGCGCCCGGTCGGTCCCGGAACCCGGGGCCCGGTGCGGGACGTTGTCCCCGTGTGCCCGGTACGGTCGGGCTCGCCGGACGAACCGTACGAGCACAGGAGCCGTCCCCCATGACGTCCGTCACCATCCGCCGCGGCGACCGCCGGGTCAGCCCCGTCTTCCTCGGCATCCTGGCCGTCACCGTGGTCGCGGGCTGGGCCGCCTGGACCGGATTCCACCCGCTTCCGGCCCGCCCGGGCCTGTCGGTGTTCCTGTTCGTGACCGCGGCCTGGGTCGTCTCGCTGTGCCTGCACGAGTACGCGCACGCGCGCACCGCGCTGCACAGCGGTGACGTCACGGTCGGCGCCAAGGGCTACCTGACGCTGAATCCGCTGAAGTACACGCACGCCGTGCTGAGCATCCTGCTTCCGCTCCTGTTCCTGGTCATGGGCGGGATCGGGCTGCCCGGCGGCGCCGTGTTCATCGAGCGCGGCCGGATCCGGGGCCGCTGGCGGCACAGCCTGGTCTCGGCGGCGGGACCGCTGACGAACGCGCTGTTCGCGGTGGTGTGCACGGCCCCGTTCTGGCTCGACGCGCTGGACGGAGTGCCCCGCGAGTTCCGGTTCGCGCTGGCCTTCCTCGCGCTGCTCCAGGTGACGGCGGCGATCCTGAACTCCCTGCCGGTCCCGGGCCTGGACGGCTACGGCGTGATCGAGCCCTGGCTGTCGCCCGGCGTCAAGCGCCAGGTCCAGTCGATCGCGCCGTTCGGCGTGCTGCTGGTCTTCGCGCTGCTGTTCCTGCCGTCGGTCGGGAGCGCCTTCTTCGACATGATCCACGCGATCCTGCGTCACCTGGGCGTCGGGTACCTGGACCAGGCCTGCGGCTGGGACCTGTACCGCTTCTGGGACAGCCCCAGCGCGTTGTGCACGGTCAGCCGGTGACGGAGCGGTCCTGCCCCGTCCGGCCGCGGCGGGCGTAGTACCAGGTCATGTTGGACGACAGCCCGGCCAGCAGGATCCACACCACCCCGAGCCAGCTGCCCTGGACGAAGGAGACGACGGCCGCGGCCACCGCGAGCACACAGACGATCAGGGCGTAGAGGGCGAGTCGCCGGGCCGGGCCGGACGGGGGCGAGGGCTGCATGGCGGTCGGCTCCTGTCGGGGGACACTGCTTCGGGCATGGCGGAGGCCTCCGTGCGGAAGCGTCCGGCAACAGTGTCCCCCATCGGCTCATACGTCCGTGATGCGGAGTCCCGCGTGCGCCTTGTAGCGGCGGTTGACCGAGATCAGGTTCGCGACCAGCGACTCCACCTGGTGGGCGTTGCGCAGCCGCCCGGCGAAGACGCCCCGCATGCCGGGGATGCGTCCGGCCAGCGCCTGGACGGTCTCCACGTCGGCGCGCTCCTCGCCGAGGACCATCACGTCGGTGTCGATCCGCTCGATCCCGGAGTCCTGGAGGAGGACCGCCGACAGGTGGTGGAAGGCCGCCGTCACCCGTGAGTCCGGCAGCAGGGCCGCGGCCTGCTCGGCGGCGCTGCCCTCCTCCGGCTTGAGGGCGTAGGCGCCCTTCTTGTCGAAGCCGAGCGGGTTGACGCAGTCCACGACGAGCTTGCCGGCCAGTTCCTCGCGCAGGGCCTCGAGGGTCTTGCCGTGGCCCTCCCACGGCACGGCGACGATCACGATGTCGCTGCGGCGCGCGGTCTCGGCGTTGTCGGCGCCCTCGACGCCGTACCCGGTCTCCTCGGCCGCCGCCCGGGCCCGCTCGGCGGCACGCGAGCCGATGATCACCTTCTGCCCGGCGCGGGCGAGCCGGTAGGCCAGGCCCTTGCCCTGCGGACCGGTTCCCCCGAGCACGCCCACGACCAGCCCGGAGACGTCGGGGAGGTCCCAGGGATCCTTGGCGGGGGCCTTGTGTGCACTGTCGCTAGAGGTCATGCGCCGACTCTACGTCCGCGGCCCCGCTGCCGCCGGGTCCCCCGGAAGGGCGAAAGGCGGACCGAAGCCCGCGCCGGCCGCGCCTGTTTGCGGCAGGATGCGCGCGTATGGACGCCGTACGGGTCACGCTGCTGCGCGAGGTGCTCGCCGGAACGGAGTGGCTGGGGGCCACCCGGCGGTTCGCGGGGGTGCTGCGGGGATCCGTGGTGTCGCACGGGGGCGGGCTGCTGCTCGTGGGCACACCGGAGGACGAGCCCTGGCACCTGGCGGCGCATCTGGTGGACGAGGCCGCCTGGTCGGGCACCCCGGAGCTGGCCCCGACGCTCGTCCGGCACGCCCCGCGCCCCGCGGACCGGGAGCACCTGGCCGTGGGTCTGGGGCGGCTGTCGGCGGCCCGGCGCGGCGAGACGCTGCTCGTGGTGGCTCCGGAGGAGCCCGCTCCGCTCCTGGAGCGCGTGCACGAGGCCCGGCGGGCCGGAGCGACGGTGCTGGCCCTGGGCTCCGGCGGGGGCGAGCTGGAGGCGATGGCGCACGAGACGCTGGCGGTGCCGCCGGGGGCCGAGCTGGACCTGGACACCGTGCAGCATCTGGTGAGCGCGGCGGCCGGGGAGAACGCGCTGCCGGCCCCGCGCGGCCGCGGCCGCTTCCGGGACCGCCTGTCGCGGCTGACGGACCTCCTGACGGCGCCTCCCCCTCCGCGCTGGTAGCGGGGCGCGCGGAAAACCGGGTGCCGCCGGCACTCCGCTGCCGACGATGCCCCCTCGTGACCGACGACTCCCCCGCCCCTGCCTCCGAAGACTCCGGTGCCTACGGTGGCTCCGGCCCGCGGGCAACGAGCGCGCGGTGCGGCTTCGGCAGGACCGCGCGGCCGGCGCCGTGCGCGCGGCCGCGTGATCGCTGTGATCGCTGTGAGCGGTGTGATCGACGTGATCGGCGTCCTCGGGCCTGATCAGCCCCCGCTGCCCTCCTCGGTGCCGGCCGTCGGGGCGTCGTGCCAGCGGGGGTCGTTCTCCCACTGGAGGTTGCGTTCGCGGGCGGTGTCCATCGCGTGCTGGGCCTCCTCGCGGGAGGCGTACGGGCCGAACCGGTCCTTGGCGGGGCACTCGGGCCCCTCCTCGACCTTCTTGTGCTCCAGGCAGTAGTACCACTCACCCGGCTTACCGGCGGTCCGCTTCTTGAACAGGGCCATGACCAGCTCCTCTCGCCACGGACATGTTCCCCCATCGCCCCCGGATAGACTCGCCGACATGTCTGGCCAGTCGTTGCTCGTCCCCGGGGAGCTGTCCCCGCCCCGTTCCGTGCCCGGAAACATCCGCCGCCCCGAGTACGTCGGCAGGCCGGCGCCGAAGCCGTACGCCGGGCCGGAGGTGCAGACGCCGGAGACCGTCGAGGCGATGCGGATCGCCGGGCGGATCGCCGCGCAGGCGATGGAGGAGGCGGCCCGGCACATCGCGCCCGGCGTCACCACGGACGAGCTGGACCGGGTGGCGCACGAGTTCATGTGCGACCACGGCGCCTACCCCTCCACGCTCGGCTACCGCGGCTTCCCCAAGTCGCTGTGCGCCTCGGTCAACGAGGTCATCTGCCACGGCATCCCGGACTCGACCGTGCTGCGGGACGGCGACATCGTCAACCTGGACGTGACGGCGTACATCGGCGGGGTGCACGGGGACAACAACGCGACGTACCTCGTGGGTGACGTGGACGAGGAGAGCCGCCTGCTGGTGGAGCGCACCCGCGAGGCCCTCAACCGCGCGATCAAGGCGGTCCGCCCCGGACGGCAGATCAACATCATCGGCCGGGTCATCGAGTCGTACGCCAAGCGGTTCGGCTACGGCGTGGTCCGGGACTTCACCGGCCACGGCATCAACACGTCGTTCCACTCCGGGCTGATCGTCCCGCACTACGACAGCCCGCACGCCACGACGCTCATCCAGCCCGGGATGACCTTCACGATCGAGCCGATGCTGACGCTGGGCACGTACGAGTACGACGTCTGGGACGACGGCTGGACGGTCGTCACCAAGGACCGCAGGCGCACCGCCCAGTTCGAGCACACGCTGGTGGTGACGGAGACGGGGGCGGACATCCTGACGCTGCCGTAGCACCGCCGCACCGCGCCCACGTGGCCCGCTCCCTCCGGGGGCGGGCCTTTCCTGTCTCTGCCATGTCCGTTTGGCCGGAATTCGGGGTAAGGTTTTCCCGACAGGGTGTCGGTAAACTCATTGACTTAGGCAAGCCTTGCCTTAGCTTGAATTTAAAGGTTCCCCCTCGGCCTTCAAGGTCGGGGGGTGTCTTGTTTGTGGGGGTGTTTGCCGACGGGGTGGCGGGGTGCGGGGCTGG